>CP064979.1:1599719-1919663 GCA_016699575.1 Flavobacteriales bacterium | reverse complement strand
GTGTGCACTGTGTTTTCATGAGCGCGGAGGTGAACGGCACCAAGAGCTATGGGCGCAGCTTCGACCCAGCGACACTTGCCGCAGGGACCCTTGTAGAGCTGCACCCGGGCCAGCCGATGAACAAGAGCCAGAACTACCCCCGCATTGCGGGGGCTGGCGATACACTGGGTGTGGCCTGGCAGCAGGGACAGGTCGGCCAGTTCGAGATCCTCTTCCGTTGGAGCGTGTCAGGGTGGGGCGGCATGTCCGACCCCGATACGGTGAACCTCGCCCTGGCCACTTCGCAGAAGAATCCGGATGTTGCGTTCCGTGATGGTGTGTTCCACTTGGTCTGGCAGGATGCGGCCACGAACAGTGTGCACTACCGGAGCGCCCAAGTGGTGGATGATGTGGGGCTGGCGGATGGTGCGCAACAGCCGGCACTTCGCATTTATCCCACATTGGTTTCCGATCGGATCTCCGTCGTTGGTGCAGAGCCCGGAACACCATTCCGGATCGTTGACCAGCACGGTGCCGTGGTCTACTTCGGGCGTTTGGCAACGAGCGCCATCGGGATCGAACACTTGCGGACGGGTGTTTATTCGTTCGTCACGGAGCCAGTGCTCGGCACACCTCGCGCAGCCCGGTTCATCAAGACCCCCTGAACGCACGAACGCCCCGACATTGTCGAGGCATTCGGTTGATCGAGGTCGCGTGCGGATTCGAACCGCAGTAGCAGCTTTTGCAGAGCTGTGCCTAGCCACTCGGCCACGCGACCGTTGAGCGGGCGGCGAAGATAGGCGCCGACACCTTCCACGCCGTTGCCCGATAGTCCGCAGCCAAGACCCTACTCGATGAGCACACCGCGCTTGTTGATGAGCGGAACGGTGGTGAAGTTCTCTTCCTGGATGCTCTCCGGAAGGAAGATGTACTTCTTGTCGAAGATGGTGGTGCCGACGTAGAAGCTCAGCCAGTACTGGTTGCTGAGCGCGAACACATCTTCCATGATGCGCTCGATGCGGGCGTAGTGGAGCGGTTGCAGCTCTTCGATGTAGTGCCGCAGTTCGCTGGTGCGCACCTGCTCATCCTTCACCTGCCCGTAACCCTGGGAGCTGACAAGGACGTTGCTCAGGCTGACATCCTTCCGGTTGAGCAGGTACACGTACCAAGCCGCACTTCCATCTTCCTCTTCCTCGCGCACCACGGCCATGGCCACGCCCTCCACCTTCGGAACGATGATGTCCTTCTTCATCCTGGCTCAACGGGCTTGTGAAGTGATGTTCCGGGCGATCCTGATCCACTCGAACACATCCTTCGGGTGGCCCTGTTTGTTCACCTCTTCGCGCTTCATGCCGGTGCGTACCATCACGGTGCGCTCGTGCGGGATCACCACCACGTACTGGCCGTGGAAGCCGCGGCAGTACCAGATGGGTTTCCCGTCCAGCTCAGCAAGCCACCAGAAGTACCCGTAGCGCTTGTTAGGGCCATCTCCGTCGGAAAGGTCGGCGGGTGTGATGCTCGCTTGCCAGAACTCCAACGGAAGGATGCGTTTGCCGCGCCACAGACCGCTGTCGAGGTACAATTGACCGATACGGGCAAAGTCGCGCGCGGTAGCATACAAGCAGCAGAACGCTTTGAAGTCACCGTCCGGGCGGTCCTTGCCCCAGTACGCCTCGTGCTCCGAGCCGAGCGGTCCCCAGATCTTCTCCTGCACCAGTTGGTCCAAGGGTTGGCCATGGATCTTCTCCAAGACCTCGGCCATTACCTGCGTGCTACCGCTGATGTAGTCGAACTTGGTTCCCGGCGTATCACGGCAGGGCTGGCCCAACGACAATGCGCGCACGTCGTCGCCGTAGTAGCCCTTGGCGTTGTCGCTGAACGGATCGGCGCCGCTCTCGCTCCAGTCGAGCCCGGTGCTCATCGTTAGCACATGTCGCAGGTTGATCTCCTTCTTGCAGTCGGCATCATCGAACTCCGGCAGGAACTCCCCGACTTTCCGGAACACGTTGTCCAGCTTGCCTTCCTGCATGGTGATGCCCGTGAGCAGGCTCACGTAGCTCTTGGCCACGCTGAAGCTGTTGCTCACGCTGTCGGCGTTCCAGCCGTTCCAGTAGTTCTCGTAGAGCAGGCTGTCGTTCTTGATCACCACGAAACCAACGGAGTGCAGCTCTTTGAGCTTGTCCTCATCGGCGGTCGCGAGCGCCACTTGGCCGTTCATGCGGTGCATGGGCCAAGGTTGCGGGTTGCGTGCAGCGATCGGTTCACTGGGAAAGAAGTCGCGGTCGTCGATCTCGGGCGCGGTGCGGCCAATGAGGTACGTGAAGCGCACACCGCTGAGGATGTGCTTGTTGCCCGTTGCATAGAGCAGCCCGGCGAGCACCACGAGGATGCCGGCGAGCCAGAGGAGGATCTTGCGGAGGAAGCGCATGCAGCGAATGTAGCCACCTGTAGTACCGCCCGTTGTTGGGCGGTACCTTCACGGCCGTGCTGCAACGCCTTCTCTCCCCACTGCTGCAATGGATCCCCCAAGACATCCGGGACCTGTACTACGATCACAGGGCGAGCAACGAGCTGACCCGGTGGGAAAAGAACGGCACTAGGGGAGTGCCGGTACCTCACCTGATCAAGCAGCGGATCATCGAGCGGTACCGCCAACAGAGCGGGGCCAAGGTGTTGATCGAGACGGGGACCGCGTTCGGTGCCATGGTGCGAGCGCAGCTCGGGAAGTTCGAGCGCATCCACAGTGTGGAGCTTAGTGAGGTGCTATGGCGCAAGGCCGTGGCCCGGTTCAAAGACCATGGCCATGTATCCATCCACCAAGGCGACAGCGGGAAAGTTCTTGCGGACCTGGTACCCAAGCTCGACGCGACGGCCCTCTTCTTTCTGGACGGGCACTACTCCGCGGGGGTTACGGCGCGCGGTGATGTTGACTGTCCCATCGATGCGGAACTGGCAAGCATCCTCGTCTCACCCTACCCGCACGTATTGTTGATCGATGACGCGCGGCTCTTTGTGGGGCGGAACGACTACCCCACATTGGACGCCCTGCGGGAGACGATACTTGCCAAGCGCCCCGGAAGCTCCTTCGAGGTGGAGCTGGACATGATCCGTGTGGTGCTCAAGTGAGCCGCTCGTATTGATGGGATCACTGCGGTGGCAGTGCCAGGGTGGCGCCCGGCACGAGTTCCACATCGAACAGGTCCGCCAGCTCCAACTTCAACCGGTCCTTCACCTCGTGCATGTCCACCTGCCGCCCCAGCTCCCAGGCAAGGCTCGTCACACCCTTGTCCGCAATTCCACAGGGAACGATATTGTTGAAGTAGGAGAGGTCGGTGTTCACATTGAAGGCAAAGCCGTGCATGGTGACCCACCGGCTTGCGCGGATGCCGAAAGCGCAGATCTTCCGTGCTTTCGCAGGTTGGCCGGCGTCGACCCACACACCGGTAAGGCCATCGATCCGGCCGCCCTTGATGCCATAGACCTCCAGTGTGCCGATGACAGCCTCCTCCAACGTGCGCAAGAAGCGGTGGATGTCGGTGAAGTGATGGTCAAGATCGAAGATGGGATACCCCACGATCTGCCCTGGACCATGGTAAGTGATGTCGCCACCGCGGTCGATCGGGAAGAACTGCACGCCCCGCTCGAGCAGACCGTCCGCGTTCAACAACAAATGGCTCTGCTTGCCGCTCTTGCCCAGGGTGTAAACATGCGGGTGCTCGCAGAAGAAGAGGTGGTCCTCGGTGGGTACTTGGTCTTCCTCGGTCTTGTCGCGATTGGCCACTTTGCGGTCGATGGTCTGCTGGAAACGCCGCGTCTGCAGGTCCCACGCGGTGGTGTAGTCGATGAGGCCGAGATCATGGAAGTGGACCGAACGCATGGCGACCAGAGGTGTACAGGCGGGCGCGAAGTTGGGATGTGCACGCGCATACGCTGTGCATTGACAATGCGTTGTGCATCTTCATCCTTGAACCCACCCCATGCGAACCCTGACCCTCGCCCTGTTGTTAGCACCCCTGTTGTCGTTTGGCGCGGAAAAACCCATCACCACCCGCATCACTGCCGTGAAGGTGTTCCTGAGCGGTGCTGAGGTCACACGCACCGGCAGTATCGACCTGCCCAAGGGCACAAGCACGCTGCTGTTTGCGGGGCTGAGCGACGAGGTGGACCCCGCCAACATCCAGGTGAGCGGCAACGGCTCATTCACCATCCTGGGCGTGCAGCACCGGCTGAACTACCTGGAGGAAAAGCTGGACCGCGCCGAAGTGACCGAGCTGAAGGCAAGGATCAAGGCGGCGGAGGCCGACCTGACCAAGGAGAACAGTCTCTTGGCCGTGCTTGAGAAAGAAGACGCGCGGTTGGCGAAGAACGACGTCATTGCGGGTGACCAAGGGCTGAGCCTCGAGCAACTGCGCAGCATTAACGATTACTTGCTGGCGCGGCAGGAGGGTATCGCACTGAAGCGATTGGAGCGCCATGCCCGTGTTGATGATCTGAACGAACAGCTCAGGAAGCTGCAACTGCAACTGAACCAAGTGCAGGGCAAGAAAGCGCGCGCAACCAGCGAGGTGCTCGTGGAGGTGAGCGCGAACGCCGCTGTTGAAGCCGCCCTCACGCTCAAGTACATGGTGCGCAGCGCCGGCTGGAGCCCGAGCTACGACATCCGTGTGGCCGACATCACTAAGCCGTTGCAGCTCACCTACAAAGCGCAGGTGTACCAGAGCACAGGTGAGGAATGGAAGGATGTGCAGCTTGCCCTCAGTAGCGGCCAGCCGAACAAAGACGCGATCATGCCGGAGCTGCGCACCTGGCGCCTCGACTTCGGTATGCCACCTAGCGCGTACGCCACGGAGAAGAACTACAACGCCAATGTGCGCGATGTGCGCGGCATATTGCGCGACGCCACCACCGGCGAACCGCTCCCCTTTGCCACCGTGTCCCTGATGGATGCAGGGGGCAATATCCTCAACGGCACCGCCACGAATGCCGACGGCTACTACGCCATCGCTATTCCCGCGTTGGGCCGCACGCTGCAGTTCACCTACATCGGCTATCAGAGCCAGCACCTCAGCATCTACAACGGCACCATGAACGTGAACATGGCGCCCGTGTCCATTGAGCTGAAAGAGCTACAGATCCGTAGGTCGGGTGTCGAAAGGCTCAGCGCAAAGCAAATTGAGGCGATGCCAAGCATGTCGGGTGAGGCAGACCATTTGCTGCCGGGTCACTCGGGCGTGGTGTCACTGAACAGCACTCGTCGCATCCGTCGTCAAAAGATCGAATTCGGGGAGGACGATTACGATGCCATAGAGAACGTAAGCGCCAGTACGAGCCTGGCCGAAGCCGTCGTTCAGCGGACCACCACTTTCGAGTTCCCGATCAGCGTGCCGTACACCATCCCCAGCGACGGCCAGAACCACCAAGTGGGCGTGCAGGAGCAGGAGCTGAAGAGCACCTACCGTTACTACTGCACCCCCAAGCTCGACCTCGATGCCTTCCTCTTTGCACAGGTAACAGGATGGGAGGGTTTGAACCTGCTCGCAGGTCCGGCCTATATCTACTTCGAGGGGACCTACGTGGGCGAGAGCCTGCTCGACCTCGGTGGTGTGGGCGACACACTGGACATCAGCTTGGGCCGCGACAAAGGCGTGAGCGTGCAGCGCACCAAACGCAAGGACTTCAGCCAGCGGCAAGTGGTGGGCAACAAACGCACCGAGAGCGTGGGCTGGGAGATCGCCGTGCGCAACAACAAGCCGCAGGCTATCGAACTCACCATCACCGATCAGTTCCCAGTGGCCGCTCGCAACGAAATAGAAGTGAAGCTGGACGAGGACGGCGGGGCCGAGGTGAACGCCGAGAAGGGCTTCCTGACATGGAAGGTCGCGGTGGGGCCCCGCACCAACCAGCAGTGGCGCTTCGGCTATAGTGTGAAGGTGCCGAAGGAACGGGTGGTGGTGCTGGAGTGAACTACTGCTTGACGAATCGCGCTGAGGACCGTTTTCCCTCGGCCAAACACTGGAGCACGTAGGTCCCGGCCGAGAGGGTTGAAACATCCACCGTTTGCCGAACGTCTATGCCAAGAGGTCCAGCTATGACATGCCTGCCTGACAGGTCGAGAATCGTCCAAGAGCCCCCCGCCCCACCGGTGAACGGGACCTCGAAAACGATCTGATCCATGGCGGGGATAGGCGAGAGGGTTATTGAGGTCGACACTTGGTGTTCTTGGACTGAAACCAACGAACAGAAGTCGTAGGTCGTGTTGACCGGATGATCCACAACGATCATCGCAGTATCCACCACAGTGGCTGCAACCGGAACGATCAAGGGCAGGTCGAAAACCTCGACCAAGGAATCCGGCGGTTCCAGATAGTTGATCAGTTGGTTGGGCAACTCGATGAAGTTGCATCCAACAAGCGGATCGAGGGCCGTTCTGATCAGGAACGGACGCACCTCTGTAAAGCCGAACTGTGTGTCCTGTTCACGGTGGTAGCCGGCCAGCCACAGCGAATCCAGGGAGAACACATCGGCATTCACGGTTCTGGTCCGCCAGATGGGCGCACTCCACCATCCTGGAAGAAGCTCGAAGGTTCGGTCAACGAAAGACCCTGTGGTGTCCATGTGTGTCCAGCCCCAATGGGTCGTCTGCCAGATACCGCCATCGGTCCAAAGCAGTGGCTTGAAGTAACGCTGGTTCGGCTCCCAACGGTGCCGGTAGACATCGCCAGCAGCATCCATCCAGATCGCATAGTTGTACATCAACTGGCCGGCCTCGCGGTGGCCGGTCAATAAAACGCCACCGTTCGGACCAGCCACCATGGCGATCAGTCCGGTCTTCCAAGGGGCATTGCTAACCTCGATCGTACGATGCCAAAGCATGGATCCGGAGGAGCTGAGTTTGCAAGTCTCAATGACCCCGCTTGACGTGCCACAGGCAACGGCGACAACTAGACCACCATCAGTCGTTGCTGCCGACGCCAACTCCAGGCTCTGACAAAAGGTGAATGCGGTTGGCCAAGAGGTCGACCAGAGAAAAGTACCGTCGGCCGCAATGCATAGATGGGAGATATCCCCGACACCAACCGTGCTGAGCCCGTAGTTCGTTACGATGCTGGACCCGTTTGCGAGCGCGTCGATGCGCTTTGCACCGTAGAACATGGCAGGCGTTTCGACCGGTTGCGCATATCGTTTCGCCCAAAGAAGGTTTCCGGTGGTGTCGCATTTTGCGATGGTCTGGTGAAGGACGCTGCTGTCCTGATCGACCATGGACCAATACGCGCGATCGCAAAGCAAAAGTCCATCATCGGCCAAGACACCGGCATGAGCCGCGATCGCGGAAGCGGGCGCTGCTGTGAAGTGGACACTCTTGTTCCACTGCGGAACCCCGGCGCCGTTGAAGCGGATTATCCGCTCTGCGTACTGGGCTCCGTCCAGCTTCATCGCCCCGAATCCACCGCCATCGGCTGTCGGGTGGAATGAGAAGCTCCACAAGCTATCACCGGTGGGTGCGGAAATGAACTTCTGGAATTCCGATTGCGCGAGGACGGCGGTGGAGAAAACGACAGCAGTAAGAACGGCGACCATCTGTCGAGCGGAGGGTTTCATTTCCATGGCTTGGACCTTCTACTTCAAAGATGTTCATTGTTTGACTTCAGTCCATACCGACTGCGTCTTAACATTCAACCAACACGCCCGGATAGCTTCGCGCGGTTTTCCGGTCATGCTCACTCGGTCCCGCACCATCCTCCGCTTCCAGCGCACGCTGCGAATGGGATTGGTCGTGGCCGTGCTGGGCGCCTTGGCGGCGTTGTTCCAAGCCGTCGTGTTGGAGCAGGTGGGGCTCGATGCAGCGTTCGTACCAACGCTTCTGCGTTTCGCCGGTTCGGGGGCGGCAGCGGGGTTGGTCTTCGCGTTGGTGCACCTGTTCGTGCTGAGACCGCGCTTGCGGCAGTTCGCGTTCCTCAGCGCATGGGGCGTCGTGAGCATCTTGTTGCTCGTGGTGTTCCTGGTGGTGGCTTGGCGTACGGAACTCCCCGTTGGGTCCTATGCGTTCGTCGGCCGCTATGTGTTCGGTGTGCTGGTGGCTGGCGTGTTGATGATGGCCGTGCGCATCAGCGATCAGTACGGCAGCGGCGGCATTGCGCTGTTGTTCGGACGGTACAGCACCCCGCGCGAAGAGCAGCGCATCTTCCTCTTCTTCGATATGCGCAGCAGCACCAGCATCGCCGAGCAGCTGGGGCACAAGAAATACTTCAGCCTGCTCAACGACGTCTATGCCGATATCACCGACCCCGTCATTGACACGCGCGGCGAGGTGTACCAATACGTTGGCGATGAAGTGAGCGTGACATGGCGCATGCAGCGTGGCCTGAAGGAGCAACGCTGCCTGGAGTGCTTCTTCCGCATCCGTGAAAAACTACAGCAGCGCGAGGCATACTACCGCGCCACGTACGGCCTGCTGCCCGAGTTCAAGGCTGGCTTGCATTGCGGCGCGGTGACCACCGGCGAAGTGGGATTGGTGAAGAAGGAGCCCATCTTCAGCGGCGATGCCGTGAACACCGCCGCGCGTATCCAGAACAGCTGCAACCGCTTGGGGGTGGACATCCTGCTGAGCCAGGACCTGATGGATCATTTGCGCCTGCCGGAAGGCCGCTACCAGCGCAGGCCCATGGGGGAGATCAGCCTGCAGGGCAAACGGAACGCCGTGGCGCTGTGGACGATCGACAAGGTGGACAACAAGGCGAGCGCGACCGCGCGCTGAGCGATCAAGCGAACGCCTTCACCTCCTTCCGGAACGGTTCCTTCTCGAAGTGCTTCGGGTCCTTCACCTTGGTGGGGTGCTTGGCGTGGAACTCGAACTCGTCGCGGAAGTGACGGATGGCGCTGGCTACGGGCCATGCAGCGGCATCGCCCAGTGGGCAGATGGTGTTGCCTTCGATCTTCCGCTGGATGTCCCACAGCAGGTCGATATCGTCGGTGCGGCCTTGGCCGTGCTCCAAGCGGTAGAGGATCTTCTCCATCCAACCGGTGCCTTCGCGGCAGGGGCTGCACTGGCCGCAACTTTCGTGATGATAGAAGCGCGTGTGGTTCCAGGTGCTGCGCACGATGCACTGCGCATCGTTGTACGCGTAGAATCCGCCCGAGCCGAGCATGCTTCCGCTTTGGAAGCCACCATCGCTCAAGCTCTCGTAGGTCATCAGGCGCGGCTCGAACTTGGCCGTCTTGAAGTACAGCTCGGCCGGAATGATGGGCACGCTGCTGCCGCCCGGTACAACGGCCTTCAACGCGCGGCCTTCCACACCGCCGCAGTATTCATCGCTGTTGAGGAACTCCTCGCACGACACGCCCAGTTCGATCTCGTACACGCCCGGGCGCTTGATGTTGCCGCCCGCGCTGATGAGCTTCGTGCCGGTGCTCTTGCCCACACCGATCTTGGCGTACTCCTCGCCACCGTCGTTCACGATGTGCACCACGGCTGCGATGGTCTCCACGTTGTTCACCACGGTGGGGCATTCGTAGAGGCCTTTCACCGCAGGGAACGGGGGCTTGATGCGCGGATTGCCGCGTTTGCCTTCGAGACTTTCCAGGAGCGCGGTCTCCTCGCCGCAGATGTACGCGCCAGCCCCCACTTGCACATGGATGTCGAGGTCGTAGCCCGTGCCGAGGATGTTCTTCCCAAGCCAGCCTGCTGCACGCGCTTCTTCAATGGCCCGCTCCAGGATGCGGCTCACGTAGAAGTACTCGCCGCGGATGTAGATGAACGCCAGGTTGGCGCCCAGTGCGAAACTGCTCGTGATCATCCCCTCGATGAGGATGTGCGGGATCCGCTCCATCAAGTAGCGGTCCTTGAAGGTGCCCGGCTCACTTTCGTCAGCGTTCACCACCAGGTAGCGGGGCACACCGGGCGGTTTGGCCAGGAAGCTCCACTTCATACCCGTGGGGAAGCCCGCACCACCGCGACCGCGCAGTCCGCTCTTCTTCACTTCTTCCACCACGGCCTCCGGCGCCATGGTCTTCAGCGCCTTCTCCACGCTGCGGTAGCCGCCGTTCGCGCGGTACACGTCCAAGCCTTGGATGCCGGGCACGTTATCGTGCAGGAGCAGGAGTTTGCGGCCCATGTTCAAGAAGTAGCGAGTGACGAGCGGTGAGTGGTGAGTGGCAGCCTTGTCATCCCAAGCGCAATGGGGCCATGCTGCCACTCACCGCTCACCACTCGCAACTTTGCGTTCATCGGTCAGTGTAGTTGCTCTTGGGTTGGTTGCGCAATTCGTCCAGCAGTGCGTCCACACGATCGAAGGTGAGGTTCTCGTGGTACTTGGCCCCGCACTGGAGCATCGGTGCCGTGCCGCAACTGCCCAAGCACTCCACGCCTTTGAGCGTGAACATGCCGTCCTTGGTGGTCTCGCCGGCGTGCACGCCGAGCTTCTTCTCCAGATAGGCAATGATGTCGTCGCTGCCGCGCACCATACAGGGTGTAGTGCGGCACACCTCCAATACATGGCGGCCCACCGGGTGCAGGTGGAACATGCTGTAGAAGCTGGCCACCTCGTACACCTCGATGTGTTGCAGGCCCATCAATTGGGCCACGGCGTCCATGGCGTTCACGCTCAGCCAGCCGCCGTTCTCCGTCTGCGCGATGTGCAGCACGGGGATCAGTGCGCTCTTGCTGCGGCCCTGTGGGTAGCGGGCGATGATGCCCCGGCATTCGGCCAGCGCCGCATCGCTGAAGCTGAAGGAAGGCGTTCCCTCCTTGGTGGTGACGGCTTTGATCGTGGCGCCCATCTCAAGCGTCGAGTTCTCCCGCGATCACGTTCATGCTGCTCATGGTGAGGATCGCGTCGCTCAACATGCTGCCTTTGATCATTTCCGGGTAGGCCTGGTAGTAGATGAAGCACGGGCGCCGGAAGTGCAGCCGCGCCGGGGTGCGACCGCCATCGCTCACCAAGTAGAAGCCAAGCTCGCCATTCGCACCCTCCACGCAGTGGTACACCTCACCGATCGGCACGGCGGTCTCGCCCATCACGATCTTGAAGTGCCAGATGAGCGATTCCATCTGGTTGTACACGGCCTCCTTGGGTGGCAGCACCCACTCGGGCACATCGGCGGTGAAGGTCTTCTTGTCCGTGATCTTGTCCAGCTTCTCGAGTGCTTGCCGGATGATGCTGAGGCTCTCCCACATCTCCTGCTGGCGCACCATGAAGCGGTCGTACGTGTCGCCGCTTTGGCCCACCGGGATGATGAACTCGAAGTCTTGGTAGCCGCTGTAAGGGTCGGCAACGCGAACGTCATAGTCCACGCCGCAGGCCCGCAGGTTGGGGCCGGTGAATCCATAGCTCAACGCCCTGTCTGCAGGGAACGCGCCACAGTTGATGGTCCGGTCCATGAAGATGCGGTTGCGCATCAACAGGTTCTCGAACTCTTTCAGCGCCTTGGGGAAGTCCTTGACGAAGGCGCGGATCAACTCCCACGACTTGTCAGTGAAGTTGCGCTCGAACCCGCCAACACGGCCCATGTTGGTGGTGAGACGCGCACCGCAGACCTCCTCGTAGATATCGTAGATCTTCTCGCGTTGCTGGAAGATGTAGGTGAAGCCGGTGAGCGCACCGGTGTCCACACCGATCACACTGTTGCAGATGACGTGGTCGGCGATGCGCGCCAGCTCCATCATGATCACCCGCATGTATTCCACACGCTTTGGCAGTTCGATGCCGCAAAGCTTCTCCACCGTCATGTGCCACCCCATGTTGTTGATCGGCGAACTGCAGTAGTTCATCCGGTCGGTGAGGGTGGTGATCTGGTAGAACGGGCGGCGCTCGGCCAGCTTCTCGAACGCGCGGTGGATATAGCCGATGGTCTGTTCGGCGCTCTGGATCACCTCGCCGTCCAGCGTCAGCACGTTCTGGAAAATGCCGTGCGTGGCGGGGTGCGTAGGACCAAGGTTGAGCGTGTTCAGCTCCTTGTGGTCATCGGCGGGCACCAGATCGTGCTGCCAGTAGTCGGGACGTACGATCTCTTTGCTCATCGGCCGAACATGCTATCGTTCTTGTCCTCACGCGTAGGGTCCTCCAGCGGGTAGTCCTTCCGAAGCGGGAACGCCGGGAAGTCCTCCATGTTCAGGATCCGCTTCAGGTTCGGGTGGCCTTTGAATTCCAGACCGTAGAAGTCGAACGCCTCGCGTTCCATCCAGTTGGCGGTGTCCCACAGGTCGGTGAACGTGGGGAACACCGGATCCTTGATCGGCGTTTCGGTCTTGACGCGGATGCGGTGTCCGCCGCGCATGTTGTGCAGGTGGAACACGAGGCCCAATGCTTCGCGCTCGCTGTAGTGCATGCCGCATAGGGTGGTGAGGAAGTTGAAGCCCAACTGCTCCTTGCAGTGCTTGAGCACATCATGGGTCGCGGCTTTCTTCACCGTGATGACCATCATGTCCCCCTCGGCTGCGTTCGGGGTGACAATGCCGATGATGTTCTCGCCGAACGTCGTGATCAACGAATCGACCACCGCTTGGTCCTGGTCTGCTTTGATGGCGAAGGCTGGCACGCTTTGGTCGGGTTGGTTTTCTCCGCGCTCTCCGCGTCTCCGCGTGAGTCTCTTTCTGCTCCTCAGTCGATCTTGTAGGTCTTGAGCAGATGTTCGTACTCCTTGCTGTACCGGCGACGGAAACCCTCTTGGCCCACGAGCGCTTGGATCTTCAGGATGCCATCGATGACCTGCTCTGGTCGTGGAGGGCAGCCCGGGATGTACACATCCACCGGGATGATCCGATCAATGCCCTGCAGCACGCTGTACGTGTCGAAGATGCCGCCACTGCTGGCGCACGCGCCCATGCTGAGCACCCACTTGGGCTCGGCCATCTGCGTGTACACCTCGCGCACCACCGGGGCCATCTTCTTGGCAATGGTGCCCATCACCATGAGCAGGTCGCTCTGTCGCGGGCTGAAGCTGAGGCGCTCCATGCCGAAACGCGCCACATCGTAGTTGCTGGCCATGGTGGCCATGAACTCGATGCCACAGCAACTGGTGGCGAAGGGCAACGGCCAAATGCTGTTCTGGCGTGCCAGTCCCACGGCATCCTCCAGGCGTGTGGCGAAAAAACCGGCGCCTTCGTGGCCTTGGGGGCCTGGCACCACGGTGGGTTTGCCCAACGCAGGACGAGGTTCTACGGCGGTGTTGGGGCGGATGATCTCGTTGCTCATGGTCGTTCAGTCCATCCGTTTCACTCCCACTTGAGCGCGCCTTTCTTGATCACATAGAAGAACCCGGCCAGCACGAAGGCCAGGAACAGGAACATCTCCACGAGGCCGAACAGCCCAAGCGTCTTGAAGTTGACCGCCCACGGGTACATGAAGATCACCTCCACATCGAACAGAACGAAGAGGATGGCGATGAGGAAGTATTTCACGCTGAACGGCGACCGGGCGTTGCCTTCCTGCTCAATGCCGCATTCGAAGTTCTCGTTCTTCACCCGGCCGCTGCGCTTGGGCCCCAGCCATGCAGCCGCGCCCAAACCGATGGCTACGAAGCCAACGGCGATGATGGTCTGTATCGCGATCGGGATGTAGTCCTGCGGTGTATGCATCGGAAGGCGGTGCTAAGAAAGGGCTCGGCGGCCAGCCCCGCAAAGATGGCCCATCAGCACGCGCGATCAGACGTTCAGGCCCAGCGATACGAACACCCGCTCGCTGTTGCCGCACTTCATCATGTCCAGCTTGCCACCGCCCGTGCGCAAGAGGTCCATTAGAGGCAGTGCGACCGGGGTTCCGCCTTGGGCTTTCTCCAGCAGCACTTCCCGGTAGCGACGCGTTTGCTCGAACGGGCTCAGATCATTGGCCTCCTTCACGGCCAGGTCCAGCCGGTCGGCGGCGGCAGGGGCCATGTACATGCCGATGGCCATGCGATCACCTTCGTTACCCCGACCCAGGACCAACACCACTTCGGATACCTCGGGACCGAGGATGCTCTCCACGAGCTCGGTCGCCGAAAGCCAGGCCCGCATGTGGATGTTGCCACGCACGGCATCCCCGTCGGCACCCTTCTCAAGCATGCGAAGTACCACTTGTTGGATGCCCGCATTCATGTTCCCGCGGTAGGCCGATAGCACCCGATGCTTGCCAAGCAGAGCGGACCAGCCTTGTGGTGACAGGTCGAGCGGTGCGCAGCCTGCAGAGTCTTTGGCGGCAATGGAGACAGCCAGTCCGAACGCCCCCTCCGCCCCGTCTCCGGCAGTGATGATATGGCGCAGTCCCGTGTTGCTGCGTCGTGCCATTTCGATCAACCCCAATCCAGCGCCGCCACGATCGCTCACTTTATTGCCCTGTAGCCGCTCCAGGAAGAGTGTTTTCAGCTCGTCTTTGTCCAACCCGGCAAGGTGCTCCATGGCCGCGCGGAGCTTCGTGCTGTCCTCGGCACCTACTTGGTTGGTGGTGACCACCTCGAAGCCGTTGCCGCAGTCGCGCAGCAGCATGGTGCCTTTTGAAGTTGCGTCATGGGCCACACCATGCCGCACCACGTTCTGGAAAGCCTCCACCATCACATAGGCCAACCGGTTGCGAACGTCGCGCCCGGCTTCGGCCCGGTCCGCGAAAGCCTCTCCCAGTTGGATCAGGTCGGCTGTATGCTCGTCGCGGAAAGCCCCCGCGAAAACCCACGCACTGCGGTCGCTGCCCAAGGCTTGGTACAGCGTATGGGCCGTGTCGATCTGCATGTGGGGGTCCGGTCAAATATATCGGGCGGTCCTACGGCGGCTTAACACGGGCGGTTCCCGACCCGGGTACTTTGCGCCGGTCCATGGCCCACGCATCGTTGCTCCCTAAAGCCCGCGCCTTTGTGCGAAAGTGGTTCGCCGAACGCATTCCGGCACACCTGACCTTCCATGATCTGGAGCACACCCTGGCCGTAACGCGCACGGCGCTTGCCATTGGGCGTGCCAGCGGCTTGGGCGCGCATGATCTCCGTTTGGTGGAGCTCGCCGCTCTGTTCCATGACACCGGCTACGCCCGCAAGGCCAAGGGCCACGAGAAGGAAAGCGCGCGCATCGCGTCGACCTTCCTTGCCCGGCACGGGGTGTCGGCCGTGGATCAGTTGCGGATTCGTGCCCTCATCATGGCCACACGGCCGAGCGTGTCGCCGCGCGGGCCGTTGCAGGCCGTGTTGCGCGATGCCGACCAAGCCAAGGCTGGCCAGCCCGATTTCCTTGACAAGAGCGAGCGACTGCGCGAAGAGTTGTCGCACCGGCTGCCCAAGCCGCCCACCGCCAAAGCATGGTTGAACGCCAACATCGCATACCTCGAGGGTCATCGCTTCCATACGCGCTACGCGCAGCGGCGTTTCGGCATGCAGAAAGCGATCAACCTCGCCGACCTGAAACAGCGCCGTTCGGGGTCGCGGGAAGCTGCACGCGTGCAGGCCGTGCAGGAGCGCTTCATCGCACGGGACCTGAGCTGGCTCTCGTTCAATGAGCGGGTATTGCAAGAAGCCGAGAACCCGAAGGTGCCGCTGTTCGAGCGTGTGAAGTTCCTTGGCATCCACAGCAGCAACCTCGATGAGTTCTACCGGGTGCGGGTGGCCAGCTTGCGCAGCCTTGCGCAACTGAAACGCAAACAACGCAAGGTCATTGCCGAGCAACCGGCCAAGCTGGTCGCTGCGCTGAACCATGTGGCGGTCGGGCAGCAACGCCGGTTCGGCGTGGTCTGGCGGCGCACCATTCTTCCCGCGCTCTCCAAGCAGGGCATCCGATTGCTCGGCCCCCAGGCGCTTTCGGGGAAGCAATTGGTGTTCGTGGAACGCTGGTTCCTGCAGCATGCCGCCCCTCTGATCAGATCGGTCCCCGTCCGTGGGGGCGGCGCTTCGTTCATGGAAGACCGCAAGCTCTATTTCACGTGCCGCATCAAGCAGGGCCGGAAAGAGCGGCAGGTGCTGTTGAACATCCCGAGCTCGGAGCTCGGTCGCTTCGTGGAGCTACCGTCTGCGCGCGGCAAACGCGACCTGTTGTTCCTCGACGACGTCGTGCGCATCGGTCTGCCGCATCTGTTCCCCGATCAGAAGGTGATGGCCTGCCATAGCATCAAGCTCTCCCGCGATGCCGAACTCCACTTGGAGGAGGAGTACGCGGAGAACATGGTGGACAAAGTGCGCCGCAGCTTGAAGAAGCGCAAGACCGGTGTGCCCGCCCGGTTCCTGTACGACAGTGAAATGCCCGCCGGTATGCTGAATGCTCTTGTGCGGGCCCTGCGCCTTGTGCCTGCCGACCTAGTGCCTGGCGGCCGACACCACCACATGAGCGACCTGCTCACGCTTCCACTGCATGGAAAGGCAGCGCTGCGCGACACTAAGCATACGCCCATTCTCCCTCATGCACTGCGCGGCGGGCGAGGGCTTTTCCAATCGGCCCGGCACCGCGACGTTCTGCTGCACTTCCCTTATCACGACTTCGCGCACATCGTGGACTGGCTGAAACGAGCGGCGCATGACCCTGCGGTGAAGCGCATCGCCGTTACACTGTACCGCGTGGCCGATGGAAGTGCGGTCTGTGCCGAGCTGCTCAACGCATTGGAACGCGGCAAAAAGGTGACCGTCTTCGTGGAGGTGCAAGCCCGGTTCGACGAAGGCAGCAACCTGTATTGGGGTGCACGCCTCGAGAAGGCCGGCGCGACGGTGCTCTACAGCTACGCGAACCTCAAGGTGCACTGCAAACTGTTGCTCATCGATCGCACGGAGGGCGGCCGCAACAAACGATACGCCTACCTGGGCACCGGCAACTTCAACGAACGCTCATCGCGCATCTACTCCGACATCGCGTTGATCACCAGCAGACCGGAGATCACCGAGGAGGTGGCGGCCGTCTTCCGCCATTTGGCCGATCGGCGCACCCCCCTGCGCACCAAACGGCTCTTGATGGCCCCCGACGGGTTACGGCCGGCCCTGGAGACGATGATCGATGATGAGGCCCGCCGCGCCCGACAAGGAAAAGCATCGGGCATCCTGCTCAAGCTGAACAGTCTGGAGGACCGGGCCCTCATCAGCAAGCTCTACCACGCCAGCAATGCCGGGGTGCCCGTGCGCATCATTGTCCGGGGCATCTGTTGTTTGGTGCCCGGCGTTCCTGGCCTGAGCGCCAACATCGAAGTGATCAGCATTGTGGACCGCTATCTGGAGCATGCCCGGGCCTATGTGTTCCACAAGGATGGGGACCCCTTGGTGTACCTGAGCAGTGCTGATCTGATGGAGCGCAACATGGACCGCCGGATCGAATGCGCTTTCCCGATCGTGGACGATGCGCTGCGCCGGGAAGTGCTCGATGTCCTTGGGCTCCAGTGGCGCGATAACGTGAAAGCCCGCGTGGTCGATGAAAGCCTTCGAAACGCCATGCGAAAACGCCCACGGAGCCACGCAGCGTTGCGAAGTCAGGAGCAGACCTATGTACTGCTAAAGCGCCGGAACCGTTAAGTGAGTGAGCGGATGGTGGGGAGGGCTCGGTTTACCTAACCCTATGAGACGATGATCCTTGCAGGTCCCTGATTCCTGCAACCGGCCCTCCCCGTATGCATCCACTATGTCAAGCCGGGACGTCAACATCCCGGGGCAGTCCAAAGATGAACCCGCGAGGGGCCCGTTCTATTGTTCCGTTAACAAAGATCGTCCGCCTCCGAAGGCCACTTCCTTGGAAGGTCAACGGGTTTTCAACTGGCGCGGAAGCAGAAACCCCGCCATCTGGGCGGGGTTTCCAACGGAACAGGACAGACGCTCAGTTGCGCACTACCGTATGGCGCTCCAGCTGGTCGCCGTGCAGCACTTCCATGGTGTAAACACCAGCCTTCAGCACGGACACATCGATGTCGCTGCGCTCTGCTGCAACCGAAGCCGAGATCACAACGCGGCCCGTGGCATCCAACAAACGCCATTGGGCTTGGCGGCCGGCCGGGCCAGCCAAGGTCAGCACATCGCTTGTGGGGACCGGATAGACGCTGTACTCAGCAGCCGTAGCCAACTCGCCCATGCCAATGCCGCCCGGCAGTTGGATGTAGGAGATGTCATCCACGTAGTACTCGCCGACCGTGGGTGCACCACCGCCGTACGAGAAGAAGTCGATAGCACCCAGCGAGTTCGGTCCCACTGCGCCATCGGTTTCAGTGGCGAAGTCCCACGTGGCGATCGGTGTGGACCCGATCAGGAAAGATGCCGTGCTGTCGTTCAGGTCGAAGAACAGGTTCACCTGGAACCATGCGTCCTGTGTGTAGCTGCCGGTGATGGCCGTGTTATCGGCCATACCATCGAGCGATCCACCGTCCAGGAAGACCACCTCGGCGGCGAACGAGGGTGCGCTGACATCCTCGGTGTGTTGGATGTTGAAGTATCCCCCTTTGCCGGATGGGATATACATCCACCAGCTGAGGGTGAAGGAACCGCTGGTCTGGTCGCCCAAGAGGAGCAGAAGATCGCCGGGGCCGCCGGCAGCAGCACTGGCTATGCACGCCATGCTTTGGGTGCCGGAGTGGGCGATCGAGTCCGTTACAATTTGATCCCCCCCGCCCGGCCAAAGGGCGAACGCGGCAGGATTCACGGTGGCCGGGGCCGAACCAACGCTGTAGGAATCGAAGTCCTCGTTGATGAGCACCGTTTGCGCGGTCACCGTTCCAACAAGGCTGAGAGCTGTGAGAGTGAGTAGGGGTTTTTTCATGACAACAAGGGTTTTGGTGGTGTGAAGCTAGCAGCATTGTGTGGCCAACGGTTGGGCGAAGCGTTGGATGGGCGGTTATGTTCGACCAGCACCGGACAAGTCGCCATGAGCGGCCCGCTGCCGCGCGGGTGGATCCGGCCATCAATTGACAAGGCTACTTTCGCGCCCCTTCAAAAACCACGATGGCCGCGCGTTTCCCGCAGTATGATGAACTCGACCTGCCCAAGGTCGCCGAGGAGGTATTGACGCAATGGGATACCGAGGACACCTTCGGCAAGAGCCTCGAACTGCGCAAGGATGCCCCGCCCTTCGTGTTCTACGAGGGGCCGCCCAGCGCGAACGGACTACCGGGCATCCACCACGTGATGGCACGCGCCATCAAGGACATCTTCTGCCGGTACCAGACGCAGAAAGGCCATCGAGTTGACCGCAAGGCCGGCTGGGACACGCATGGTCTGCCCATTGAGCTCGGCGTGGAAAAGGAGCTCGGCATCACCAAGGAGGACATCGGGAAGAAGATCAGTATCGAGGAGTACAACGCCGCGTGCAAGAAGGCCGTGATGCGCTACACCGATGTGTGGAACGACATGACGCGGCGCATCGGCTTCTGGCTCGATCTGGAGAAGCCGTACGTGACCTACCACACGAAGTACATCGAGAGCGTGTGGCACCTGCTGAAGAAGCTCTACGACGAGGACCTGCTCTACAAGGGCTACACGATCCAGCCATACTCGCCCGCCGCCGGGACCGGTCTCAGCTCACACGAACTTAACCAGCCGGGTACCTACAAACCGGTGAAGGACACCAGTGCCGTCGCGCTCTTCAAAGTGAAACCCGATCACGCGAGCGAGTTCCTCTTCAAGGATGCTTTCGGCGATGTCTTCATCATGGCTTGGACCACCACCCCGTGGACGTTGCCGAGCAACACCGCTCTCTCTGTCGGCCCGAAGCTGGACTACGTGCGGGTGAAGACCTTCAACCCGTACACCCACGAAGCGCAGACCGTTGTGCTGGCGAAGGCGCGCTTGAACGCGTACTTCAATGAGAAGAGCCAGGATGCTTCGTTCGACGACTACAAGAAGGATGGGAAGAACATCCCATGGAACGTCGACGGTGAGTTCTTGGGCCACCAGCTCGAGGGCATCCGGTACGAGCAACTCCTTCCTTACGCCCAGCCCGAAGGCGGCGATGCCTTCAAGGTGATCGGCGGCGACTTCGTGACCACGGAAGAGGGCACTGGCGTCGTTCACACCGCCCCGAGTTTCGGCGCGGACGACATGCGCGTTGCACGTCAGCACGGCATCGGCACGCTCACCTTGGTGGACCTCCGCGGCCGTTTCAAACCGGGGGTGACCGACTTCGCGGGCGAGTACGTGAAGGCTGAATACCTGAGCACGGAAGAGATGGCCGCCGAGGCGAAGAAGCAAGGCCGCGACAAGTACCTAAGCGTGGACGAGCGCATCGCCATCAAGCTGAAGACCGAGGGCCGCGCCTTCAAGGTGGAGAAGTACGAGCACAACTATCCGCACTGCTGGCGCACCGACAAACCCGTGCTCTACTACCCACTGGATAGCTGGTTCGTGCGTGTGACCGCGAAGAAGGACCGGCTCGTTGAGCTGAACAAGGGCAATCCTGAGAAAGGGATTCCGGGCATCAATTGGAAACCCGAAAGCACCGGCACCGGCCGCTTCGGCAACTGGCTGGAGAACCTGCAGGACTGGAACCTTTCGCGCAGCCGTTACTGGGGCATCCCGCTGCCCATCTGGCGCACGGCCGATGGCGATGAAGAACTGTGCATCGGTTCGCTGAAGCAACTGAAGGAAGAGATCGCGCGGAGTGTCAAGGCAGGCATCCTGCCTGCCGACGCGTACGCCGATTTCGACCCGAACGATATGTCCGACGCGAACTACGACACCGTGGACCTGCATCGCCCGTTCGTTGATGACCTTGTACTTGTCTCGCCGAGCGGCAAACCCATGCGCCGAGAGACCGACCTGATCGACGTGTGGTTCGACAGCGGCGCCATGCCTTACGCGCAATGGCACTATCCCTTCGAGAACGAAGCCACCTTCAAGGAGAAGTTCCCTGCAGCGTTCATTGCCGAAGGCGTGGACCAGACGCGCGGCTGGTTCTACACGCTGCACGCCATCGCCACGCTCACGCAGGATTCCGTGGCCTACAAGACCGTGGTGAGCAACGGCCTGGTTCTGGACAAGTTGGGCCAGAAGATGAGCAAGCGCCTCGGCAACGCCGTGGATCCCTTCAAGACGCTGGACACTTACGGTGCCGACGCCGTGCGCTGGTACATGATCAGCAACGCTTCGCCGTGGGACAACCTGAAGTTCGACGCGGAGGGCATCACCGAAGTGCAGCGCAAGTTCTTCCGCGCGCTCTTCAACACCTACAACTTCTTCGCGCTGTACGCCAACATCGATGGCTTCGCTCCCTCTCCTTTGGAGAGGGCTGGGGTGAGGCCGGAGAAGGGGTTGGGGGATGAGGCTGCTTTGGCTCTCACCGAATCCGATCGCTGGATCCTCTCACGCCTCAACAGCGTGATGAAACTGGCTGACGCCAATTACGCCGATTACGAGCCCACCATCGCCGCGCGCGCGATCCAGGACTTTGTCGTCGAGGACCTGAGCAATTGGTATGTACGCTTGAACCGTCGCCGTTTCTGGAAGGGCGAGATGGGCTCGGACAAGAACGCGGCGTTCCAAACACTGCACCGTTGCCTGGAAGTGATCGCGATGTTGAGCGCACCCATCGCGCCCTTCTTCAGCGACCGGCTGTACCGCGACCTCACCGGAACAAGTGTTCACCTGAGCGATTGGCCGAAGCAGGATGAGAAGGCCATCGACCTTGAGCTTGAACACCGCACCGCGCTCGCGCAGAAGTTGACATCGCTCGTGTTGAGCATTCGCAAAAAAGAAGGCCATCGCGTTCGTCAACCACTGCAGAAGATGATGGTGCCGGTGACCAACACCGCCATGCGCACACATCTCGAAGCGATCCGTGATCTGGTGTTGAGCGAAGTGAACGTGAAGGAACTCGTGATCCTCGACGCAAGCGAAAGCAAATTGACCAAGAAGATCAAGCCGATCTTCCCGAAGCTCGGTGCGCGCATGGGCAAGTTGATGAAGGGGGTTGCCGCCGCCGTCACCGCGTTCGATCAGGCGCAGATCGCCGAGCTGGAAACGAAGGGCAGCATGAAGCTTACCGTTGAAGGACAGGAAGTGGAACTCCTGCGCGACGATGTGGAGATCACCGCTGAGAACATTCCCGGGCTGAGCGTGGCCAGCGATGGCGCCCTCACGGTGGCGTTGGACATTACCCTCAATGAACCGCTCGTCCAGGAAGGCATCGCCCGCGAACTCGTGAGCCGCATCCAGACCATACGCAAGGAGACGGGGCTGGAGGTGACGGACCGCATCGCGCTGCGCATCCAGCGTAATGCCGCGGACGGTTTCGAAGCTGCGATCCGCCTCCACGCACCTTACATCCTGTCCGAAACACTTGCCGTCACATCCCCGGATGAACTGCTGGTAGCGGATATGGGCGGGACTTCCACCGGTGTGCACACCATTGCGCTCGACGATCGGCTCACATGCACGCTGGCCGTGGAAAAGCTGACGGCCGCGGGTTAGGGTTGCGTCTATATTCGCGGATCAATTTCAAAAGGGGTCCCGTCATGGCCAAGAAACCAGCACCCAAGAAAGCAGCCAAGCCCGCTAAGAAGGCTGTTGCCAAGAAACCCGCAGCGAAAGCAAAACCGGCTGCAAAACCCACGAAGAAGGCCGCCCCTGCCAAGAAGGCTCCAGCCAAGAAAGCCGCACCGGTGAAGACGTCCGCGTCCCGCACAAGTGGGAAGGTCGTGAAGCCTGCGCCCAAGAAAGTGGCGCCCAAGGCTGCGCCCGTCACGAAGAAACCAGCACCCGCCCCCAAGGCAGCGCCGGCAAAAGCCGTAGCCACCAAAGCCCCGGCGAAGCCAGAGCCCGCCCCCAAGCCCGCTCCCGCTCCCAAACCCGCACCGGTAAAGGAGGTCAAGGCACCGGTCGCGAAAGCCGAACCCGCTAAGCGCGGCCGGGGCGGAAGACAAGATGACGCCTCGAAAAACGCAGCACCCGTTGTAAAACAAGTGGCCCGGCCGGCTTTCCCCGCGCCGAAACCGGCCATGGCCAAGATCAACAAGAACATGAAGCAGGACGATCGCGCTCGCTATAGCGATGACGAGTTGGAGGAGTTCAAAGGGATCATCAACAAGAAGTTGGAGGAGGCCCGCAAGGACTACGACCTCTTGAAGCAGACGCTCGCCAACACCGACAACAACGGAACCGACGACACCAGTCCCTCTTTCAAAATGATCGAGGATGGCAGCGAGACGTTGAGCCGCGAGGAGACGGCGCAGTTGGCTGGCCGCCAGGAGAAGTTCATCAAGCACTTGGAGGACGCCCTGCTGCGCATCCGCAACAAGACCTACGGCATCTGCCGCGTCACGGGCAAGCTGATCAGCAAGGAGCGCCTGCGCTTGGTGCCGCATGCCACCCTGAGCATCGAAGCCAAGCAGCAGATGAGCAGCTAGACGAACGAACGAATGACCTGCGATGGGCGGCGTAACGGCCGCCCATCGTGCAAAGGCCCCAACAGGACCGCACCACCGTGAAGCGCGCGCTAGCCGTCATATTCACCATCCTCCTGGCCGACCAATGGCTGAAGGTTTGGGTGAAACTGACCATGCCGTACGGCACGCAGATCCCGCTCATCGGCGATTGGTGCAAGCTGCGTTTCATCGAGAACCCGGGGATGGCGTTCGGCCTGGCTTGGGGCGGAGAAACCGGCAAACTGATGCTTACGCTCTTCCGCATCGTGGCCGTCATCGGCATTGCGTGGTACTTGCGTTCGCTGGTGCGGGAGAACCGCCATAGGGGACTGGTCCTTTGCATGGCATTGATCTTCGCAGGCGCCATGGGCAACATCATCGACAGCACCTTCTACGGGCTGATCTGGAACGAGGGCGCCACGCTGATGCCTTCAGGCGATGTGAAGGAGTACCACGGCATTGCGCAACTGTCGACGGAGGGGTATGCGCCCTTCCTGCACGGATCCGTGGTGGACATGTTCTACTTCCCGATCATCGAGAACGCGCAATGGCCGGAGTGGATGCCGTACGTGGGCGGCAAGACCTTCACCTTTTTCAGTGCCATTTTCAACATTGCCGATGCGTCGATCAGCGTGGGCGTCATCTGCCTAATTCTCTTCCAGCGACGCTTTTATCCGAGGAAGAACGAGGCAGCACCCGACGCTGGCGCGAATGATGGCCTCATGACAACCCCTGCCGAGGCGCCTTTGCCCGAGGGGGAAACGACCGCCTAGCTCTCAGCTGGGATCTCCTGGGTCAGTTCCACCAGCACACCGTTCGCGCTCTGCGGGTGCACGAAGCAGACGAGCTTGTTGTCCGCACCGCGCTTGGGCTCCTCACTGAGCAATTGGAAGCCCTCCGTTTTCAAGCGCGCCATCTCCGCACGGATGTCGTCCACCTCGAACGCGATGTGATGGATGCCTTCGCCGCGCTTCTCGATGGCCTTGGCGATCGGGCCGTCGGGTGTTGTGCTTTCCAGCAGCTCGATCTTGTTCGGCCCCACCTTGAAGAAGGATGTGATGACGCCTTCGCGCTCCACGGCCTCGCGCTTGTAGCTTGGAGCGCCCAGCAGACGTGCATAGGTCTCCTCGGCGGAAGACAGGTCCTTCACGGCAATGCCGATGTGTTCGATGCGGATCATGGCGGGGGCTAAAGCGAAGACCCTGCCCCCTTCGCACTGCGCGCCGGGTAGCAGGGTCTTGGCAATGGGTTCAACGAACGGCGGTCACTTCTTGATGAAGGTCTCGCCCATACGGACATCGTAGTTGAGGTAGTACATGTCCTTTTTCATCGTGCTCACGTCCACGCGATCAGCGTAACCGCGCTTCACGATGTTGCCGTACTGGTCATAGATCTCGTACAGCGTGGCCTTGCTGAAGACGATCTCCTTGCTCGGCTTTGCCGGTGTGAAGGTCACGGGCGCAACGCTGGCATCGGTGTACTTCACCGCCTCGCTGTAGCGCGGACGCTTGGTGCTGTCCACCTGTTTCACACGGAAGGTGTTCTCGCCGCTGTGGGGCGTCACCTTGAACTCGTAGCTGTGCTCACCGGGTGTTCCGGCGCCCATCACTTCGCCGCACTTCACCCATTTGTTCCAGCGCTTCTGCTCCACGATGTAGGCCAGCTCGCCCGTCTCGTTGGTGGCCACCCACTTGAAGGTGCCGTCCGAGGCGATCTCCTGCTTCACGATGTCGAACGTGCTCTTGGGGCGGAGCACTTCGGGGTTCAGCACAGTGGGGCCGCAGCCGTCCTTGTGCTTGATCTTCACCGACACCGGCGCCCCCAGCTTCAGGTTGTAGTTGCCCAGGTCCACCTCGAACGCACTGCTGTTGATCTCGTCCGTGGCCACGAGGTCGTTCACTGTCACTTCGTACACGCAGAAACCCACACCCGCTTCGCTGAAGGGGTTCTGCACGAAGAGGTTCTTGCCTTGGTAATGGCCTTCCACCACCAACATGCCGGCAAATGCGGGAACGAGCGCGCCGAAGAGCGCTGTTACGGTAAAGAAGGAACGGGTACTTGTTTGCATGGCTCTCCGGTGAAGGGTGCCAAATCTAATCGGGGTGCCCACCGTTTGGCAAGGGTGTCAAGGGTGCTCGTCGAGCGGCGCGACCTGTCGGACGGGCCAAGATCTGGGTCCGTCGCGGGCTAATCGTGGAACTTCAGAACACCAGCCCGCACCTCGGCATCGATGTGGTTCTCCAGCGGCGGAATAGGGCAGCTGTAACGGTCGTTGTACGCGCAGTAAGGGTTGTAGGCGCGGTTGAAGTCGATGTGGACTTGCTCCGCCAGGGGTGCTTGCAGGTCGATGTAGCGCCCACCACCATAGGTCTCTTCGCCGTTGGTGAGGTCGGTGAAAGGCAGGAAGAGATGGCCCGGATGGCCCGGGATCGGCGTTGCCGGTTCGTACACGGGCAGGGTGAAGTCCTGTTCACCGATCGTGAAGGACAACCAACCGTGCACTTTGTAGAGCGGCGCGCGTGTGGTGGTCGTCTTCATGGCGAAGGGCTCCGCGGCGGTTGCCGGTTTGAAGCTGGCCGCTAAGCAGAACGCCGGGTCGGGCGTGAAGCGGTGCAAATGCTCGAACAGTTTCCTGTCATCAGGCTTCAAGGGCGAATGCGCGCTGTCGGCGTATTCGTGGTCGATGCGGCCCCAGTAGGCATCGAGCGAATCGCGCCAGCTGCTGTCGCATTGGGCGTGGGCGCCGAGCATCAATGCGAACCCGACCACAAAGAGCGCGGACCGGGTCATGCGGCGGGTTTTGCGATGACCGCTCCGACCATCGCCCGTCCGTCACTCTCGTTGAACCGGCCGTCCGGCAGGTCCTCCACCACGAACGTGCGGCTGCCGCTGCGCACCACCTGCATGAAGTGGGTGAAGGTGCCCGTGCCGTCGGGGAACTCGCTGGTGTATACGATCAGATCAGAGGTTTCCTGTGTGATGGTGTTCTTCACCAGCATGTCGCGATCAAGGTCGGCCTTCAGGCGCGCAAAGTCGGGTTCCATTTCGGTGACGATGAGGCCGAAGTGTTCGCCCGCCCTCACCTCGGCACGGCCCCGCTCCTCGTTCATGACGGCTTTGGGTTCGTGACCGTTATGCGGCACGTTCACCAGCAAGGGCATATCGAATTGCGACAGGTCGATGGTGTTGCCTGTGGCGGTGGTGGTACCGGTGTCAGCGGTTTCCTCGCTGGTGCCCGGAGCGCCGCACGCGACCAAGGCAGCGGCACAGATGAAGGCAAAAGCTGTTTTCATGGGGGTAAAGTATGTGCCGTGATGGGCTACTTCGAAACCGCCACACGCACACCGCCACTATGGCTGGAGAACTCCGGTGCGTACATGCACTGGGCGGTGGTGATACCGTTGCTGAAATCGCCGGCGTGGGTGACGCGCAACGTGTACTCGAACACGTAGGTGCCCGGCGCGATGCGGTCGAAGAAGAAGTTCATGCTGGCATCGCGGATGCTCTGGTAGTAGCCGAGGCCGCCTTGGTACTTGTACCCGCTTAGCGCTTCCGTGGGCTCCAGTCCGGCGGCGCGCAGGTCCTTCATGTGCACGTAGTCCACGTAACGATCGGCGCGCAGCTCAATGCGGATGGTGAGCTTGTCGCCGGGCTTCACCGCCTGGTCTCCGGTTACCGCAACCAAGCGCGCACCTTCTTCGGTTTGCTCCATGAGGAAGACCTCTTTGCGGATGCTGAACGGACTTTCATGGGGCGTGATCTTGTCCATCCGTTCGAAGTACTGCCAGTGCAGGGCGCCCCACGAGGGTTTGTCGGCCGTGGTGGTGATCGTCACATCGGCCATGGCGGGCTTGATCTCGGCGGCGCTCCATGACTTTTCCATCGCGCTTGTGCCAACCTCCGACTTGTCGGCTTTCAACTCAACGCCACCCACCTTGATCAATGGGGCATTGTCCTCAGCGAGCCAGTCATCACCGGTAAGCAGCAACGCGTAGCACGCTTCGGAAGTGGCCTTGGTGGTTTTCCAGTCGGTGGTCTGTTTCAGCTTGAGCAAGTAGGTGCGCAGTTCGTTCACGCTGGTTTGGTCGTTGGCCACTTCGTGATAAGCTTCGATCATCAGTGCGTAGGTCTCCGCCGGGAACTGCCACCAGTCGTAGCCGCCATTGAAGTTCTTCCAGTGCATGCCGAGTTCTTCGCTCTGTGTGGCGCGTTGCCGCAGCGACTCCATGATCGCGGCTGCGGTGGACTTGTCGCCCAAGCGGTGCAATGCCAGTGCGATCATGCCCTGCTCTTGCAGGCCGTAGTTCAACCATGTCGTCGCCAACCGTTGCTTGTAGAAGTTGGCAGCAGTTGCCGTTGCACCGTCGATGGGCCAACGCGGGAAGAAGCTGCGGGTATAGAGGAAGTGGATGTCGGTGGTGCTGGGCGCGTACTTCTCCAGGTCTTCCTTCTTGGTGCGCTTTGCGAGTTCGCGGTACTCGCGGTCCACATCCGCATCGAGCCATTGCACCGCGTTGCGCAGCATCACTTGCACTTGTCCGTCGGGGCGCAGGTCGGCGGCGCCAAGCTTCTCCAAATGACCCAGGCCGGCAACAATGTGCTGCGTGATGTACCGGCTTTCGCGCATGCCGCTCCACCAGGGCCACGCACCGTTGGGCAGTTGCATATCGCGCAGCTTTTTCAGTGCAGTGGCTTCCTCATCGGCCATACGCTGAATGTCGAACAGCAGTGCGATGCGCTCCTTCCGTTCGCGGTCGCTGCGCGCGTTCATCACCCATGGTGTTTCGGCGAGGATGATGTTCTTCAGGTCGGTGTTCTTCTCGAGGGCGCTTGTGAATGCCACCCCACCCCGGCCTTCCCCGGTGGGGAGGGAGGTGGAACGCCACTGATCGAATACCTTCTTGATGCTGGGCCGTTCGTTCCCGATGTGCGCGGCCAGAGCGTTGGCGTAGAAACGGCTGAAGGTTTGTTCTGCGCATTCGTGGGGGAACTCCATCAGATAGGGCAGCGCTTGCACCGCATACCATGCCGGGTTGGGCGTGTACTCCAACTTCAGCGACTGGTGCTTCAGTGTTGTGCTCCCTTCGGCTAGCTCAGGGTGACAGTTCTTCAGCTTGTTCAGTGTGAAGGTCTTCGTGCCCGCTTTGCTGCTCCACAGCGGAAGGCTCTCGGTCACCAAGAGCTTATCGGTGAGGATGGGCAGTGGTTTCTCTTCGCCGTCGGAGTGCCCCATACCCCTGCCCCCTTCAAAGGGGGACGAATTCGCGGTGATGCGCATACTCACCATGTCCACTCCTTCCGGAACGGTGATGTCCCACGCCACGTTGGCGTTTTGGCCGGGTGCGACGGAGAACGGGCGCGTGGCGCTCTTCAACGAGAACGCGGCAGCGATCGGCTTGTTCGTGTAAGGGTCGAAGAGTTCGAGGGATGCCGTGCCGGAGTGTTTCCCTTCGAGCGCGCTGACTTTCGCCGTGAGCGTTATGCGATCGCCTGCACGCATGAAACGCGGTAGATTGGGAGTCACCATCAGCGGCTTCTGCGTCACGACCTCCTTGGTGAACTGCGTGGTCTTCAGGTCGGTGGTGTGTGCCAGGCCCATGAATTTCCAGCGCGTGAGCGCCTCGGGCATGGTGAAGCGCAGCACGATGCTGCCATCCTTGTCCGCGAGCAGGTCGGGAAAGAAGAAGGCGGTTTCGCGGAAGTCGGTGCGCGCTGATGGTTGTTGGGCTGATGATTGGTCCGTGGGTTTGTTTTCATCCTTGCCGAGTGGCTTTGCGTTACCAGAGACACTCCATGCCAACGAGTTCGAAAGTGCGATCGCGCCATCGGAATCTGCCGCAAATGCCTGCCCCGCGACCTCAACGCCATCGAAATATGCATAGGTGCCCTCGGCCCGTCCGCCGCGGAGCACATTACCACGGAAATGTCTATACCGGTCCCATCCCGATCCAGTTATCAGGAACGGGTAGATCCGCGACGTGTCCTGCGGCATCACTACCTCCCGGTAGATCCCCTGCCCACCGCTCATGCCGAACGGCTCCACGTGGTCCCATCCCAAGCGCGGGTAGTTGCCGTGCCAGATGTCCATGTCCCAGCCGTGCGGCACGAAATGGTCAAGTGAAGCATCGTACATACCAGCGAGCAACTGTGCCGCGACCTTCTCGCCCTTGGGCCCACTGATCTTCAAGCGCCACTCTTCCTTGGCGCCGGGCAGCAGCTTGTCGCGGAAGGTGCTCCATTGCACTTGCAGTTGTTTGTTCGTCCACGGCACTGCGATGAATACCTGCTCGCGGTGCGCACGCCCGCGCTCCACGCACAGGAAGTGCACGGTGAAACCGCCGCGGTCTTCTTCAGTGACGGGGATCTCAACGCGTTGCTGGCCCTTGGTCAGTTTGAACCAGCGCTTGGCTGAGATGATACCGTCGCGCTCGATCTCCATCAGGGCGTTGGCTTCGGAGAGGGCGGAGCTGAGGAGGAGGATGGCTTTCGTTCCGGGTTCTACCTCACCCCCGGCCCCTCTCCCAAGGAGAGGGGAGGAGATCCGTTCCACATGGAAGGCCTCGTTGACGAAGCCGGTGTTCTGAATGTCGGGATCGAAGAGGGTGATGTGTTTGGTGGCTTTCACCTCGTTGCCATCGGCGTCGTTGGCGATGACCTCAATGAGGTAACTGCCCACGGGCCAATCCTTGATGCCCTTGAGCGAAAGCTCCTTTCCCTTGGCGCGGTGGCCTGACTTGTCGAGCACGGTTGCGCGGCGCTTCCACTGTGCCGGGTCTTCGCGGGCAGGATCGATGGCGGGTTCACCGTCCAATACGCGATCAGGGCGTTGCCACAGGCGTTGCACTTCGGGCGTGCCGTCGGGAAGAACCAGCTCATGGATGCGCACGGTCATCGGCACGTCCACATCCTGGCCGTTCAAGTTCTGCACACGCACATCGAGGCTATCGGTTGCGCTGCGGTCGATGCTCTCGCCAACGTTCAGCGCGATGTCGATGCTGCGGTAACCCACGCTGAGCGCTGTATTGCTGCTCTGCGTTTCGCCATTGATGTCGGTGATGCTGGCTTCCACCGTGTATGTGAATGTTGGGTCAGCTTGGCGCGGCAACGATGCATCGGCCGTGGCCAAGAACTTCACCGTGAACTTTCCCGTGGCATCGGTCTCTGCTGTGCCGCTTGCGATCTCGGTTGATCGTCCCCACCCCGGAAAGCCGCGCCAACCCCACCCGCACCACCACGGCATGCGGGCGTTGCGCGTTACCGTCCACTTCACCTGCGCACCATCAAGCGGCACGCCGGCATAGCTCTTCGCCACGCCCGTGACTTCCGCCTGTTGCTCCAGTTTGGGCGCGGCCGTGATTGGGTCGAAGACCACCTCGAACGTGGGCCGCTTGTACTCTTCCACTTGCAGGTATTTACTGCCGTGCTCTTCTTGGATACGCAGCTGGCCAGTGAGCCCGCCCGGCGCCTTGAACTTCCCGCTGAACGAACCGTAGCTGTCCGTGGTGATGTTCACGGAATCCACCAGTTCGCCGTTCGCATCGAAGAGCTTCATCGTCGTGCGGCGCTTTGCGATGACTTCTGTGTTTTTGCCGTTCCTCACCGTGGCAATGCCCTTGAACTCGATGGGTTGGCCGGGGCGGTAGATGGCGCGGTCGGTGAAGAGGAGGGTGCGCAGTTGGGGCCCCTCGGGTCCAACACGGCCTGGGCCGATCCATTGCTGTGCGCCGATGTACTCATCTCCACCTTTGGTAACGGACCACTTGACCTGCGACCCTGATCCGGGGATGACAGCGCGCACGGTGCCGTTCTCATCCGTACTGAGGAAGTCGGAGCTGGACTTGAACCGAGCACCGCCACTTTGGTAGGTGTTGATCCAATACTTGGCAATGGCATCCTTGATGGGTGCACCAGTGATCCGATCCACCACGAGCAGCTCGACTTCCGGACCGTTGCTGCGTGCGGAGATCGACAGTTGGGTGGACCAGAACGACGCGTGTACAACAACATCCTTCCGCGCTGCGAAGTCTGGAGAAGTGCTGACCAGAACGGCGTAGTGCCCGAGCGGAGGGCCGGCGACGGGCAGTTCGATGAGGTGGTTGTTCAGGTCGCCGTCATCCGGCAATGCCACGTTCCACTCGTTGATGGGCCGCGCCTTCAGAAGGGTCTGTTCACGCTCCTGACCGAACCGCTCTTCCACGGTCGCCTTGTCCTCCACCACGCGCAACCACACTTGCTTGGTGTTCGTGTATCCCAGTGCAACACGGAACGGTTCGTTCGGCGAAACAGCTTCCTCCACGAACAACTGCAATGACGGCTCCTCTAGTCTTGCTTTCAACGCTCTCGCATTGCGTGCCGCGAATGATGCAGGGAAGCGGGCGATGATCTTGTCGCACAGCACACGCGCCGTACTGCGCTCCCACTTCCACGGGGCAGTGGCTGGCCCACCCTCCGTTGAGCGATCATACTTCTCGCCCATCTCGGCATGCCATCGGGCTTGGGCCATGAGCACATCGCCCCAACAAGTGTCCTTCGGAACGCGGGAAGCCAGTGTTTCCAGCGCGTTCAAGTAGAGGGTGTCCTTGTTGGGCAGCGTGCTCCGTTCGCGCACGTAGGCCAGGCGCTGCAGCGTGACATCCACCAGCGCATCGGGCTTGGCGGCCACGAGGTGCTTCGCCTCCAACTGCTGGTACAACCGCAGCGCCTGGAACTCCCAGCTCGTACTGTCGCGATGAGCAAACGGCTTGTTGGCGAAGGCTTCGAACAAGGCGAACGCCCGCGGATCATTGAGCTTGAAGCTCCACGAAGGTTCGGCCAGGCGGGTTTCCGTGTTGCGGAAGACATCGAGTGCGCGGTGGGCGAGGATGTCGAAGAGGGTGGGTCGCAACCTCACCCCCGTCCCCTCTCCCAAGGAGAGGGGGGCGCTCTTCGGATCCTCTGTGATCGTGCCCTCGGGATTCAGCAGCAGATCGCCGAGAATGCTCGTCGGCGTGGCCTTCAGTGAGTCCTCGGGTTGAAGCGACGCGCGGAAGTGATGGATGATCTTGTTGATGAACTGCGCCTGGCTCCATGTCTCGACTGCGCTCGAAGTGACAGAACCGATGTTCGTGCGTTCAAGGATCGTCCATCGGTTGTTCTGGTAATACTGCCACCAACGCTCGGCTACTGCTGAGTGGAGCAGTTGCTTGAGCGGGTAGTGGTCCTGCGGGATGCTCTGATCGAGTTGTTGCAGTACCGCCTCCTCGCTTGTGCCTATGGCTTGCTGTTGATCGGCACGGCGGAGCGTAGCACGGAAGACATTGCGCCAATCATCCTTGCCTTGTGCCTCGGAAAGAAGAGCCTCGGTAGCTGTGAGCGCATCTGCGAACAGGCCATTGTTCTCCAGCGAGTCGATGTGTGCCCAGCGCGGGTCCGGGTCCTTCATGGGGTCGCTGTATTGCCAGCCGGTGAGGTCGTGTTTGGGTCGGCAGCCGAGCAGCAGTGCTCCTGCGAGGAACAGGAAAAGGGAATGGCGCATGATGAACGATGCTTGTGACGCACGAAGTGGCGGAAGTCGCTGCCGCAAAGGTGGGCAGCACCTCGGGTTACTCCACGCGCTCCACCACCACCATCCGGTCGCCCACAACGATCCGTTGCACCACGTCCATGCCGCTCACCACGTCCGCGAACTTGGTGTAGCGACCATCGAGATGCGGTGTGGGCACGTGCGTGATGAAGAATTGGCAACTCTCGGTATCGCGCCCGGCTGAGGCGAGGCCCACTGAACCAGCGGTGAAGCCGGTGCCCGGGACTTCCGTGCGCAAGGTCCACGGCATGCCACCATAACCATCGCCGCGCGGGCAGCCGCCCTGTATGACGAAGTTGGGCACCACACGGTGGAAGGCTTTGCCGTTGTAGTAGCCCGCCATCACCAGTGAGTCGAACGCGACGCTGCTGCCCGGCGCCTCGTTCACATTGGTTGCAATGACAATGTCGCCCTTGGTGGTGGCGATGCGGTAGCGCTGCCCCTGTTCCAGTGAGAGCAGCCGTTCGTGATCGATCGGATGGTTGAAGGGCGGAGACTTGTGCTCCGGCGCAGGAAGGCCATTGCGTTTGGCCAGCATCAGCTCGATGAGCTGGAGCGTTTCCAGGTCGCGAACAGGATGCAGATGTGTTCGTGATGCTATCAATGCGGAGTCTGAGACCATGACGCGCACGGCGCTGCTGTCCTCCTCCCCCAATTGCTCGCACGCAAAAGCGATGAGGCCGGCATCGTTGGTGGCGATTGCCTTCTGCACCACCTCGCCGAGCATGGCGTACTGGGCCTCGCGCGATGCGAAGCGGGCACGCTTCATTTGCTCACGAACACGTGCAGCAGCCAGTTCGGCCGCGGCAAGTCGAACGACCGGGGCCTTGGCCGATGTCATCTGCTCCAACAGCGCGGGGATCATGTCAACGTCGGGGTCGTTGGCCAGCGCACGCACGAGTTCGGCTTGGGCGTAGTCGTCGAGCGGTTGAGCACCCATGCTCTTCAGCCATCCGCGCGCGACTTGTCGTGTGCCCTCGTCGCCATGCTTCAGTGCCAGGCCGTAAAGGCCCAGCTGGATGTGCGGCGCGGCGCCTTCCTGGGCTTCCTGCCAGCATCGCGCACCATCAAGCCCTTCGCGCTTCTGCAGCACATCGAGAGCGATGCGCGAAACGCCGGGATCGGGGTCGCGAAGGGCGTTGAAAAAGTGATCGGCAGCTTCTTGATGCCCATTGAACTTCTCTGTGCCCAGTGCGCGCACAGCAGCTATCCGAAGAGAGGGGTCACGGGCCGACACAGAACTGTCCTGCAGCAGTTTGAGCGTTGCTGTGTTGTTGTCGGTGCGCAAAGCCGACATCAGGGCTCTTGCCACCGTGACATCGCGCTCCACTCGTAGGGCATGGAGTATGCTCGGGAATTGCCCATTGAGCTCTTCCGCCTTGAGCCGCGCCATGCGGTACGCCGAGCGCTGTCGGACAACCGGGTCGGTACTTTCCAAGTAGCTCACATACCACATGGCATCGTGTGGCTGCGAGAGACTGCCGGAAAAAGCGGCTTCGTTCATGGCGTTGGCGAACAGCGTGTCGGTCGTCGCCTTGCTTGCAGCTGCCATTGCAGTAAGGGCGGTGCTATCGGCGATGTAGGACAAGGCCCGTGCGACCGCAAGCCGTACATCCATTTGCGCATCGCCCAAAGCACTGATGAGACAGGAGCGCGCACTGCTGTCCTGCACTGCTGCCAGCGCGGTGGCGGCCGCTTTGCGCACCGCGGCCGTGGAGTCGGACAGGAATCCGCACAAAGCGGTTGCATCACGTTTCTCTTGTGCCTCCAGAACGTCCATCATCCGCTCATCGGCCCATTGGTTCACAACGGCGATCGTGGAAGACGCCGCAGGTTGCGGTTGTTCCGTGCACGACATGAAGGACAAGACCAGGGCAACGATGGGCAGTGGTTTCATGATGGTCGGCTCGGAGCGCCAAACTATCCGCTGCCATCTTTGACGCACCATGCGCATTGCGGAGCTGTCGGCCTTCCACCCGTACCGGGGCGGCATTGCGCAGTTCGGTGCCGCCTTGCACAAAGCGCTGGCCGTGCAGCACGAGGTGAAGGCGTTCACGTTCACCCGGCAGTATCCCGGCTTCCTCTTTCCTGGCAAGTCGCAGTTCGTGGAGGCCGATGACACGGCAACGGATGTTGGTGCGGTGCGGGTGCTCGACAGCGTGTGGCCGTTGAACTGGGGCGCTGCCGCCAACCGGATCGCGTTGGAGAAGCCGGAGTTGTTGCTCACACGCATGTGGATGCCCTTCTTCGGTCCGGCAATGGGGGCCGTTGCTGCGCGGGTGCGCCGGACCGGGGCGAAAGCGATCGGCATCGTGGATAATGCTGTTCCGCACGAGCCACGCTTTTTCGACAAGGACTTCGCGCGGTACTATTTCAAGCGGCACAACGGCTTTATCGCGCTCAGCCAAGCCGTTGCTGATGATATCCGCGCGCTGAAGCCCGACGCCCAGGTGCAAGTGCTGCCGCATCCGCTCTATGATCACTTCGGCACCCGCTGGGACAGGTCCGCGGCTGCTGCGCATCTTGGTGTGGACCCGGCCTTGAAGACGATACTCTTCTTCGGTCTGATCCGCGACTACAAAGGGCTCGACCTGCTCATCGAGGCGTTCGGCCAGTTGGATGGCACACATCAGTTGGTCATTGCTGGTGAGGCCTATGGGGACTTCGCTCCGTACCAGCGAATGATCGACGCCCATCCCTTGCGCGAACGGATCCACGTGTTCCAGCGTTTCATCGCGGACGCCGAAGTCCCGGCGTACTTCAGTGCCGCCGATTGCCTAGTGCTGCCATACCGCACCGCAACACAGAGCGGGGTTACGGCCATCGCCTTCCACTTCGGGGTGCCGGTCATCGCCACGGATGTCGGTGGCTTGGCCGAGACCGTGATGCACGAACGTACCGGCCTCATGGTGCCAAGGCCCGATGCCGATGCCATAGCCCAGGGGCTGAAGACCTTCTTCGAGGGCGACCGGTCGCAGCGCATGCGGGACAACTTCGATGCGGTGCGCAACGAGCTTTCGTGGGCGCGGTTCGCTGACGGTTTGGTGACGTTCGCGAAGGGGTTGTAGGCTGCATCTTCGCGGTCCCGTTCCGCACCACCACGATGAGAGCCCTACTTGCCAGCCTTACCCTCTGTTGCTTCTTCCCGTTCGTCACCCGCGCACAATGGATGACCGACCAGGATGCGCGTGATCAGATGCGCTACGATGTGCAGTACTTGAGCAGTGATGAACTGGAAGGCCGTGAAACCGGCACGAAGGGCGAGAAGATGGCCGTGGACTACATCGTCGGGAAGTTCCAGAGTGCTGGACTGATCCCCTATGGCGACAGCGTCACTTACATCCAGCGCTTCACGTTCGCGGCGCAACCGAAACTGGGGTTGAAGAACAGCTTGCAAGTGGGCCGCAAGAAGTTCACTGTGTTGGAGCAGTGGTTCCCGTTGGCCTATTGCGACACGGGCGTGGTCTTCAGCAAGCTGGTGAAGGCCGGCTACGGCATCGATGCACCGCAACTGGGCCGCACGGACTATGAAGGCGTGGACGTGAAAGGAGCGGTGGCCGCCATCAGCGTCAGTTCCCCCGACGGCGTCCATCCGCACAGCCGCTACATCGAACACAACGACCTGCGTAAGCGCGCCGAACTGGCCATCAGCAAGGGTGCCGTGGCCGTACTGTTCTACAACGACGACAAGGACGCCACATCCCCGGAGTTCAGGCTGAGCGAGAAAGTGCAGCCACTCGGCGCGCCCGTGCTTTTCCTCACCGGCGACCTGCACGATGGGCTCATCGTGGACGGCAATCCCGTCGTGATCAACACCGACATCGTGCGCGAACAACGCACCGGCATGAACGTGGTGGGCATGATCGACAACGGCCAAGAGAACGTGGTGGTGATCGGTGCGCACCTGGACCACCTGGGCTACGGCGATGAGGGATCCCTCCACCGCGGTGAGCCCGCGATCCACAATGGCGCCGATGACAACGCCAGCGGCGTGGCCGTGATGCTGCAACTGGCCCGCGACCTGCGCGAGATGGACAACGCCCGCGGCAACGACTACCTCTTCATCGGCTTCAGTGGCGAGGAGAAAGGGCTGTACGGCAGCAACTGGTGGACGAAGCATCCCACAGTGCCCATCGAGAAGCTCAACTACATGATCAACCTCGACATGGTCGGCCGCCTCGACACGTCGAAGACCGTGGCCATCAGCGGTGTGGGCACTTCGCCGAGCTGGGCGGAGATCGACCGCATGAAGATCAACGGTCTGAAGGCGAAGACCAGCGCAAGTGGCATCGGGCCGAGCGACCACACTTCTTTCTACCTGAAGGACGTTCCCGCGATACACTTCTTCACCGGCAGCCACAGCGACTACCACAAGCCCGGCGACGACATCGAGAAGATCAACTTCCCCGGGATGCTCGACATCACCCGCTACATCGAGAGCCTGGTTACAACGCTGAACGACGACGGCAAATTGACCTTCACCAAAACGCAGGAAGCCGACAGTGCCGAGACACCGCGCTTCAAGGTGACCATGGGTGTGGTGCCCGATTACATGTACGACGGCAAAGGCATGCGCGTGGACGGCGTAACGGAGGGCAAGTCCGCTGCCGCCGCCGGTCTGAAGGCCGGTGATGTGGTGGTGAAGCTCGGGCCGCAGGAGATCAGTGATATGATGAGCTACATGAAAGCGCTGGGCCTTTTCAAGAAAGGCGACACCACGCAGGTGACCGTGCTGCGCGAAGGCAAGCGCGTCACCGCCGACATCACCTTCAAATGAGCCGAAGCCGTATTGCCGTTATCGGCGCGGGCAGTTGGGGCACGGCCTTGGTGAAGCTGCTCACCGGCACACAACAGCGTGTGGGGTGGTGGGTGCGCCGAGCGGAAACCATTGAGCACATCCGCAAGTACGGACACAATCCCGACTACATCAGTGCTGCACAGTTCGAGGTGGAGCGCTTGGCGATGGACCCCGATATCCACGCGGTGGTGCGTGATGCGGATGTCTTGATCGTTGCCGTGCCCTCGGCCTTCCTGAAGGATACGCTGGATCAACTGGACAAGTCGGAGCTGGCGGGGAAAACCGTGTTCAGTGCCGTGAAGGGCATCGTACCGCAGACCAACCAGATCGTGGGCGAATACCTGTTCGAGCATTGCGGTGTGGCGAAGAAGGACTTCGGTGTTGTGTGCGGTCCGTGCCATGCGGAGGAGGTGGCCATGGAACGGCTCAGCTACCTCACGATCGCCAGCCAGAACAACGCCATGGCGCAGGCCATGGGCACGGCGCTCAATGGCCGCTTCATGAAGACCACATTGAGCGACGACATCTACGGCACGGAGTACGCCGCGATCCTGAAGAACGTCATCGCGGTATGTGCCGGCATCAGCGTGGGGCTCGGCTACGGCGACAACTTCCGGGCTGTACTAGTTGCGCGTGCGATCCAGGAGATCGAACGCTTCGTGAAGGCCGTGCATCCCATCGACCGGGACATCAACGAACCGGCCTACCTCGGCGATCTGCTCGTTACGGCCTATTCAACCTTCAGCCGCAACCGCGAATTCGGCAACATGGTGGGCAGGGGCTACAGTGTGCGTGCAGCGCAGATGGAGATGAACATGGTGGCCGAAGGCTACTACGCGGTGAAGTGCGTGCACGAGATCAATGCCAAGCTGAAAGTGGACATGCCCATCAGTGAGAGCACCTATCGCATGCTCTACGAGAAGATGGCGCCCATGATGGAGATGCGGTTGCTGAGCGAGCGACTGGCGTGAAGAAGGCGGAGGGAAGAAGACCACGGAGGCACAGAGGCACGGAGAAGATGGAGACGAGAAAGAGACGAACGATCGACGAGTTGACCTCGCTGATCATCGCTGCGGCCAACGAGGTGCACCGGGAGCTTGGGCCAGGACTGCTGGAGAGCATCTGTGAGCAATGCCTGATCCAAGAACTGAAGGACCGTGGGTTGATCGTTGAGAGCCAGCTGACCGTTCCGGTATCCTACAAGGGGAAGCCTCTTGGGGCCACCATGCGCTTGGATATCCTTGTCGAAGGCCGTGTCATAGTGGAAGTGAAAACCGTCGACCAGTTCCATGAGGCGCATGTCGCTCAACTGCTCACCTACCTGAAACTCACCGACCGGAAGGTCGGCCTTCTCATCAACTTCAACGACGCACTACTGAAGCATGGCATACGACGCGTTGTGAACGGCGATATCACCCAAGCCTGATCCCTTCCCTGCGTTCTCCGTGCCTCTGTGCCTCCGTGGTCTTCACTCCCCATGCCCCTCCTCCGCTTCCACTGGGACTTCTTTGGGCCTGATGCCCTTCCCACGGCCGACCACTTCGTGAAGCACTTGCACGAATTCTGCGACAGGTCGGGCATTGTTGAGCGCAGCGCGTGGACCACCGAGCAGCCTGCGCGCTGCACGGCCACGTTGGAGTGCGATGAGGCCCACATGGTCCTTGTTCGCGACCGCCTGCGCCCTAAACGGGCCGAACGTGTGCTCTAGGCGGCAAGGATGAAGTCTTCACCCTCGACCAGTCCGAGCGAAGTGAAGTAGGCCGCAATGCGGTCGCCCGTGCCGCGCTGGCTGATGAACGAGACGATGAGTGCTTCCCCGCGCGGTGGTAGCCGATCGTGCCGGATGAAGGCGTAGCCGGACACCTCACGCGGCTTCACGTCGGTGAACGCATGGATGGCAATGCCAGCAGCTTCCAGCAGGCGTGCACGCGATCGGCAGAGGCCGCTGGTGCCTGCAACGATGACCGGATGTCCGGAGGGGAAGCGCCGCCAGATCCATGCAGCCAGCCACTTCGCTTTGGTGTAGAAGAAGGCGTCCACGCTGTAGTTCGGGTGCGTGCGGCTGAGGCGATCGGCGTGATCGTGCCACGTGAGCAGCTCTTCCGGCAGCTTGGCGAACCGCACGCCGTGGTGCATCCAACGCAGCCAGAGCTCGTGGTCTTCCGGCAGCGGCCCGGTGTCATAGCCGCCGAGTTGCCCCACCAGTTCGCGCCGGAACATGACCGTCGGATGGGCGAGGGGAGCATCCACGAAACGCTTCACATAGTGTTCGTGCGGTGTCAGGATGTTGTTCTGCCAGTCCACGAACCATCGCATGCCGCTGCTCTTCTCTACCGTGGTCTCGAAACTTGTGCGCGTGCCGAGAACACCGACATTAGGATGCGCGATCAGATACTCGACCTGTCGTGCAAGACGATCAGGGTGCGCGATGTCGTCGGCGTCCATGCGGGCGATGAGGGGCGCAGCGCACTGGACCAGCCCGGTGTTGAGCGCATGCGCGATACCGGAATGCGGTTCGTGAACGAGTGCGATACGAGCGTCCCGCTCGCACCATTGCTGCGCAATGCGGACATCATCTTCTTGGCTGTTGTTGTTCACCAGCACCAGTCGCCAGTCCGTGTACGACTGTTGCGCGATGCTCTCAATGGCGGCGTGCAGGGCAGTGCCTGCATTGCGGAAGGGGAGGAGGATCTCGACCACCGGCATCAATCCACGCTCACAAGGGCTTCCTTCACGAGCACCGCCTTCTTCGCCCCGACTTCCGCAGCGATGTCCTCCAGCAGCGCATCCTGCAAACCCTTCACGGAGCCGAAGCGGCGCAGCAGCTTCTCGGCCGTGGCCTTGCCGATCCCGGGGATGTCCTCGAGCCCTGTGCGGATGATCCGTTTGCTGCGCCGCCCACGGTGGTGCGTGATGCCGAAGCGATGGGCCTCATTGCGCAGGTGCTGCAGCAATTTCAACGTGGTGCTGCGCTTGTCGATGTACAGCGGTACGGGGTCGTTGGGGTAGTAGAGCTCTTCCAAGCGCTTCGCAATGCCGATGACGGCCACCTTGCCGCGCAGGCCCAAAGCGTCGATGCTCTCCATGGCCGCGCTCAACTGCCCCTTGCCACCGTCGATGAGGATGAGCTGCGGCAGATCGGCGCCCTCGTCGAGCAGGCGTCGGTACCGGCGGTGCACGGCTTCCTTCATCGTTGCAAAGTCGTCGGGGCCTTCAACCGTGCGCACGTTGAAGTGGCGGTAGTCCTTCTTGCTGGGCTTGCCGTCCCTGAACACCACACAGGCGCTCACGGGATCGGTGCCCTGCGTGTTGCTGTTGTCGAAGCACTCGATGTGGCGGGGTTGCGCCGGTAGCCGCAGGTCCTTCTGCGCGGTCTCCATCAGGCGGGTGGTGTGCGCTTCGGGGTCCACCAGCTTCTCCTGCTTTTGCTTGTCGATGCGGAAGTATTGCGCGTTGCGGAAGCTCAGCTCCAGCAGTTTCTTGCGGTCGCCACGCGTGGGCACGCTGATGGTGCTGTGAGGCAGTCGCAGGTCTATGTCGAATGGAACGATGACTTCCGGCGCTGTGCTTTTGAACCGTTCGCGCAGCTCCACGATGGCCAGTTGGAGCAGCTCGGCTTCGGTTTCATCGAGCTTGCGCTTCAGTTCCACGGAGATCCCGTGCACCACCGCACCGTCGATCACGCGCAGGTAGTTGACGTAGCCGCCGCCCTCGTCCGCCACGATGGTGAACACATCGACATCGCCCACGTCGGTGCTCACCACGGTGTTGCGCCGCTGGAACCGTTCGAGATGATCAAGGCGTTCCCGCAGTTGCTCGGCTTGCTCGAACTCCAGCTGCTCTGCATGGCCGAGCATGGCGTCGGTGAGCATCTTCATCACACCGCGTGCCCGTCCGCGAACGATCTGCCGGATCTCGGCCACGGACTTCAAATGTTCTTCCTCGCTGTAGTGTCCCACGCACGGCCCCTTGCAGTTGCCGATGTGGTATTCGAGGCACACCTTGTACTTCCCGGCGGCGATGTGCTTGGGCGACAGGTCGAGGTTGCAAGTGCGCAGCCGGTAGAGCTTGCGGATGAGGTGCAGGACCGTGTGCATCACCTTGCCGCTGGCATACGGGCCGAAGTACTCGCTGCCGTCGTCCTCCGGGTTGCGCATGCCCTCCACGCGTGGGAACCGTTCGTTGCGGATGCGGATCCACGGGTAGCTCTTGTCGTCCTTCAGCGCAACGTTGTACTTGGGCTGGTGCTGTTTGATGAGCGAGTTCTCCAGCAGCAGCGCATCGAACTCCGTGGCCACAACGATGGTGCGCAGATCGGCGATGTTGCGCACGAGCTTCAGCGTCTTGCCGCTCATGCCGTTGGTGGTGCCGAAGTAGCTGCCCACCCGGCTGCGCAGGTCGATGGCCTTGCCCACGTAGATGATGGTGCCGCCCGCATCCAGGAACTGGTACACGCCCGGCTGCCGGGGGAGCAGCTTCACCTTTTCGCGTACGTCGAGCTCGGACATGACCGCTCAGATATCGAGCACGTTCACGTCGTATAGTTTGAAGGCCGGGTCTGCGGTAAGGATGTGCAGGCCCTCGTGCTTTGCTTGGGCAATGAGCATGCGGTCAAAGGGGTCGCGATGGTGAAGTGGCAGGGTGGTGTATGACTCGATGTGGTCGGTATCCATATCGAGAAGATCCACCTCGAACTGCACTAGACTGTTCTTGAACTGTCGCAACGTTACCCTTGAGTCGAGCTTTGAAATGGATGACTTGATGGCCACCTCCCACAACGACACGATGCTGATGACCACATAATGGTTCTTATCCGTGACGATGTCTCGTGCGGCTGGGCTCAGGCGTTTGTCATCGGTCATCGCCCATAACAACACGTGCGTGTCGAGCAGCACATGGAGATGCTTGCCGTATGAGGGGCGCATCACATGTAATCCTTGAAGTCCTCCAGGGGCTCATCGAAATCATCCGGGATATGGATCTTGCCTTTCAGTAGCCCCAACTGGCGTCGCTGTTTCGTTGGGGTTGTTGGGGAGGGGGACTTCTTGGCGCGCACCAGAAGCCGATCGATGAAGTCGCTCAACTCCTTCTTCAGGTCGGCCGGAAGGGAGTTGATCTTGACCAAGAGGTCCGCTGTGCTCATGTCCCAAAAGTAATCTCGAAGGGCAGGAGCAGGCATTACAGCTTGTGCGCCAACACCACTGTTTTGCGGTAGGTCTCGACGTTCCCGGCCAGATCGAACACTTCGAAGACCACGATGTAAGGGCCCATGCGTGCCTTCTCGTTGGTGTCCAGGATGCCGTCCCAGCTGATGCTGCCCGTGGTGCCCAGCAGTTCGTTCTGCATCAGCTTCTTCGCCTCGCGGCCGCTCTGATCGTAGATGATGATGTTGCCCATGAAGCCCGCTTGGTCAAATCGGTACGCCATGGTGAGCACGTCTTCGAAACCGTCGTTGTCGGGCGAGAAGATGGCGCGGTCGATGACCAGCTCACCGGTCGGCGCATCCGTTGCACTGTACTGGGAGTTGCGATATCCAGGGGTGGCCGAACCGACGGCTTCCGCGGCGCTATGCCAGTTGGTGTTGTCGCTGCTGGGCCGGGCCGGGTCGATGCGCTCCAAGCTCACACCCTCAGTGCTGTTGAGCAGCTCGAAGTGCAGATCATCGTTGTAGCGGAACAGGTCAAGGGTGTCGCCATCCACGTCCATGAGCACCACGGTGCCATCCCCGTTGTTGTAGCTCGGAATATCCGTTTGGAAATAGCGGTCGGTATGGCCCAGTGGATACTCGGCCGTGATGTTCGCTGTGTTCTCGGTTATCGCTATGTATTTGCCGGGCAGAAGAAGCACGGCTTGCGTTGTAATGGCCGTGATGTTCGATATGGTGCCGTTCTCCTCGTTGGCAAGCTTGAGGTCGGCGAGGCTGAGCGTTTTGGAGGAAGCGTTGTAGAGTTCCACGAAGTCGTAGCCGCCCACGCGCGGGTCGTAGAGCACTTCGTTGATCACGATATCGCCGGGTGAAGCCGGTTCGGGCAGGGCGAACGTTGCGGTATTGGAACTGCCGATGGTATTGCCCGGGCAATCGCTAACGCTGGTCACGGAGATCGTGTACTGCTGCCCTACCACCAGCGGTTGGCCAAGGACAAGTGTGGCGGAAGTCACGGGAGGTGCGCCGGCGGTTACGCTCACGACAGTGATCGCGGGAGCGATGGAGTAGGTGCCGGCCACCAAGGATGCCGCGTTCATCTCCTCGTTGAACACCAAGGTGATGGACGTGGTGCTGTTCACCTGCACGCTTACGAGCGATGGTGGCTGAACGTCCGGTGTTGTGTTCAGGATGCTGTTGGCCGTGCCGGGTGTTCCTCCGGCGCCTGCGGTGCTCGCGCTCCAATTGGTACCACCACTGCACGGCGTGCCGGGGTTCTTCTGTTCCAAGGTCCAGCCACCGTCATCCTTCGCGTCATCGTTGTACCAAGCGATGTCGTATGCCACTGCATCGATCACAACACCGCCATCGTCCTTCAGCTCCAATGGATCGCCATCGTTGTTGAGCGAGGGGAACGATGCGATGCTCAACACATCGCCGAAGCCTGGGAACAACGCGGCATTGGCGTCGTCCGTGAGGATGGCATAGGCTCCCGGCAGCAGGTTGAAGGCGGGCAGTACGCCGTTGGTGCTACCGTCCGTGATGATCCATCCCGCCAGGTCGAAGGCATCCGTCGTGGGGTTGTGGATCTCCACGAACTCTGCATCCGGAAGACCGACGGTCGGCGAGGGGTCGGCCATGATCTCGTTGATCACCACATCGCGTGGCCCGGCCACTGCGGGGATGATGAACGTGAAGTCCGTGGAAGCAGCACCAGCCGCATTGCCTGCGGCATCCTCGGCACCGCTCGATAGCAGCGAGTACGTATTACCGCTCGTCAGAGCGATGGAGGGTGTAACGTGCACCAATGCTGGATCAATGCCGTCCTGTAGTTGCGCGCTCACGCCGATGAACGGGATGATGTCGTAGGTCCCGATGGCCCCCGCGTCGAGCGCCTCGTCGTACTGCACATCCACCTGCGTAGCGCTGATGGCGGTCACGCTCATCACGCTCGGCGGTGCCAGGTCCACCGGGATGGCGCCCACGCTGAAGTCGTCGAAGAAGTGATTGTTCACGGCGCTGGCTGCCGTGCTTTGTTCAATGCGCACACCGAAGTGCGTGCTGGTATTGTACGTGGCGTCGAGCACCGTTCCGGCGGAAGTGAACGAGCCAAGAGCACCATCATCGTAAAGCAGTGTCCAGTTGTTCGCGGCATCGCGCGTCACCCGGATCTTGAACGGATTGTCCGTGCTGCTGTTCACGATGCCGTCCGCGCTGGCCAGCAGCGAAATGTTCGTGCCTGCGTCGCTGCGGAACAGCTCCAACCGGTCCTGCGTGCCGCCCATGCGCACGAAGTAGCCGTTGACGCCGCTGGCCAGGTCGGCTGCGCTGCTCATCAGGTACATGTCGGCGTAGTTGGCCCCGCTGGTGCTGAACTTCAGGTTGGCAAACCACTCCCATTGCGCGTTAGTGGACGAGGAGCTGGCCGTGCTCAGATAGTAGTTGGCGGCTCCTGGGCTTTGGCTCTGCAGCTGTCCCGTTGCAGCGGTGAAGAGCGTGGTGCTGCCCGCCCAAACTACACCGTTGGTGAAGTCGTTGTCGCTGAAATCGTCGGCGAACTGGGCGCACACCGATGCGCTCAGGAACAAGCAGCCAAGCGCTGCGAGGAAGGTCGGAAAGGGACGTGCCATCGGCATTCGTGCTGCGGACAAGGTAATAGCTTCGGCCGCCATCAAAGGAAGCAAGGTTCGCATGAAAGTCGCGGTAGTAGGTGCCACCGGTCTGGTGGGCGGTGTTATGATGAAGGTGCTCAAAGAGCGCAACTTCCCGGTGGATGTCTTCCTGCCCGTGGCGAGCGATAAGAGCGAGGGCAAAACGGTGCGGTTCCGGGGGAAGGACCACACAGTGGTGACGATGGCCCAAGCGGTGGCCTCAGCACCCGACCTGGCGCTGTTCTCGGCGGGTGGCACCACCTCATTGGAGTGGGCCCCCCGGTTCGCCGAAGTGGGCACAGTGGTAGTGGACAACAGCAGCGCGTGGCGCATGGACCCCACCAAGAAGCTGGTAGTGCCGGAGATCAATGGTCACCAGCTTACGGCTGCGGACAAGATCATCGCGAACCCCAACTGCAGCACTATACAGATGGTGTTGGCCTTGGCGCCGTTGCACAAGGCATACGGCGTGCAGCGTGTGGTGGTGAGCACCTACCAGAGCGTCACGGGCACCGGCCAGAAAGCGGTGGCTCAAATGGAGAACGAGCGCAACGGCGTGAAGGGCGATATGGCCTACCCGTTCACCATCGACCGCAACGTGATCCCGCGCTGCGATGTCTTCACCGACAACGGCTACACCAAGGAGGAGATGAAGCTGGTGAACGAGACGAAGAAGATCCTCGACCCTTCGATCCGCGTGACGGCCACCGCCGTGCGCGTGCCGGTGACCGGCGGCCACAGCGAAGCCGTGAACGTGGAGTTCAGCAAGGAGTTCGATCTGGAGGTGGTGCGCCAGTTGTTGCGTGAAGCACCCGGCATCCTGTTGCTCGATGAACCCGGCAAGGACGAATACCCCATGCCGCTATTGGCCAACAACCGCGATGAGGTGCTGGTGGGCCGCCTTCGCCGCGACGAATCGCAGCCCTGCACGCTCAACCTATGGATCGTGGCGGACAATCTGCGCAAGGGCGCGGCCACCAATGCGGTGCAGATCGCGGAGCTATTGGTGGCGAAGGGGCTGTTGAAGGCGGTGGGCCGGAACTATTGATTCCGGTCGCCTGTTGGGTAGCTTAGTTCCTCTAGGTTCAATACTCCAAGTTGGGCGCGCCGCTGGTGTCCATCAACGTGAAACCCGGAGTGACTCTTAGAAGTGTGCAGGTGATCAGAAAGCACTCGGGTCGCAGCCATGCCTGTCCAACAGGTTCGAGCACCAACCCTCGTGAGTAGGCACCCCCGATGTCGAGGGTCAGCTTCTCGGATAGCGCAAATCGCCAACCAGCCTCAAAACCAACCTCGAACTGTGTAGCACCAAAGCCATCCACCCCGCGTTGATCATTGAACTCCTGGAGTGTGTCAACGTTGGCCAAACTCCCTTCGGAGATGCCGGTGACGCGATTGCCGATGGGTAGGCCCAGTCCGGCTCGGAGTCCGACCCTAACACCGTCGGCCAAGCCTAGATATGCTGGACGGAACACGATCGGTATATGGTAAAGTTCCACCGTCAACGAATCATACTTGTAGCCTAAAGGAAACGCCTGCAACGAGACTATGGATAGCTCGGACCGAGAGAGACCGACTTGGATTGGCAGCACCGAATTGCGGTCGATCCGGATTTCCCACCCCAAGCCGATTTCGCTGAACCAACAGGGCTCAGTTTCGAGCCTGCGCAACCCGTGATCTCTTGTGCTTCGCCATCTCTCTGAGCCGACGCTCGCAGTAACGAAGGCTGCATCCTGCGCGAAGAGAACCCCCGACACGAAGCATGCGGAACAGAACGCTGCTCTCAAATGCGCTTCCACGGTAAGCGAGGTCAGAGCCGTATTTCGTATCGAACAACCACTCGGCCATCCAGTAGTTCGATATAGACCCCATAGGCCCCGGAGGGCCAACCATTTACGCTGACCACCGTTTCTCTTTCCGGCGCTTCTTGTTGCAGCCGCATCACATTGTTCGCATCTCGAACAACAATACGACTTACCACACCCCGTTCCAGCGGCTCAAGGACCTTTACGGTAAACACACCACCACCGCCAACAGGATTTGGTGAGAGCTCGAAAAAAGGCGCCAACTCTGTATGGTTCAGGTTGATGATGTCACATGGACCTATCACGCAGTCGTCCCGCTTAACACCAACGGAGTAGTCCGTTCCGCATTGATTCGAGCTTTCCATGCGATAGACGGCGCAAAAGTCCGTTGCACCACCAGTGTTCGTGTGAACCATGGCGTGCCAGGGCTCGACGGGATATGTAACGCCATTGTACTCTTGAGTGGTAATCTGCTGCCCGTCGAACCAATAGCGATGGTCACCACCCCAGCCGTCACTGGGCTCAATGTGACACACCATGGTCACGTCGGTGCCGCAAGGCGCAACATCCACGGAGGCAGTCGTAATCCTGGGCTTCCCAACCCACACATCCTTAGTAAAGGCCCCATTGCCCCAAGATTCTGCAGCGTTCGAACTAACGGCTTGAACGTAGCTCATGTCGTTAAAACCCGAGTTGGCCATTACTGCAATGCTGTTGTCGCTCTTATGCAAGAGGGTAAGGCCGGGCCCCACCTCCCAAGCAATGTGACCATAGTGACCCTCTACTGTATACGTCGTGGGGCTCCCGAAGCAGACCACCTCGGGTCCGACCAAGTCGGTTGTAATGCCGGAATATAACGCAGGAAGGAACAGATTGTTGTCTCGTTGCCAAACCCGGACATAGTCCACTTCCATGTCGTGCGGGAAGCTCAGAGGGTCATTATCAGAGTTGCTCTGGCAAAAGGAATCGTCGTTAGGGTCTGGAGTCAGCTGAGAGTTATTGCTCATGCCTGTGCTTATCAGCAGAGGCAGGTAGGCGTCATTGTTTGGGTGCAACGGATGCCACCAGTAAGTTCCGGCACCAAGCGGATCGCAACCGCTTATCGTAGTACCAGATGCGGTGATTATGCCGGGAGCGGCTCTTACTAGTGATCCGTCGACATACCATCGTACCCAGTAATAGTCCCATTCGAGTGTATATGTGTGGAACCCACCACTCGAAGAAAACCCCATGCCCGATGAAGCGGTTTCCGAATGTCTTTCATTATCGTAGTAACGATGCCGTGACGTCTTGATGTCGCTCATATGGTTCCCACAGAACTCGAAGCCGTCAAGCTCGGTAGCGAACCCCTGGGGGTCATAACTCGTGCCCCCAAACAGCCAGAAAGCCGGCCAGTACATCGGGGCGGCGTACGTATCCGGCATCTTGCACCGTAACTCGAACTTCCCCCTCCGGAAGCGCCATGGGTGGTTAGAGTAAATGATGCCGGTTGAGTAGTCGGCATTTGCACCATACCAAGAACCTGGCTCATAGTTGGTCCGGGGAACGTGAGATGGCCATCGCCGGTTTGGATGACGTTGTGATCACGAACAATCGAATTTGATCCCCCGCCCACTTGCGACCTACAGGGTAAGCACTCGTCTGAGCCGTCATTCGAAAAAGGAAAGTAGGTCGTCCAGTTAGACGTGTTCACCTCATCACCATTGAACTCATCATGGAAGACAAGACGATAGGTCTGCGTTTGGCAGGTCTCCCAGTTGTTGTAAAGGAACATCGTGTTCCAATGCTGCGGTGCAATCTCGTTAGTCCACGGATTGTTCGGTGGTTGGGCATTGAGAGAACCAAAGAGCAAGGCGAAAGCGAAACTGGCCAGCAGTGATAAGGCCTTCATGGCGACTTGTGTTTTGGTGATACTCCCCGAAATAGTAGGGTAACGCTACGAAAGGTTTTGAACCTTGACAAGCTGTGTTGATATCTCTTGAAGCCGCTGGACTGCGTGCAAGGGCCGCAACATGTGTTGCATTTGGCGGTTGTCAGGCTACGGCCCGTGAGCCAGCCAGTTTCTTGAGGTCAGAGCTCCAGCCGCGCCACCAGTCGGACCACGACTTCCTGTGCCAGCTCCAAATGCTCCGCCTGTAATCCAGCTTCCCGCGCGCCCATCACGTGCTGTATGCTATCGTCGATGAAGAGCGTGCGCGCAGGATCGGCCCCGTGCAGCCTCAGCACATGATGGAACGCCTCCGCATGCGGCTTGCGCAACCCGATCTCGCAACTGTAGTAGGCACCGTGGAAGCAATTCTTGAAGTCGGCGATGCCGTTCTCCCGCCGGATGATGTCCGAGAAGGCCGGCACGTGGATGGCGTTGGTGTTGCTGAGCAAAAGGACTTGGTACCGGGAGCGAAGGTCTTCCACCAGTTGCATGCGCTCCGGTGGTATGCTGCCCAGCATGGCGTTCCAGCAGCGGTCGATGGTAGCATCATCCAACAAGGGGCTCACGACCTGTCGCACCCCATCGCGGAACTGGGCTGAGCTCAGGTGGCCCGTCTCGAACCCGTCGAACAGGTGGTCCTGCTTAGCCTTGCTATAGAGCCGGTCGAAATCGGGGAAACCAAGCGCGGCAAACTCCAGTGCGGTGCGTTCGTAGTCCACGTCGATGAGCACGCCGCCCAGATCGAGGAGGATGGTGTCAATGCCGTTCTTCATCAGGGGCCGCGAAACTATCGGCGGCTACTTTCGCCGCCTCATTTCATGGGCCTGTAGCTCAGTGGTCAGAGCAGGGGACTCATAATCCCTTGGTCGTAGGTTCAAGTCCTACCAGGCCCACTATCGTTCCGGTCCGGCGCGCACGGCCTTCACTTCGGCCTTGAACCCATCGATGCGCACGGAGCCTTCACCGGGCAACCATACGTAGAGCTTGAGGGAGTCGCGCGGCCCCGGCGCACCCATCGGAAAGGCACAGTGCCAGGTCTCCGTGGCTGCCGCCGGGGGTGTCGGCAGGTCGTTCAGCTTGAAGGAATAATAGAAGCTCTGCGCACCGTCATTGCCGATCTCGCACACCACCACGGCCTCCCGTGAACTGCCCGGAGAGGGTTCCGTGCGCGTGATCCACGCCTCCACGAACAGACGGCGGTCAGGTAGTTGTGCGCTGTCAATGGCCAGCCCCTGTCCGTAGGGGTTCTGCGCGTCCAACGTGCTCGCACCCAACTCGCCTGCGAACACATCGTCGTATCCGTGCGGCGCGTACTGGGCCATTTCGAAGTTGCCGCCCAGAGCACCGCGCCAGGGGTCACCGGTTCGCAGGAACACTGCCTTGTACTTCCGCCACGACATGCTGTGCGGATGGATGATGCCCTTCTCGTACTGCCACGTTTGCACCGTGTGCAACGCGATGAGAATGGCACTTGCACCCATCATGACGCGCCTCCATGCGCTGCCCACGGCACCCAAGAACGCGGTGATCGGCAGAGCGAAGACCGGGAAGTGGTCGATCAATGGACGCATGCCGAAGCCGTCCCCGTAGTACCAGCTCCACCACGCGCTGGTGATGTAGATCAGCAGAACGAAGTAACCCGTGAAGAGCAGGCCACCGCGATGCGACCGGCGCCAGAGCAGCACCGTGCCGGGGATCAACGCAAGCATTACCGGCCACCAGAAGAAGAAGCCGCGCATGGGGCCGAACAGGACTTCCAGCACTTCAGGCCGCGACCAGTGGAAGCCCTCATCCCCATAGGACCACGCGAACCAATGACCGCATTGCATCCACCACATGAGCGGTTGCAGCCCGGCAACCAATGCCACCACCGCGCAGGCCATCAACCAAGTGCGCATCCTGAAGGTGCGTAGAAGGCCAGGCAGTGAAGCGCCCGGTGCAATGACCAGCGGCGCGGCAAGCACAACCATCACGTTCACCGGTCGGAGGAGCGCTATGATGCCCAGCCAGAACACTGCCGCAACAAGAGACTTGTCGCGCCGATCACTGAAGGCCCGCTGAACAGCCCGTAGGAAGCACGCAACCGCCATGAACGACCAATGGTGCGAGTACGCCGAGGACATCGCAGCGCCGTACATCATGGATGTTCCGCCCGCAAGGAGGACCAGCACCCAAGCGATCGTCTTATCGGTCGCGCCCCATGTCAACAGCACCCGGCGAAGCACCACTAGCCCAATGAGCAACGAGAAGACACCGCTCAGGGCGATCGCGATGTGGTAGGGCTTCTCGTATCCGGTGCGAAGACCGCCCTGTGCGCGCACCATCATGTCAGCGCACAGGAAGAAGGGGACCTCCATCACAGCGACGCCCACCGGGTACTTGCGCACACGGCCTTGCGGGGTCTCGTTGATGTAGGCCGTCGCCCCCGCGTCATGCTGCAGATCGCCGTGGATGAACAACGCTGGCAGATAGCTGTAGTAGCCGATCGCGTCGCCACGGATGGTGCGCTCCCACGCATGTCCGCTCTCGCCTTTGATGCGCCACTGGGACACCATTAGCAAGCACGCCAGTGCGATGATGGCGATCGCGCTCAAAGAATAGCGCTGCTTTCCCAGCGGAATGCTTTCCATCAGTAGGGAGCCACGGTCCAAAGCCGCGCGTGAAGGTCGTCCACCAGGAAGCGCGCGCGGCCTTTGTTCCAGATGTAGAACCGCAGTTCGCTTCCGGGTTTTGGCGCAGGCAGTTCCACGGTGTAGCGCAGTTTCCGCCAGTGTTCGGCCGTGCCACCAGGGACGGGGTTCAGGCGACCAGGGTTGTAGTAGTAGGCAGGTAGGCCTGGTTGTTCCAATGTGAACACCGCCAACGCATCGAACGAGTCGCGTGGGCGCTCTTCGTACCGCCAGAGCGTTACCTCGATGAACATCGGCCGCCGGATGGTGCTGTCCAACGGAAGGATGAACGATGGACCGTATTCCGCCGAGCTATCGAGCACACACACGTTGGTCCTGGACTTTTCGGGCCCAACCATCTCCGCAATGCGGCCGGGGTTCCAGTGCGCCCCGACTTCTTCCACGGTGCAACGCTCTTCCAGCAGCAGTTGCAAGCCGTTCGGGCTGTAGGGTGGGACATTGTCATGTGCGCCAAGGGCTTGGTGGAGCTGCGGCCCCTCGTGCGTGAGCACCCAACGGTACTTCTCGCGGTCCATGCCGCGGTCGTCGAGCTGGTAGCTGTTGAACTTGTGCGCCCACCACAGGTGGTATGCGCAAGCAAGGACCATGAAAACACGCGTGCCAACTGAAAGCCATTGTCGCTTCAGGTCGTTCAGCATCAAACCCCAAGCGATGGCGAACACCGGGTAGTGGTCGATGAACACGCGATGCCCGAACGTTCCGGCGTAGTACCAGATCCACCACGCGCCTATGACGAAGCTCACGAGCCCCCAGTACACCAGGGATGAAATGCCACGTATGCGGTCCTTGCGCAAGAGGTGGACGTTCGCGATGAGCGCCACGAGCAGGACCGGGGCGTACAGGAACAGTCCCTTGCGGAAACCGAACAGCACATGGAACGTGTGCGTGTCGTGCCAGTGGAAGCCCTCATTGCGGTAGCTCCACTCGAACCAGTTCCCGGTCTGAGCGTGCCACAGGAGGGCTTGCACCGAGAGCATGGCCAGTAACGCAAGGAACGATGCCGCGAAGAGCTGCAGGCGCGCGAAGAGCATCTTGACGAAGGACCATGTGTCCTTACCAAGGACGATGGGCAGAGCTAGCGCGACCAGTGCATTCGAGGGCCGCAGCAGGATGATGAGCCCCAAGCACGCGCCCGTGAGAACCACGCGACCAACCGTGTATCTCCGCTGCAGCCGTTGGACCGAAAGCAGGAACGCAGCCACGGCGAAGAACGAATAGGCGTGCGACCAGCCCGGGTGCATGCTGGTGTATTGCAGCAACTGCGTGCCCCCCGCCAACGATGCGACGACCCACGCTCGCGGACCGGGCCGAACGTACAGCCCGCGCAAAAGCAGGTTCAAGAACCACAGGCCCAGCAACGAACAGGACCATGCGGCTACCCGCGTCGAGGCTCCGTAAGTCCAAGCATCGGGATAAGGTCCCAGGTCGAAGGCTTGCGCAAGCCCGTGGCCGATCAGGAAGAACGGGGCCAGAAGAAGGGCCTCTCCGCAGGTGTACTTGTTGAGCGTTCCTGTGGGAGTCTCGTGCACGTAGTCGCTGTCGTAAGGTTCATGGCCAAGGTCGTGGCGGATGAAGATGGCGGGCAGGTAGGCGTGGTAGCCTTCGGCATCGCTGCTGATCACGGCGCGCTGACCCTTGTCGTACACAAGTGCGAAGACCACGAAGAGCAGGGCCGCACCGATGAGGGCAAGGAGCGGAGCGCGTTCGGTGCGGACGTGGGTGGTCACCAGGCCAAAGATGCGTTCGGCCCGCTTGCCCCATCTTCGCCGGGCATGCGCGTCATCATCACGGGAGGGGCGGGGTTCATCGGTTCGCACACGGCGGTTGAACTGGCGGTGGCCGGGTTCGAGCCGGTGCTCATAGACGATCTCCGCAACTCGCAGGAACGAGCGATCGAAGGCATATCGCGCATCATCGGCCGCAAGCCGGAGGTACATCTGATCGATTGCGGTCGCGAAGACCTGCTGGACGAAGTGTTCGCAGCAGGGCCCGTGCACGGGGTCATCCACTTCGCGGCGGACAAGAGCGTGCCCGAGAGCGTGGCCGACCCGCTGAAGTACTACCAGAACAACATCGGCTCCACGGCGGCGCTCATGCGCGTGATGGCAAGCTACGGGGTGAAGAACCTCGTGTTCTCCTCCTCGTGCACCGTGTACGGACAGCCCGACAAGTCGCCGGTGACGGAACTCATGCCCATCGGCAACGTGAACTCGCCCTATGGCTACACCAAGGTGGTGTGCGAACGGATGGTGCAGGATGCCGTTGCCGCAGACCGCGATTGGCGGGGTGTCATCCTTCGGTACTTCAATCCCGTGGGCGCGCACCCCAGTGCGCACATCGGCGAGCTGCCCATCGGTGTGCCGATGAACCTTGTGCCGTACATCACCCAGACCGCTGCGGGCGAGCGCAAACAGCTCACGGTGCACGGCAACGACTACGCAACACCCGACGGCAGTTGTATCCGCGACTACATCCACGTGGTCGACCTGGCCCAGGCGCATGTCCGAGCGCTGCAATGGATGATCGGTCGGTCAGCGCCTTTGTGCGAGGTGTTCAACCTGGGTACCGGCAAAGGCAACAGCGTGCTGGAGGCGGTGAACATCTTCAAGGAAGCCACCGGAGCAACCCTGCCCTACGCGATCGGCCCCCGCAGAGCAGGTGATATCGAGGCCATCTGGGCAGACACGACCAAGAGCAGGGAAGTGCTGGGGTGGATCCCTCGGCTCTCCTTGCGCGATGCCTTGGTGGATGCATGGCGGTGGCAGCGATCATTGGCCAAGTGATGCGTCGGACCGCAGGAATGATACCAGCCGTCAACCGCATCTTGGTAAGAAGCCCCAGATGACCAAGCAAGTGAGCAAGCTGCCCCATGTCGGCACCACCATCTTCACGGTGATGAGCAAGCTGGCGGCCGAGTGCGGCGCCATCAACCTCAGCCAAGGCTTTCCGGATTTCCCCATTGATGACAAGCTGAGCGAGCTGGTGAACGCGGCCATGAAGGCCGGTCACAACCAGTACGCACCCATGCCCGGACTGCCGACACTGCGAGAAGCGATCAGCAGCAAGGTGTACCGCCTCTACGGTTTCCGATATGACCCGGAGACGGAAGTCACGGTGGCGTCAGGGGGCACACAAGCCATTTTCACCGCCATAGGTGCCGTGGTGCACCCCGGCGATGAGGTCATCATCGTGGATCCTGCGTACGACTGCTACTCGCCCACGGTGGAGTTGTTCGGTGGCAAGCCGGTGCATGTGCGGTTGGGGAATGACATGAAGTTCGATGCGGATGCCGTGCAGGCGGCCATCACACCTCGCACACGCATGCTCATGGTCAACACGCCACATAACCCCGCGGGGACGATCCTGCGCGATGCCGATATGAAGCGCATCGTGGAGATGCTTCGCGGCACGGACATCATCCTGCTGAGCGACGAGGTGTACGAGCACCTGGTCTTCGATGGAGAACCACATGCTTCGGCGGTCAACTACCCCGAACTGCGCGAACGCGCCTTCGTGATCTTCAGCTTCGGCAAGGTGTTCCATACCACCGGCTGGAAGATGGGCTATGCGCTGGCGCCGATGGAGCTGATGACCGAGTTCAGGAAGGTGCACCAGTTCAACGTCTTCAGCGCGAACACGCCGATCCAACACGCGCTGGCCGCCTACATGATGGAACCATCGAACTACGAGGCCGTTCCCACCTTCTACCAGGCCAAGCGCGATCGGTTTGCGAAGGGCCTGGCAAAGTCGCGGTTCAAACTGCTGCCCTGTGAAGGCTCTTACTTCCAGACCGCCGACTACAGCGCCATCAGCAGTGAGAATGATATGGCCTTTGCGCAGCGCGTGACACGCGAGTTCGGCGTGGCCACCATTCCACTCTCACCGTTCTACAAAGAGCCGCCCAAGGACCAGCACCTCCTTCGTTTCTGCTTCGCCAAGCAGGACGCTACCTTGGACGCAGCCATTGAGAAGCTATGCCGGATCTGAGGGTGACACTTGTGCAGAGCATGCTCCACTGGGAGGATGCGGAAGCGAACCGTGCGATGTTCGCGGAGAAGCTCGCCGTGCTGAAGGGGACGACCGACCTCATCGTCCTGCCGGAGATGTTCACTACGGGCTTCAGCATGCGCAGCACCGACCTGGCTGAACCCATGAGCGGAGCGACCGTAGCGTGGATGAAGGAGCAGGCCAAGGCGACCAATGCCGCGCTGTACGGCAGCGTCATTATCGCTGATGATGGCAAGCGCTTCAACCGCGGGCTGTTCCTCACCCCGGAGGGACAAGTCACGACCTACGACAAGCGCCACCTCTTCCGGTTCGCTGGCGAGACCGAGCACTACAGTGCGGGGAAGGGACGCGTGGTTGTGGAATGGCGCGGATGGCGTCTGCTACTTCAGGTCTGTTTCGATCTGCGCTTTCCGGTTTTCGCACGCGATCGCGGGGACTACGACGCCATCGTGTACGTTGCCAACTGGCCCGAGGCGCGCCGATACCCCTGGAGCCAGCTCCTCATCGCACGTGCCATTGAGAACCAGTGCTACGTGGTCGGCGTGAACCGGGTGGGCATGGACGGCAAAGGCAATCACTACTCAGGTGATAGTGTCGTCATCGACCCGCGCGGACAGATCTTCGCTCAAGTCGAACCATCGCAAGAAGGAACGGCGACGGCCACCTTTGAACGGAACGCGCTTGCTGACTTCCGCGAGAAGTTCCCGGTGAGCAAAGAGGCCGACGAATTCAACCTGGAGCTCTAGCGCAGCAGGGTCACATGGCCCATCTGCTTGATCTCGCGGCCCAGAGAACCATTGGTGTCCTCCAGGAACCGGTATGTCATGCGCCACACGTACACATCGTTGGGCAACAGCGTGCCGTTCGCCGTGCCGTCCCAACCATCGCCGGGGCTGTTCGTCTGCCAGAGCACGATGCCGTTGCGGTCGTACACCTGCATCTCCAATTGGGCAATGTTCTTGCCGACAGCAATGAACAGGTCGTTCACCCCATCGCCGTTCGGCGTGAAGGTGTTGGGGACATAGATGGCGGCCGGGCAGAACTCGTTCACCACGGCGCTGTCGGCCAATGCACAATCGTACTCGTTGGTGATGGTGACGAAGTACCAGCCATATGCCCCGGCCAAGGTCACTTGGTTCGTATCTCCATGGCTCCAAACGAAGCCGCTGCCGTCATTACCGGCATCTATGGCCACGTGGTGTGGGTCTTCGTCCAAGCAGGTGAAGAACTGGTGAGTGGCCATGCTCACCGGGCTGGGGTTGAAGTGCACGTTGATGGCATCCGTGGTCACACAATAGCCGTTGTTCACGGCCACCGAGTAGCTGCCTGTGGAGGTCACGCCAATGGTCTGCGTCGTCGCGTTCGTGCTCCAGTTGAAGGTTGATCCGGGATTCCCGGCATCAAGCGTCAGCACTTGGCCCTCGCATAGCACGGTATCAGGGCCAAGGTCCACCACGGGGTAGTCGACGAACAGGACTTCGGCATCGAAGGTTGCGCTGCAATCAGCGGCATTGGTGACCGTAACGCTGTACGTGTTGCTCGTGGTGGGGCTGATGGTCTGCGTGGTGGCGTTCGTGCTCCACAGATAGGTGCAGCCCGCGTTGCCTGCGTTCAGCAGCACAACGTCGGTGATGCAGGCGGTAACGTCCTGCAGGTTGTCCACGGGCAAGGCCTCGAACGTCACTTCGATGCTGTCGCGGGTGGTGCAAGCGGCGTTGGTCACATCCACCCAGTAGATCCCCGAGCTGATCGGGGAGATCGCCTGTGTTGTGGCGTTGCTGCTCCACAGGAATGTTGCGCCTATGTTGCCCGCGTCCAAAGTCACGGGCTGTCCGGCGCATAGCGTGGTGTCGTTGCCGAGGTCCACGATGGCGGGCGGAACCAGGGTCACAATGGCGTCGAAGGTGAGCGTACAGTTCTGTGGTGTCGTGACTTCCACGATGTAGGTGCCGCTTGTGCCCGCTACGATGGTCTGCGTGGTCGCGTTGGTGTTCCATTCGAACGTGCTGCCGGGATTCCCGGCGTCGAGCACCACTTGCTGTGTACTGCACACCGTAGCATCCTGCAGGTTGTCCACCGGGTTGGCATGGAAGGCCACATGCACGGTGTCGCTGTTCTCACAACCGTTCACATCGGTGATGCGCAACCAGTAGTCGTTCGTGGCCCCCACCGTGATCTGTTGCGTTGTTGCCGTGGTGCTCCAGAGCACATCGTTCCCCGGACTGTTCGCGTTCAGCACATGCGTTGTTGCGCCGCAGAGCTCAACGTCGGGTCCAAGGTTCGCAACTGGCAAAGGGTTCACCGTTACGTCGAACTCGCGCACTGCGGTGCAGCCCATGGCATCGGTGATCGTAGCGGTGTATTGCCCCGTGGCGGTGACCGTGATCTGCTGGGTGGTGGCGTTCGTGCTCCACAAGTGGTCCATACCTGGATAACCAGCGTCGAGCACTGCGGTTTGCCCCTGACAGATGGAAACAGCGGGGGGCTGCACCGGATCATCGAAGGCTACAACAATGCGTGTTGTGTCGGTGGCGGCGCACCCGTTCGCGTCCGTCACCGTCACCACGTAAGTCGCTGAGGTGTCCACCAGGATCGTGGGGCTCTGGATGTTGCCTGCATTGAGGAAGCCCACCGGCGCCCATTGGTATTGCGGTGCCGGGACGTTGTGCACCACGGTTAGTTGCATGCCCAGGGCACTGCAAACGGTATCGCTTTGTGTTGCGTTCAGCACATAGGGAACGTTGGTCGTCACCGTGGTGCTGCCCGTTAGCTGGCAACCGGTCAGGCCGTCCGTCACGGTCACCGTGTAGGTGGTTGTGCCAGGCAATGTTGCAACCGGGTTGGCGATGCTCGCGTTGTTCAATGATGCCGATGGCGACCATGCGAATTGCAGGTTGGCGCCGCCGGTCACGGTGGCGTTCAACTGCACTTGCTCACCCATGCAAACGCTGTTGTCGCTGGCCGTCACCACCAGGTTGCTCATGTTGCCCACGGTGATGGTCACGCTTTCGTTCGCCGTGCAACCCTCGGGGCTCGTGGCCGTCACCGTGTAGGTGGTAGTGGTTGCGGTATTGGCGACCGGCGATGCGCTGGAGGTACTGCTCAGTGTGCCGTTGTTCGGCAGCCAGGTGAACTGATGGCCTGCTCCGGCCGTTGGTACAGCGTTCAGCTGCACTTGCCCCTGTGCACAGATCACTGAGTCGTTCGTCACGTTCAGCGTGAACATCTCACCCACGGTGAAGTACACCGAATCGCTGTACATGCACTGGGTCATGGGATCCGTCGCATCCACCTTGAGATGGCCCGATGCGGCCGGGAACGCCATTGGCTCGATGGCAGTAGGGTTGCTCACGCTGGCGGCTGGGGTCCACAAATAGTCGAGCACGGTGTTGTCCCAGGTGGTGATGAGCACTTGGTCGATGGCCCAGACATCCTGGCCTGCACCACTGCTTGCGAGCTGCCTCAGCCGGAACATCGTGTTCGCGCTTTGCATGGCAGCGTTGATGGGCACTACCACGGGGGAAAAAAGCGGATAGCTGGCCTCATTGAACGTGGCCGCCGCGCTCCATGCACCACCACCGTTGGTCGAGTACTCGAGCACCACATCCTCGCCGGGATCGGCATCATCGCATGGCGCAACGCCGTTCGCGATCTTCAGGGTGAACCGCACCGAGCCACCGCTCGACACGTCGAACCCGACGGTGGTGGCACTACGCACACCGGCTCCGTCGAAGTAGAGCGCATCGCCGGTGATGCTGCCGCACAGCGCGGAGGTCGTGCCGCCTTGGATACTGCTCCAGAACGCCGCTGGTGGCGCGTTGAAGGCATCGCGTGCGATCACGGCCTCCACGTCAACGTTCATCGGTACCTGGTCGCCACTGCACAGTATGCTGTCGTTCGTGTGGATGTCGAACGAAACCACGTTGCCGGGATCCACGTCCACCAGGATGCTGTCCTTCAAACCATCGCAACCGAACGGCGTGTTCACCTCCACCACGAACCAGGTGCTCTGGTTCACCGTGGCGATCGGATCGCTGATGGTGGGGTCATTGAGCAGGTTGGCAGGGCTCCAGCTCCAGATGGCGCTGGCAGGGTTGGGCAATGTGGCAGTGAGCTGGATCGGTTGTGCGGTGCAGCCCGTGGTGGTGCTTGCTGCAAGCGACAGCGGCGGTTGCACAACGGCTTCCACCAGGAAGCTCTCGGTCATCTGGCAGCCGCTCGGCAGGATCGTGCCGGTGCACAGCACGGTATCGCTGCTGGTGGGCGTGAAGACGAAGTTCTGCTGCGTGCTGAGGATGTTGCCGGGATTGCTGGCGAAAGCCCATTCGTACGTGGTGAAACCAGCGGGCCCCTGCAAGCTGACTTGTCCGCTTGCGCAGATCACGGTGTCAACGGGCGTGGTGGGCGTGGTGCGATCCCCGATGGTGAACCCGTAGCTCTCGCCCATGCCCCAGCCATAAGCGTAGGCCAGGAAGCCCACAGGCGACTCCAAGCGGTGCACGCCAGCGCTTACTTGCACGGTGCCATGCACCATACCGGGGCACGCCGCGTAAGGCTGGAACGGGCCGTTGCCGACGACGTTCCCGTCCAATTGCAACTGGCCAAGCCCTGCAGCCGGCATCACCACGGCCACGCGGTGCGTGGTGATCTGTCCGCTGGCCATGGTCGTCCAACGGCCCTTGTTGCTCAGCCGGTCTTGTGGCGAAAGGAGCACCATGCTCGGGTCGCCGGCACCGCTGCAGTTGAAACCTTCATTGATCTGCGCGGCGCTCACGGGTTTGTCGGCATGGATACAGACGGTGGTGGTCGCTCCGTTCACCACAAGGCTCTGGCCTGCGTTGAGCAAGGTGGGCGCACCGTTGTCGATCGTTACGCTGGTTGCGTTCTGGTCGGCCATTACGCGGTAGGTGTACGTGTTCATGCCGGGCAGCATCACCGTGTGGAAGTCCGTGCCCCATGTTTCCAGCGGCAGGCATTGTTCGAAGATGTGATCGCACGCAGGGCAGCCGGTGGGCACGTTGGCGCACATGCTCCCGCCGAAAACCGCGAAAGGACGGCAGGGGCCATTAAGCACCGTTCCTACCACCGTAGTGCCGGTCAGGTCAGTGGTCTCCAGAGCGCTCATCACTTGGTAGGTCTCGCCGGCATCCAGGTCCACCGTGTACGGCACACCCGCGGCGTGACCGCCATCGGTGTCCACGGAAGGTGTGATCGTCACTTGCGTACCGTTCTCCGTTGCGACGATCAGGAACTCGCTCCGGTAGAAGTTGTTGAAGCCGATCAGGCCCGGCCCGGCATCCACACGGTAGTTGAGCCCAAGCGAACCAACGGGCAGGATCTGCGCACCGTCCACGCTGAAGTTCTGGAAGTTGGTGGCCACCACGCTGACACTGTCATTGGCAACGATGTGCACGCCTTTGTCGCCTACCACATCGCCCAGCACGTTCTCGGCCGTGACGGGCACCGCGATGTTCGTCACGCCACCTGCCGTGACGGTGAACGGCATGCTCCACCCCTGTTGAGGGATGCTTACCGTACCACTGGTGGCCACCTGGCTGCTGATGGAAATGCGCAGGTTCTGGGCGTTGTACGCGTTGCGCATGAAACCCGCCCAGAACTCCTTGCCCATGGTGGGCAACTGAGCGTTTTGGGCCAAGGTGACGGGCATGATCGCCAAGGCACAGGCCGTCGACACAAGGCAGCGTTTCAGGAGGATGGAGGTCGTTCGCACAGGCAAGCCCGATGGCCGGGCGGGTTTTTAGCGGCCGTGCTTACGATGGAACCCCCTCCGGGGTTCCCGAACGCGCATTACGGAACGACGAAGCCCCGACTTCCGCCGGGGCTCCGCTCAGGTCAGGGGCTGCGTTAACGGATCAGCGTCACGTGCCCGGTCTTCTCGTATTCAGGGCCTATCACGGTCTTCTCGGCGTTGTCATAGAAGCGGTACTTCACCTTCCAGATGTACACGCCGTCCTGGCTGGCCGTGCCACCGTACGTGCCGTCCCATTTCGCCTGGCTGCCCGTGCCGGAGCTGATCAGCTCGCCCCAGCGGTCGAAGATGTTCAGTTCGATGTTGGCGATGTTCCAGCCGTTGGGGAAGAACTCGTCGTTGTAGCCGTCACCATCGGGCGTGAAGGTGTTGGGAACGTAAATGGCGCTGTTGCAGTATTCCTGCACCAGGATGCTGTCCGTGATGGTGCAGTTCAGCGGGGTTGTGAGCTGCACAACATACCAGCCGTAATCGTCGGCCAGGATCACCTGTGTGGTTTCATTGGTGGGGCTCCATACATACGTGTTGCCCGGGTTCTCGCCGCTGAGCACGGCATAGTGCGGCGGATAATCGAGGCAGATGGTCACCACATCCACCGTCAATTCGTTGGGCAGCGGGTTGAAGACCACATTGATGCTGTCGCGCGTCACGCAGTAGTCGTTGAAGACGTCCACCCAGATGCTGTCGCTCGCATACAGGGTTATTGTTTGGCTCGTTGCCCCGGTACTCCATGTGAAGGCGCATGTGTCGTTCTGTGCATCCAACGTCAGTTCCTGTGTATCGCAGAGCGCGGTGTCGGGGCCCAGGTCCACAACGGGGAACGGAATGAACGTCAGCGCCGCCGTAGCGCTGTCGATGCAGATGGTGGGTGTGGTCACCACCACACTGTACACGCCCGTGGCGTTGTTGACGCTGATGGTCTGCGACGTTTCGCCGTTCGGGCTCCACAGGTAAGCGCTGCCCGGGTTGCCGGCGTCCAGTACGATCGTCTCGCTCACGCACACCACCGTGTCCGGCAGGTTGATCACGGGCAGCTGGTCGAAGACGATGTCGATGGTGTCACTGTTCACGCAGTCGTTGGCGTCGGTAACGACCACCCAGAAGCTGCCGCCCACCGTAGTGGTGATGGCCTGCGTCACCGCCGTGGTGCTCCACTCGTAAGCGCTTCCGGGGTTACCCGCATCCAGCAACCAGTTCTCGCCCACGCAAAGCGAGGTATCAGGACCGAGGGTCACCACCGGCAACGGATCCACGATCACGTTCGTGGTGAAGCTCACCTGGCAACCGATCACATCGGTCATGGTCACGGTGTAAGCCCCGGCCGCGCTCACCGTGATGGTCTGCGTCGTGTCGCCCGTGTTCCAGGAATGCTGCACACCGGGATAACCCGCATCGATCACCATGCTCTCGCCTTGGCACAACGAGCTATCGCTGATGAAGGTGAGGTCGCTGAACTGCACGGTAACCGTCACCGTGTCGAAAGCTGAGCAGTTCACTCCATCACCCACTTCAACGATGTAGGTCATCGTGCTGTCGAAATTGATGGTCGGCGTAGCGGTGTTCGGGAACAGCAGGTACTGGGCGGGCTCCCATTGGATGATGGGGTTCACCGTGTTGAAGGTCACCTCCAACTGCATGCCCATCGCGCTGCACACCGTAGTGTCGTTGCCCGCGCTCACCCCGCCAACATTGGTGACGTTGATGAACACGCTGTCCGTGAGCACGCAGCCGCTCACCGTGTCCGTGGCGATCACGCTGTACCAAACATCCTGCAAGGGTTGCGCGGTCGGGCTCTGCACCGTGCTGCTGCTGAGACCTGTGATCGGATCCCACAAGAATGCCATGCCCACTGCGCCACCCACGTTCGCGTTCAAGGTCACGATGTCGCCTGCGCAAATGTCGTTGTCCGTAGTGGTCACCGTGAGGTTGAGGGCGGCCGCAACAGTGATCTGAACATCACCGGTGGCCGTGCATCCTTCCTGGCTGGTTACCGTCACCGTGTACGTGGTGGTGGCTGCCGGCGTCACCACAGGACTTGCGGCGAACGTGCTGGAGATGGCAGTGTTCGGCGCCCACAGGTAACTGTGGTTGGTGCCTCCGCTCGGGATGGCGTCCAATTGGATGCCGGCCACATCGCAGATCGACGTGTCCGGGGTCATGTTCAAGGTGAACGGCTGGCCCACGGTGATGAACAAACTGTCCGAATACGCGCACTGTGTGTTGTTGTCCGTGCCGTCCACGTAGTACCAGCCCGTGGTGTTCGGCCAGGCCTGTGGGTTCACGATGGCTGCGTTGCTCAGCGATGCTGCTGGTGTCCACGCGAAGGTGATGCCCGTCTGGTCCTCCACCGCAATGGCCACATCGTCCAGTTGCCAGTTGTCCTCACCGGCACCTGTGAAGGCCAGCTGGCGCCAACGGAACCGTGTGCTGGCCGTCATTGCACCCGCAGGGATCGTTTCGTCGATCTGCGTCCAGGTGGGGAACTGGTACTCGAAGTAGGTGTTGATCAGCGTCCAAGCTCCACCGCCGTTCGTGCTGTACTCCAGCACCACGTCTTCTCCCGGGTCTGCGTTGTCGCATGGTGCTATACCATCGCTGATCTTCAGGTTGAAGCGGATGGTGCCGCCCAAGGCCACGTTGAGGTCAACCGTCTGCGTCTCGCGGGTCGGCAAAGGCCCGTCGAAGTGGAGCGCGTTGCCGCCGATGGATCCGCAGACGTTGCTCAGTGCGCCACCGGTGGTGCTGCTCCACATGGCGGGGTTCAGCGCAATGTCCATCGTGTCGCTCACGATGGTCTGGTGGATCTCCAGGTTCAGTTGCACGGTGTCACCCGCGCAGATCAGGTCATCGTCCGTTGTTGCCTCGAACAGGAGCACATCACCGGGCACCACCGTTATGTAGATGCTGTCGATGGCTACGGCACATCCGTTCAGCGTGCTCACGCTCACGTAGAACCATCCGCTGTGGGCCGGAGTGGCTATGGGGTCGGGGAGCGACCCGTCGTTCAATGGCGCATCGGGCCACCAGTTGTAGAGGTACGTGCCGGCCGGAGCGGGCGACACGTTCAACTGCACGGGTTCGTACTGGCATATGGTGGTAGAGCTGGCCGTCAACGTCAGTACTGGAGGATCATCGATCTCCACACTGTAGAAAAACTGTTGTTCGCAGAAGCTCTGGTTCTCATAGCCCGTCACTACGTACACATCGCTCGCAGGCGGCACGAACGTGTAGACAAGGCCTTGGTAGAGCGTGTCGTTCGGGTTGCTGAGAGTGGTCCAGAACGGATTGAAGATCGGCACGGGAGGGCTCAGCGTGAGCGTGCCCGTGCTGTCGAGACCGCAGAACACGCTGTCCACGATCAGTGGTGGCACCGGGGTGAACGCACCCACCGAATACGCGTAGGTCTCAGCGCTTCCGGCGCCGTACACATAGGCGCTCAACCCGCCGGTGCATTCCAAGGTGTGGCTGCCCGGCGGCAGGTCCACCTGGGCATAGCTCATCGTGGCGCACGATGGGTAGATGCTGAACTGTGCCGTGGGCACCTGCACCCCGTCCAGGTACACGCTCGATGTGTTCGCGGTTTCAGTAACGATGTTCAGGAAGTGGTCGGTGATCACGGTGCTCACCACCGTTCCGAACGTGATCCGATCGATCTGTTGTTCCTCGGCGTTCAGCACCAGCAATGCAGGGTCGCCCAAGCTGGGGTTCACCGTGTTGCACGTAACGCCTTCCATGTACTGCGCCACCGCGATCGGGTTGTTGCTCTGGATGCAGTTGGCCGTTGCGTTGTAGTTGTACTCCTGCCAGTCGCCCGCGTTCATAGCTATCGGCGCCCCACCGTTGATGGTCACCAGAGTGCCATTGTCGCGTGCCATGATGCGGTAGGTATAGCCGCTCATCTGGTCGAAGGGCACCGTGTAGTACGTGCGGCCCCACACCGTGGTAGGCAGGTTCTGGTCGTACACGTGGTCGCAGGCTGTGCAAGCGGTCGGCACCTTGGTGCACACGCTTCCGCCGAACACGGCGAACGGCCTGCACGAGCCGCTGGCCGCGGTGCCGCGGATCCAGCTGCCCTGCAGGTCCGTGGCGTCGCTGGCAGCCTGCACTTGGTAGGTCTCCCCACTGTCAAGCTGAATGATCCATGGCGTGCCTGCCACATGCCCACCAGCCGTGTTCGCCGTCGTGGTGATCTCTATCTCCGTGTTGTCCTGCGTGGCCACGATCAGGAACTCGCTCAACAAGTCCGATATACCCGGGTAGCCGTAGTAGGTGAACACCCTGTAGTCCGTACCGAGCGATTGGATGGGATAGATCACTGCGGCGTCGGCCGTGTACTGCTCGAAGTTGATGGCGAACACCGCCACGGTGTCCTGGGTTTCGATCAGGATGGACTTGTTGTCGACCACCTCACTGCCGAAGTGCATGGCCATGGGCACGTTGGGGAACGTGATCGTGGTGGTCACGTTAGCCGTAACGCTGAAGGGCTGCGTGTATCCTGTCAGCGGCATGGTCAGTGTGCCGCTCGTGTTCACCGGGCTGCTCACGAAAATGTCCAAGCTGCTGGCGGCACCGCCCTGATAGCCCTTCATGAAGCCGATCCAGAACTCGGTGCCCATGGTTGGGACCACCCCTTGCTGGGCGTTGGCCTTCGGAACGAATGCGGGCAAAAGGAGGAGGGCGGCGGTAAACCTGAGTGCGCGGATCATGGCGGAAGGGCTTGGAAAAGCGACGTGAAAGTAGGGTGCCCCGGTAAGTGGGCATGGGCATGACGGGCCTTCTTACGGTTTCGTTGCCAACCGGACAGGCCGGAAAAGCGCTACCACACCAGCTCCACCTCCCATCCGGCCCGCACATTGGCCCCGGCCGGATGCACCACAACCCGCTCGGGCTGGCGGTTTTGGCCAAAGGCGCCTGTATCCCAGCGCCCGTTGCCATTCGCGTCCAGCACCAACCGCAACCCGTACGGTTCCGGTGGAAGTCCCGATAAACCAACCTTGGAAGGCAATGTGCCACCGGCCCGGGCGAGCATCACCCGGCCGCTCTGGTCCAACAGTTCAAGGATGTACGGCCCGGCGTAGTCGCCCTGTGGGTTCAGCACCACATGCAATGTGCCCTGCTCCTTGGGCCCGGCCAACCGCACCTCGGTACGCAACGTGTCGTTCGTGCGGCCTTGCCGGTCCTGCAAGGCTCCGGGCAAGAAGGCCAGCTTCAGTCCGCCCCCCGGCGCCTCCTTGTGCGCTGCACGGAAGCGCCGCGCACCCTGCTTCACCAAGCGCACCGGCACCATCACCGAGTCGCGCCGTGCTTCCACCCGCGCGCTGTCCATCACTTCCACCGGCCGGTCGAACTCGAGGAGCACATCCGTTGTGCCCGTGTACCTCACCTCCGCAACGCTCATCGTCCCAGCGGACTTCACCTCCACTTGCGCCGTGTCCAGCAACTGGCCGTCCGCCAGCACCAGCAGCGGCCCACTGGCCAGGCTGTCTTTGCCCGCATACCAGCAGCGTACCGTGTCGCGTGCGGTGTTCCATTCCTGCTCCCAGTCCAGCACCTCACCGCTCAAGCGTTTCGTCTCCAGCGTTCCTGCTGGCCGGCTCAGCGCGAACCGGAATACCCCGTTCGTCCAGCGCGCATCAAGCAACCGCTGCACACTGTCCATCGCTGTGAACACCCGCAGATCCACTTCATCGCTCATCGTGTCCGCCCGCACCAAGGCCGGTTGCTCCGCGAACGCCAACCGCTCATTGGGCAGGTCGTAGCGGTGGTTGCCGTTCTTGTCTTCCAGAGCGAACACGCGGTACTCACCATCGCGCAAGTACCCCACTGTGGCGTGGCCGTCCTTCATGGTGCGCGCAAAACCGGCGCTGCTGCCTTGGCGCACATCCGCAGCGCTGTCGGTAGGGTAGAGGAGCACCTCGAAACCCTCCAGCACTTTGCCCGTGCGCGCTTCGCTCACATGCACGCGCAGCCTTCCTTGGTCTATGACCGGTCCCGTGCTGATCACGAACACGCCACTGCTGTCCTGGTTCCCTTCCGTCAGGTCCACAATGGCCTTCGCGTAATCGAACACATAAGTGGTGTTGGCCGCCAGAGGCGCTTCCAAACCGATCTGCACGCTCTTGTCGCCGACCACCCGCAGCGTCGGTGCCTTCGCCAGCGGCGGCGACACCACGAGGTTCTCCCGCGCGTTCTTCACCTGCACCCGCTCGCTGAACCGCAGCACGATGCGGTCGCCCTTGAACGCCGTGCTTCCGTTCTGCGGCGTCGCATCCACCAGTTTCGGGCCCACTTTGTCCTGGTCTCCGCCCGTCGGCTCGCGCACCTGCGCACAACCCGCAACGAACAGCATGGCCGCAAAAGCAAAGACATGCAGTATCGAGACGGCGTTTGTCACACCATGACCAGCAAATCCCGCAGAGGGACCTGCGGCTTTCCTCTTCAAGCGCAGCGACTCTCGCATTTACCCTCTCTGTGTTCCTCTGTGTCCACGTGACGGCGTCTGTCCCGACGAAGGAAGGAGGGTTTCCATGTACCCCCTCAGGCGCAGCGCCTCGATCTCTCTTCTCAGTGCTTCTCCGTGTCTCTGTGCCTCTGTGGTATGCTCCTTCCTCCATCAATCGAACAATGGCTCCAGCAGCTCCACCATCCTCTCCAGCCAGTGCGCATCCACCTCCGCGAAATCGTTCTCCTTCATGCTGTCGATGTCCAACACACCGTGGATGTGGCCGTCGCGTCCTTTGAACGGCACCACCATCTCGCTGCGTGTCTTGTCGCTGCAGGCAATGTGGCCGGGGAACTTGTCCACATCGGGAACCACCACCGTGCGCTCCTCGGCCCATGCGGTTCCGCACACGCCTTTTCCATGGCCAATGCGGAAACACGCCACCGGCCCTTGGAACGGCCCCAGCACGAGCTCGGCGCCCATCACCCGGTAGAAGCCCACCCAATGCCAGCCGAACGCCTGCTGGATCGCCGCGCTCATGTTGGCCATCGCCGCCACAGGGTCGCGCTCATCCTCCAGCAGGCTCTTCACCTGCGGGAACAACGCGCTGTACAACGCGAACCGGTCAGTGGTGGTGGGCAGGGTGATCGTCTCGCTCATCGCTCTATCGTACGCCCTTCATCGGCGGGCGGCGAAGGTAGCGGGGGCTTCCCCACCGCTTCGTTATCCCGTGGAGTCTTCGGAGCCCGTCCTGACGAAGGTGGGGAGGGCTCCCGCGAGATGTTCGATAACCATCCGCATTGTCCACATCCCAACCCGCCGTAAAGCACAAAGACCCCGTTCCAGGAACAGAGCCCTTGTCATTGTTGTTACGAGCGTAGCGAAGCAATCAGATCTAGTCCCCTGTCATTGCGTGCGAAGCGCGGCATGAAGGGGGCAGGGGGACGACACGACACAACCCGCACCCCGCTGCGGTAGGCGCCACGATATTCCGGCCGCACACGCGTTGTACCGGTGCACTTCTGGCTGGTACTTACCGCACGCGCCACAGCGCTGCCGTTGCACCTGCCCGCTTTTGCCTTTCGGCTTGTGCGCTCCAGCGCTATACCGGCACGCATATGTGCAGTTCGGCATGCACCACCAACAGGCCCTTCTCTTGTTCTGATAATGATGGTGACCTTCGAGAAGGGGGACCTTCTGTCAGGTCCAAGGTCTATGATCGTTCTTCGCGCCGCTGCCGCTCGCGCCCCTCGCCCCCGCGCGAGCGCATGCTCTTGAACGCGCTTTGGGCAGCGTCCTGTTCTGCCACTTTCTTGCTCGGCCCGCGACCGGTCCCGCGCACATTCCCATCGATGACCACTTCGGCCACGTACTGTTTTCCCCGCGGTCCCTTGCCACGTTCTTCGCTGATCCTGAACTCGACTTTCCTCCGGCGCTTCTGGCCCCATTCCAACAGGCGGCTCTTACCGTCGCGGTCTTCCTTCTCCAGCTCTTTCAGGTCGAAGTGCCTGCTGATGAGGTCGAGGACCAACGCTTGGGTCTTCTTGAATCCCTTGTCCAGGAAAATGGCACCGATGAGCGCTTCCAAGGCATTGCCGGGCACACTGGTCTCATGACCACGCGACACCTTGGTCTCCACCACCTGCTCAATACCGATGTGCTTGGCCAGCACACTGAGCTGTGCACGGCTCACCAGTTTGCTGCGCATGCGCGTCAGGAAGCCCTCGCCTTGGTCCGGGTACGTACGGAACAACAAGGTGCCTACGATGGCATCGAGTATCGCATCGCCCAGGAACTCGAGGCGCTCGTTGTTGGGAAGGTCTGGCCGGTCCTCGGGCACCGCGCTGCTATGCCGCATGGCCTGTCGGTAGAGCGCCAGATCGCCCGGGGTAATGCCCAATGTGCTGCGGCACCAAGCCCGCAGCTTGCGTTCCTCGGCGTTCCTGGGGATGGAGAAAAGTGTGCGGAGCAAGGGGAAGCCGTTGGGCTATCCGTTGTACTTGCGGAAGACGACGGACGTGTTGTGGCCGCCGAAGCCGAACGTGTTGCTGATCGCAACGTTCACGGTGCGCTGCTGCGCCTTGTTGAACGTGAGGTTCAACTTGGGATCGATCTCGGGATCGTCCGTGAAGTGGTTGATCGTCGGCGGAACGATGTTGTTGGTCACCGAGAGGATGGTGGCCACGCCTTCCACAGCGCCGGCACCGCCGAGTAGGTGGCCTGTCATGCTCTTGGTGGCGTTGATGTTCATCGCATAAGCAGCGTCGCCGAAGAGGCGTTGGATGGCCTTCAGTTCCTGCGGGTCGCCGATGGGCGTGCTGGTACCGTGCGTGTTGATGAGGTCCACATCGCCAACGCCGATACCGGCGTCCTGCACGGCGTTCTTCATGCAGAGGTGCACGCCCACGCCTTCGGGGTGCGGTGCGGTGATGTGGTATGCGTCGCTGCTCATACCTGCGCCGATCACTTCGCAGTAGATGCGTGCGCCACGGGCTTTGGCATGCTCCAAGTCCTCGAGGATGATGGCCGCGCCGCCTTCGCCGAGCACGAAACCATCGCGGTCCTTGTCGTAGGGGCGGCTCGCTGTTGCGGGATCATCGTTGCGCGTGCTCATGGCGTGCAACGCGTTGAAGCCGCCAACACCTGCCTCGTAAACCGCAGCCTCGCTACCCCCCGTCACCACCGCCGTGCAGATGCCCAAGCGGATATTGTTGAAGGCGTCGATCATGCTGTTGTTGCCGCTGGCGCAAGCGCTCACGGTAACATAGCTGGGCCCGTGCAGCTTGTGGCGCATGCTGATCAGCCCGGAGGCACTATCCGCTATCATCTTGGGGATGAAGAACGGATTGAAGCGCGGGGTGCCATCGCCTTTACCGAATGCGATGCACTCCTCCTGGAAGGTCTTCAGCCCGCCGATGCCGCTGCCCCAGATGACCCCGAAGCGGTCGCGGTCGGTCTTTTCCAGATCGAGCCCGGCGTCCTTGATCGCTTCATCGCTGGCAGCCACCGCGTACTGCGCAAAGGGGTCCATCTTCCGCGCCTCCTTGCGGTCCATGAACTGCTCCGGGTCGAAGCCTTTCACTTCGCAGGCGAAGCGGGTCTTGAACTTGCTCGCGTCGAACTTGGTGATGGGCGCAGCACCACTTACCCCGGCGACCAACCCGGCCCAGTAATCCTTCACGGTATTACCGAGCGGCGTTATGGCCCCGAGTCCGGTGACGACTACGCGCCTGAGCTGCATGAAGTGAGCCCTGGTAGGGCCGGGTTACTTCGCGTTCTTCTCCACGTAATCGACGGCCTGACCCACGGTCTGGATCTTCTCGGCCTGGTCGTCCGGGATGGCGATGTTGAACTCCTTCTCGAACTCCATGATGAGCTCCACGGTGTCGAGGCTGTCAGCACCAAGGTCATTGGTGAAACTGGCTTCCGGGGTCACTTCGTTCTGATCAACGCCCAATTTGTCAACGATGATCGCAATGACCCGAGACTTGATGTCCGACATGGTTGTCCTGTTGTTGGTTGAAAAACAGGGTGCAAAGAAAGGGTTTAAGTGCTTCGGCACTCAGGGTCGTTTGGCCAGAGGCCGTTCACCGGCCATTGTTCACCGGCCATCCCTTCACCCTCAGGTGGATAACATCTCCACTGCCCACGAAGCCGGTATGCCGGATGCAGTTGGGACAAGTCGCAAAGGGGTGCTTCTCTGGATGCCGTTCGGCACCTTCGCACCGGTCTTGTTCATGGCCATGGACCCATGAACACATGGCCGCATGAACACATGGCCTTCCGTATTGCCATCCTAGCCTCCGGCAGCGGCACCAACGCCCAACGGCTGGTGGAGCACTTCGCCGGACATCCCAAGGCCGAAGTGGCCTTTATCGGCACGGACAACCCGCAAGCCGGGGTGATCGCACGGGCGTGGGAACTGGGCGTCGCGCTCTTTCTCTTCGACAAGGCCATGCTCCGCGATGGGCGCTTGCAGGCCGAGCTGACAGCCCAACGCATCGACCTGGTCGTGCTCGCCGGGTTCATGCAGCTCATCCCGGCCGAACTCGTGCGAGCCTTTCCACAGCAGATCATCAACATCCATCCGGCCCTGTTGCCCAAGTTCGGCGGCAAAGGCATGTACGGCGACCGGGTGCACGCCGCTGTGCTGGCCGCTGGTGAACACGAAAGCGGCATCACCATGCACTATGTGAACGAGCATTACGACGAAGGTGAGCACTTGGCGCAGTTCCGATGCCCTGTGCTACCGGGCGATACCGTGGCTTCACTGGCGGAGCGGATCCATGCCATGGAGCACGCACACTATCCGATGGTGGTGGAGGGGTTGGTGCGGTGAGGACCGATCACCGGCCCGACGGTGCGCATCTTCGCCCCATGTCCCTTACCGAGATCGGCAAAGCCTTCCTGATCCTGTTCGCCGTGATCGATGTGATCGGTGGAATACCGTTGATCCTGCAAGTGCGCGAGAAGGCCGGGAAGATCTACCCGCTGCGCGCGGTGCTCGTCAGCCTGGGCATCATGGTGGTGTTCCTTTTTGTCGGGGAGAAGATCCTAGGTGTGGTGGGCGTGGATGTGAACTCGTTCGCCGTGGCCGGTTCGTTCGTGCTGTTCTTCATTGCGCTGGAAATGATCCTCGGCATCAAGCTCTTCAAGGAAGACCACAGCGCACCGGGCCTGCCCAGCAGCGACCCGAAGGTCTACAGCATCGTGCCGCTGGCGTTCCCGGTCATCGCTGGCGCGGGCACCATCACCACCATCCTGTCCTTGCGCGCCGAGTTCCAGACGGTGAACATCCTGGCGGCCATCGTGCTGAACATGATCCCCGTGCTGCTGGTGCTCCTGCTCACGGGCCGCATCGAGCGCATGTTGGGGCGCGTAGGCCTCATCGTGCTGCGCAAGGCGTTCGGCATCATCCTGCTCGCCATCAGCGTGAAGCTGTTCACGCAGAACATCACGCACCTTTTTCCACATACGGTTCAGTGAAAGTCACCGCTTACACCGACGGCGCCGCCAGCGGCAACCCCGGCCCGGGCGGCTATGGCGTTTTGCTGGAGGCCGGCAAGCACCGCAAGGAGCTGTACGGTGGCTATCGCCGCACAACCAACAATCGCATGGAACTGCTGGGCGCCATCGTAGCACTGGAAGCCTTGAAAAGCCTTGGCACTGAGATCACCATAGTGAGCGACAGTAAGTATGTCGTGGACAGTGTGGAGAAGGGCTGGGTGTTCGATTGGGAGAAGAAGGGCTTTGCCAAGAAGAAGAACCCCGATCTGTGGAAGCGCTTCCTGGTGGCGTACCGCAAGCACCGCGTGCGGTTCCAGTGGATCCGCGGCCACAACGGCCACCCGCAGAATGAATTGTGCGATCAACTGGCCGTTGCTGCGCGTGAGCAGCCCGGCCTGCCCGCGGATGAGGCGTACGAACAGCTGGGTGACGAGGGGATGTTCGGGGAGTGAGCCGCTACATTCGCCGCTCCGTCATTGCGAGGAGGAACGACGAAGCAAATGGCCAAGCTCTACGCCACCGTCAACAACAGCAAGGACCCGCTTGTGCTGGAGCGCGCTACGCCCAGCGCACCGTGGAAACTGCCCAAGGGCATCAGTGATATGGTGCGCACCGGGCCCGGTCAGTTCAGCGTGGTCATCGACGGGCGCAGCCACCGCGTGCTGGTACTGAAGGAGGACAAGGAGAACAAGACGGTGCGCATGCGCATTGGCGCGCACACGTACACCGTGCAACTGGAGGACGAGCAGCACCACCTGATGCACGCACTGGGCCTCGACAAGTCGATCGGCGTGGTGGCCAAGGACCTGAAAGCGCCCATGCCCGGCCTTGTGCTGAAGGTGATGGTGAAACCCGGCGATGCAGTGAGAAAGAACGACCCCGTGCTGATCCTGGAGGCCATGAAGATGGAAAACGTGATCAAGGCTCCCGGCGACGCCACGGTGACCGCCGTGCATGTGCAGGAGCGCGTGGCCGTTGAGAAAGGTCAGCTGTTGCTCAACTTCGGTTAGCACCTTTGTTCTGCGCGGCACGATGATGGCACGTGGCGCGCCAACCCGCACAACCATGGAACGCATCGACCGCAAACAGTTCATTCTCCGCACTGCCCAAGCAACCGCTGGCACCCTGATCGGAGGTTCGCTCCTGGCCCGGTCTATTGGGGGCTCGATGGGTGCGGATCCGTTTGCCTTCGCCCAGGTACCCCTGCCCTATCCGCCCGAGGCGTTGGAGCCGTCCATCGACAAGCTGACGATGGAGATCCACTACGGCAAGCATCATGCGGCCTACATCAAGAACGTGAACGAAGCCATTGCGGCCGAGAACATCATCGCGGCCGACGCCAGCGACTTCTTCAAGCAGACGAGCAAGCTGAGCGCCAAGGCCCGCAACAACGGCGGAGGTGCCTGGAACCACAACTTCTTCTGGGAGAGCATGGCCCCGGCCGGTGGTGCACCCGAAGGCAAGTTGCTCGATGCGATCAATGGGACTTTCGGTGATGTGGAGAAGTTCAAGGCCGCCTTCACCGAAGCTGCAATGAAGCGCTTTGGCAGCGGCTGGGCTTGGCTTGTGGTGCAGGACGGCAAACTCGCGATCGGCTCAACGCCCAACCAGGACAATCCCTTGATGGATGTTGGCGACCTGCGCGGAAAGCCGCTGCTGGCGCTCGATGTTTGGGAGCACGCCTACTACCTCAAGTACCAGAACAAACGCAACGAGTACGTGGCCAACTGGTGGAACGTTGTGAACTGGAAAGCCGTGGCGGAGCGGTTAGCCTGACTGCAAACAACCTTGGCACACTTGTCCATTGATGCGGTAGGCCCATATCATGAAGGAAGCGCACAAGGCTGAGTACATGAGCACGCTGATAGAGCCTGCTCTCTTACGATACATCCGGACCGCCATGACCAAAGCGCCCAGTGCTAGCATGATGAACAGGGCGGCTCCAAGTCCGGTTTGCGGCATGTGTGAATTCACGCTCGACTGGAAGAAATAGCTCAATAGTGCCGCCACGAGGTTGGTCACCAAGAGGGCTGCGACAGCGATGGTCGTTGAACGTACCGTGTTCTTCTGGGAACCATGAACCATGCGCATCGGCCCCGCATCACTCCTCCACCAGCTCGATATCGAAATCCACCAGATCCACGAACTGGCGGATACGTTCATCGATCTCATCGCGCGTGAGCGTGAGCAGGCGCTCGGTGCCGAACTTCTCGCAGGCGAAGGATGCCAGCGCGGAGCCGGTGATGATGGCGCGCTTGAGGTTGTCGAAGCTGTGGTCCTGGGTGTGCGCTAGGTAGCCGATGAAGCCCCCGGCGAAGGTGTCGCCAGCGCCCGTCGGATCGATGATGTCTTCCAGCGGCAGCGCCGGGGCGAAGAACACGCGGTCTTCGCTGAAGAGCAGCGCACCGTGCTCACCCTTCTTTACCACCAGGTACTTGGGGCCCATCGCCAGGATCTTGTTCGCAGCTTTCACCAAGCTGTGCTCGCCGCTGAGCTGGCGCGCCTCCGCATCGTTGATGGTGAGGATGTCCACCCGGGCGATCACCTCGCGCAAGGCGTCCATGGCGCTGTCCATCCAGAAGTTCATGGTGTCGAGCACCACCAGCGCGGGCTGCACGTCCATCTGGTCAAGAACCTTCAGCTGCACCTTGGGGTCCAGGTTGCCGAGCATCACGTAGGGTGCGCTGCGGTAGGCTTCCGGGAGTTTGGGGTCCAGCTCCAGCAGCACGTTCAGGCGCGTTTCCAAGGTGTCGCGCGAGTTCATGTCGTAGTGGTAGCGGCCGTGCCAGAAGAAGCTCTCCTTGCCCTTCAGCACTTGCAGGCCCGCTGTGTCCACGCCTCGGCGGCGCAGGTCGGCCAGCATGCTTTCCGGAAAGTCATCGCCGATCACGCTCACCAAACCGAGCTTCTTCACGTAATGCGAGGCCGCCAAACTGATGAAGGTGGCGGCGCCGCCCACGATGCGATCGGCCTTGCCGAAAGGGGTTTCGATGCTGTCGAAGGCTACGGTGCCGACTGTGATGAGCTGCATGGGGAGGGTTTTCTACCGCAAAGGACGCAAAGAGCGCGAAGGCGGAAAGGGGTGGACGGATCGGTGCGTGCAATGAAAAAGCCCCAGCAGAGTGCTGAGGCTTTCGGCTCCCCGGGCTGGACTTGAACCAGCGACCCCATGATTAACAGTCATGTGCTCTAACCAGCTGAGCTACCAGGGAAGGTCCCGATTAAGGGACGGCAAATGTAGCCGGGCAGTGCATTGGCGCAAGCGCTGAGGGACAGGAAAAAGAAAGGGGGCCGACGCCCCCTTCCCTCCTTGCGCTCGCCGCGGCTTACGCTGCTGCCAGCGGGTTCTCAGGCTGCTTGCTTTTGCCCAACAGTTGGAAATCGTTCATGATCACCTCGGTCACGTAGCGCTTCAGACCGTCCTTGCCCTCGAAGCTGCGGTGCACCAGCTTGCCTTCGAGCGCCACAGGGGTGCCTTTGCGGAGCAGGCGGCCCACTTGATCGGCCGTGCGGCCCCACGCCACCACCGTGTGCCACTGGGTGTCTTTCACCCATTCGCCTTGTGCGTTCTTGTAGCTGTCCGTGGTGGCAATGGAGATGCGGGCCACTTTGCGACCACCCGCTACTTCGCGCACTTCGGGGTCGTTGCCGAGGTTGCCGATCAGGCTCACTTTGTTCTTCAGCGTGTTCATGGGTACTTGGTTTTTGGGGTTTGTGTGTTTGTCTAGGTCGGTTTCGTCGTTGACCGGTGCAAACGTTCAGCGGGCCCATTCCGGAAGCCGGATGAAAGCCGGTTATAGCCGGTCATAAGCGATGCTAGCCGGTTGCTTTACGACATTGTGCCCCCCGACATCGGCCGTGAAAGCCACGTCCATCATGGCTTCCCGCTACTTTCACCACCCGAGGCCCGACTGGGCAGCGCCAACCCCACTGGGCGGCGTCTTGCTCCCGTTAGGCCTTAACGATTTGCGGGAACTGACCGACCAGGAACTGGTACAGGGCTGCCTGCGCGAGGACCGGAAGTGCCAAGAGGTGCTCTACTCGCGTTATGCACGCCGCATGTACGCCGTGTGCCTGCGCTACGCACGCCATGCGCTGGAGGCACAGGACGTGCTGCAGGACGGCTGGGTGCGCGTGTTCGACAAGTTGAACTTGTACCGGGGAGAGGGTTCATTGGAGGGATGGATACGCAGGACGATGGTGCACACCGCGATCAGCAATTACCGCAAGAAGAGCTTCCAGATGGAGCGCTTCGGCATGGAGCACCTGCCCGAAGAGCCGGTGCCCGCATCGGCCTTGGAGGGCATGGGCCACGCCGAACTGCTGAAGCTGGTGGACCAGTTGCCCGAGGGCTACAAGCTCGTGTTCAACCTCTTCGCCATTGAAGGGTTCGACCACGCCGAAATAGCGGCTATGATCGGCTGCGGCGAAAGCACCAGCCGCAGTCAACTGGCCAAAGCGCGCCGCTTCCTGCAAGCACGCATCACCGATCGAGAAGTGAAGATCCATGAAGGAGAGACATCCGATAGATGACCTGTTCCGCAAGGGGCTGTACGACAGCGAGGCCACGCCGCCCGCTGACGTGTGGCAGCGCGTGGTGGCCCAGCGCAGTTGGGGGCACCGCCTGCTGGTGGGGTTGCAACGGCGTTGGGCAATGGGCTTGGTGGGTGCGGCATTGCTGCTGACACCCCTGGCGTGGTATGCTGCATCGGCGGAGCATGGGGCCGATGTGGCTCAAGAACGTACCGTGACAAAGGGTTCCGCTGGCGTGAGCGGTTCCGACGCGTCATTGAATGCCAGTGCCGAGGTGGCAGCACTTACTGCTGCGGAGCCCGTGCAGGCGAACGTGGCGCACGAAACGCCGGTTCTTGTTCCGAATGAAGGGAGTGCGTCCACGGCGTCGATGCCGAAGGCGACTGTTGGGACGACGGAAAAGACCAAAGGCGGAAATGAAAGCTCGCGCTCAGCGACGGAACGCCGAACAGCAAATGCTGAGAACCGGTCCTCGGCTCCGGAACGCGGCACTGCGCTTGGCACAGCCTCCACAGCAACATTGAGCGCCGGGGCGCAAAGCGCAAGCGCGAACGATGAACGAAAAGTCCCGGATGAAGCGGCTTCCCAGAACGAAGGCACCGCGAACTCTGCGACCGGAACAGATGCCTTGGTTGCGAACCACACGGCCGAGGATGACTATGTGACCGGGGACATGGTGATGCTCCGGACACGCCTCAGTGATATGGACCGGGAACTGGACAGCATGAAGACCGCTGCCAAACCCCTCGAGACACCCTATGTACTTCCGCATGGCACATGGTGGATGGGGGTGCAGCTCGGATGGAACGAATGGAACGGTGGGTGGAGCGGTGAGGGCCGCTTGGCGGAGGACATGAACGCAAGTGAGACGTGGCAGAACGGTTGGCAAGTCGGGCTTGTCGGCGGGCGCACATGGCGCAGTGGATTGTCCATTTCAGCGGGCTTGGAATACGCGCGTCTCAAGAGCCGTTTTCTGTACACCGGGAGCGGGACGAACTCGTCCGACTCCATCAACACCATGGTCTTGGATACCACGTGGTCGGTGAACGCTGTGGCGCCCGATTCGAGCTATGTGGTGTACACCTACGATATCGCGTATGTCCCGGTTGAGAGCATAGGGGAGAACGTGCGTTACAACGCTACCAACCGCTACGCACTCCTTTCAGTACCGGTGGAGGTGGCATACCAATGGAACTTCGGCCGCTTCACTTTGGCGCCCCGCGCAGGTGCGGCATTCAATTGGTTCATTGGCCGGGATGGCCGCACGCTCGTCGCATCAACCAACGATGGCTCACCACGCCCCGTTGGTCTTTCGGATGCAGGTGCCGCGGATCGTTTCGGGCTTTGGATAACGGGGTCGGCAGGAGTGGATGTTGGCTACGCAGTCGATGAACGCACACAAGTGTTCCTGGGCGGTGGTTACTCCTCGCTCCTTCTTGGCGGGGGGGATCTTCATCCAACGTTGGGCGGTGCGCAGTTGCGGTTGCGGTTGGTGCGCGAGTTCGGGATGAAGCAACGAAAGGCCAAGCTGCCATGAGCATGGGGATCGATATGATCAAGGACCGCCAAGTGTTGTTGTGGGCACTGCTTTGCACACTGGCCTTCGCTCCGCGCACTGCACGAGCTCAACCCCCGTGCTACGGCCTCATCCGTCCGGCATTCACCTATGCGCAGTACGGCCAGACCGTCACGTTCATGGATTCATCCATCACCAACGGGATCGATGTTCAGCGTGAGTGGACTTTGGGTGATGGCACGTGGGTCATGGATTCACTGGACTTCGGACACACCTATGCCGGTTTGGACAGTTACGAGGTCTGCCTAACGCTCACGGACACCAGCAACGGTCAATACTGCCAGACATCGTTTTGCCGCACTGTGCGCACCGATGTGGCAGGGCCGTGCCCGGGCATCGTCTATCCGGATTTCTATCAGGCTGATGCGCAGAGCAACGCCATGCTTTTCCAGAACGCGTCGTCGGGTACGTACGAGGGCATGCTCTGGGAGTTGGGCGACGGCACAACGGACACGGTCCCAGATGTCGAGCACACCTACCTGTGGCCCGGCAAGTATTATGTGGCATTGAACATGTTGGCGTACGACCAGCAGAACCAGAACTATTGCATCAGCAGCATCGAGCGGTGGGTGGATGTGGACGGTAACGGAGCCACTTGCACCGGCCTCTTCGCCAACTTCAGTCCGGCCCCTGTGGGGGGGGCGCTGTGGTCGTTCACTTCGGAAGCCATGACCTCGCTCGCACCCATCGGGGTGGAGGTCTGGACCTTCGGTGATGGCAACATCGGGTTCGGGCCGTACGTGGTGCACGATTTCCCGAGCATGGACGGGGCCTATCAGGTGTGCATGCTGACGGCCGCCACGGACGGACTGACCGATACGTGCTATGCGTACGTGTGCCACACCGTGCAATTGGCGGCAACAGGCATCGACGATCCAGTAGACGGGGCTGTGCGCGTGTGGCCTGTGCCGTTCACCGATCACTTGTCATTGGCGCTGCCGACCGATGGTGCCGTTCAACTTACGCTCACCGATGCACGTGGGGCCGAGGTGGGCCTCGCCGAGGTGGTGCCTAACGGGGATGTTTTCCATTGGGCCGTAGGAGATCTTGCTCCTGGGCTTTACGTGCTGCGCGTGAACAGTCCAACGGGCACTTGGGCACGGCGCGTGGTGCGCGACTAGTCCGCAGCGTCGTAAACGAACCTGTAGCCGGGCTTGCCCTTGTATGTGCCCACCTCTTGGCCGGTTCCGGTCCGGATGTTCGCACGCTCCGGCGGTAGACGGGCTGCGATCAGATACTGGGCAACGTGCCGTGCCCGCAACTGCTCCATGGACGTTACCTGTTGCTGAACGGCATCCGCGCCGATGATAGCAGCGCTCCGCTCTGCCGCCGCACGGCCCACGGTGCTCGGGCTGCGCTCATCCATGAACCGGACGAATGAACTGTCTTCTTCGCTCAGCGCTTCAACGGAGCTGCTATCGGCAGCCGTAAGTGCCCGTTCGCCGAACAGCATCAAGGCTTTTGCCCGGAAGAGGGCCACGGCATCGGCACTCGTTCGTTCGTCGATCACCGGCACCAACGCCACCTTCAGTTCGGGTTTTGCTTGTAGCACTTTGGCCAAATTGTCGAGTGCATTGAGCTGTGTTTTGCCAAGTGTGGTCTGCAGGGGTTCAAAGCGCACCACCTCGAGCTCCGCTGGATCGACACCGTCCACGGCGCGGGCTACCAAATTCACCGGAGCACTCACGGCCTTCAACACCAGGTTCTTCAGCACCTTCCACACGATCGGCCAAGGCTTGAATTCCGGGTCGTTGATGTCCCCGCTAACGGGCAGATCAAGCTCGATGATGCCGTTACGGTCCTTCAGCAGGCTCACGCCCAATCGCAGTGGCAACACCGTGATGTCCTCAGCGTGTTCGTCCACTTTCTTGCCCAGCTTCATGCGGTCGATGCTGATGGCATTGCCAGAATCGATGTGGCCGTTGTGAACGGATGTGGTGCCCGAATAACCCAGTACCCCGTCTTCCACCGGATGGGCTGCATACCACTGCATGTAGGCATCCAGATCGCGGAGCACCAGCTGCTGCACGGTGGCCTGCGCGGTGAAATCCTTGAACGTCTTCGGGTCGATCCGCAGTGCGCCGGTGAGCGTTCCAGTGCCGTTGAGCTGGGCCGAGCAAGCAAGCTGTGCCATGCTGTCCGCCGTGTTCACGCGTGTGCTCAGCAGGCTGAGGTTGTCGATGGAATAGCGGAAGGGCTGGGCCAAGGTGTGATCCATGAAGGCCACGCTACCGTGGTTGAAACTGATGCTGTCGGCGGTGTATTCATTGGCGATGAACTCTTTCGCCAACGTGCTTATGTATTCGGCCAGGAGAACGAACACGTTGCTCGTGCTGGCCGTGGCAACGCTCCCGGAGTCCGCGGTGGCTGTGCCAGTTGTCGAAGCCGCCCGCATCAACCGGCTCCAATTGTCCGTGCTGTCCTTGAACATCTCGTACCGGGCGAATGCACTGTCGATGCGCATGGCGCGCAGTTCGAAGCGGTGATCGCGCGCAGTGAGCGTATCCAACCTCACCTGTGCTGACCCGATGGCGGCCAAGCGCTCGCTCGCTGGGTCGGTGATCTCCAGGCCGTTGATCCCCAGTGCGGCACGCAGGGCGAGCGCGGAAGTGTCCGCCCAGCTGTCCTGCAGGTCGAGGTCAAGATCCAGTTTCCCGGCCATCGCTTTGCAGTCCATGAGGTCCTGCAAGTAGGGCAACGCTCCGGACAGGTCGATCCCCTTGAACAGGGCGTCGATACCGTACAGCGCCTTCTCCGTGTCGATGGTGAACTCTCCGTCCACATTACCACCGGTGTTCAAACGGAAGTCGAGGTCAAAGTCCATCCGGGCGCTTTCCGAAGTGATGCGATTGCACAGTACGTTCAGTCCCAGTGCGCTTACCGGTGCCTTCAGTACATCACTGTCGTATACCACTTCACCATCGGTCACGCGCATATCTTCCAGATCGAAGCGCGTGGGCACCGTGTCCGAGGGATCCGGTGGTGCATCTCCGCTCAGCTCCAGCAGATCGCTGAAGTTGAAGCGGGCTCCGCGCTGTGCCACATGCACGTACGGCTCCACCAGTTCGATGGTGTGGAAGCGCCAATGGTTCTTGTCCCAGAGCGCCCAGAGGTCCCACTTCACGGAGGCCTTTCGCCAAGCCACGAACCTCGCATCGCTCCGGGGTTCAGTGCAGGTCAGCTCATTGATGGCGAAAGTCCCGGTGAACGGGTTGAGGATGAGGTTGCCAATGGTGACCTTCCTATCGATCCACTCCTCACTGTGGGCCTCGATGTAACGCTTCAGCAGGTAGGGCGCCAGGAACGCCAACAGCAGGAGGAGCACTGTCAGCGCTGGCACCAATATGAACAGGACGCGGCGGAGGCGGCGCATGCGTGGGGGGGCAAACTTACCGGGCCGCTGATGATGGTCCGTGCACGGGAAATGGCCGATCCTATCTTAGCCGCGCTCCCATCCCAACGAACCTGAGCGGACCACGAACATGAGCGCGACGACCAAGAAGATCCTTGTCCCCACCGATTTCACCAAGGTGGCCGATTGTGCCATCGATCATGCGATGACCCTTGCTGCCCGGATAGGCGCCGAGTTGCGCCTGTTGCACGTGGTGCCCAAGCAGACCGATGTGGAGGATGCCCGCAAGAAGCTGGCCCTGGAAAGTGAGCGGGCGAAGAAGCTCAACCCGGCCGTACAGGTAGAGGGGCTCGTGCGCATCGGTAGCATCTACGACGAGATCGGTGATACGGCCTCCGAGATCGGTGCCGTGCTGATCATCATGGGCACGCACGGTTTGCGCGGCATGCAGTTCATTACCGGGAGCCGCGCGCTCAAAGTGATCACGAACAGCACCGTGCCGTTCATCGTGGTGCAGGAGCGCAACATCAAGAGCGAGGGCTACCGCGACATCGTGGTGCCGCTTGATCTGGAGAAGGAAACCCGCCAGAAGCTTACACTCGTGGCCGACATGGCCAAGTATTTCAAGAGCCGCGTGCACCTCATCACCCCGAACGAGGACGATGAATTCCTGCACAACCAATTGCAGCGCAACATCCAATTCGCCAAGCAGTACCTGCACGAGCGCAGCATCGAGCACGACGCTGTGATCGCCAAGGAGGACAGCGACGACTTCGTGAAGGCCGTGATCAAGCACGCAGTGAAGGTGGACGCCGACCTCATCGCCATCATGAACCTCGCCCAGGAGAACATTTTCGGCGTGTTGGGGGTGCCCAACGAGCAGGAGATCATTACGAACGAGCCGATGATCCCGGTGATGTGCATGAACCCCATCGCAACCACGGTGAGCGGTGTGCCGGTGATGTTCCAGTAGAACAGGTCAGGCGGCGCGCACGCCGATCACCAGGATATCGTCCACCTGTTCGTGGACGCCCTTCCATTCGTTGAGGGCTTCCAGCAGCATGGTGCGCTGGCGTTCCATCGGCCTGTCGCTGATGGTGAGCAGGAGTTCGCGGAAACGCTTGTAGAGGAACTTCTTGCCCCTTGGTCCGCCGAACTGGTCAGGGTAGCCATCGCTGAAGATGTAGAACACGTCCCCGCGCTGCAATCGTATCCGGTGGTCGGTGAAGTTGCGGCCGTCAAGTTCCGCACCGCCGATGGGGATCTTATCGGGGTTGTACTCGATGAGTTCACCATTGCGCACGATGTACAACGGGCAGTTGGCACCGGCGTACTCCAGGACCATGCGCGCGGGGTCATATGAGCAGAGCGCCAGGTCCATGCCATCGCGCACCAATTGTTGCTCGCGATCCTTGTGCAGGGTGTTGAACGCAATGCGATTGAGGTCCTTCAACACCTCGCTCGGACGCACGTTGCCATGGTCCTTGATGGCTTGATTGAGGCCGTTGTGGCCCACAAGGCTCATGAACGCGCCCGGCACACCGTGCCCAGTGCAGTCCACAGCTGCGAAGACGACACGTTCATCCACCTTGTCGAACCAGTAGAAATCGCCACTGACGATGTCCTTCGGGCGATAGAGGACGAAGCTCTCCGGCACCAGTTCCTTGATGCGTTTTTCCGGCGGCAGGATGGATTCCTGTAACCGCTTTGCGTAGCGGATGCTATCCGTGACGTTCTTGTAGAGCTCCACCACTTTTCGGCTCTGGCGCTCCACTTCTTCTTTCTGGCGCACCACCTCCTCCGTCCGCTCTTTCACCTTGTGCTCCAGGAAACGTTCGCGCTGGCCGAGCTCGTCGCGCATCTTCAACAGCGCGTGCCCCAGTACGTCCTCGTCGCTCAGTGGTACGTATTCCGCGCCGAAATTGCCGGCCGCAACGGCATGGCTGAAGTCCGTGGTGCGCTTCAGTCCGTCCACCAGGCCCATGAGCGCCTGCGTCATCTCCCCGATCTCATCGTTGCGCACCTGCATGCGGGCGCGAGGGAAGACCCCGCGACCAAGTGCCAACAGCACGGCGCGCAGCTTCAACACTGGTCGTACAATGCCGCGAACGATGAAGAACGCGACCAACGTGCCCACCAGTACCAGGCCCAGTCCGAGATAAAGCACGAAGAACTTCAGGTCGTCGAAGCTCTTGATCATGCCATTGCTCAGCTCAAGTCGTTGTGATTCTTGGCGGTCCAACAGCTCGTCCAACCGGTCCTGTACGATCTGGCTTTGCTGGTCCAGTGGTCCGCCTTCTTCGGCAAGATCGTTGCGCTCCAGGAAGATCAACGGGTCGGTGTAGCTCTCCATCGCCGGCAGCATCTCCTTGATGCGGTCGTGCATGGCGAAGAGCTTCTCCATCTCCACGGTGGTGCTGTTGAACATGGCCACCTCATCGGCGCTCCAGTTGGCCGTCAGCGTATCGATCCTATCGAGCAGCCCCGGCAGTTCCTGCGTGGTAATGTGGATGAGAGCGGTCTTCTCAGGCGCCTCCGCGCGGCTCTCCACCAGCGCCCAGTGCTTCACGAGCATGTGCGCATTGGTGAGCAGGTTCCGCATGTGCACCAGGGCATCCACCGACGGACTGTAAACCGTCTCTATCGTGGCGTTGATGGTCCGGCTGCGGTCCAGCGCACGGTTGGTGATCACCACCACCAACAAGGCGAAGAAGATGAACAGGCCGAAGCCCATCCCGATGCGCTTGCCGATGGTGAGCCGCGGTTTGCGCATGGTCAATCCTGGGGTGCGCCCTGCTTGATGCGCTCGTAGAGCTGCCGGTAGTGCTCGGCCTGCTCAAGGTCGTTCAAGCTGTAGTGGATGCCTTCGAGCCCTTGCAGGGTTTCCGGTCGATCGCCGCGCATCGCGTGGGCCTTCTTCATGTACGGCAGCGCCAGCCGGAAGAACTCTTTGCTCACCTCCTGTATCTGCTCAATGTCGGGGATGGTGTTGTCGGGCGAGATCTGCATGATGCGGAAAACGCCGCGGTTGTAGTACAACGTGGCAAGATTGTAGGTGGCGCCGTAGTTGGAGGAGTCGATGGCAAGTACCTGCTCATAGGTGGCTATCGCCTTCTCGTACCAGATGGTGCTATCGCGCGCCGCGTTGTAGCGCTTGGTGTACAAGGTGCCCAGCGCGTTCAGGAACTCCACGTCCCGTGCTAGCAGATCATGCTTCAACCCCATGAGCACCACGGCCTCCTTGTACTGCCCGTAGCGCTCAACGGCCAGGTCCGCGTTCATGGTGTTCAATGCCTTCACAGCATCGTTGTACAGCGTTTTGGACAGGAAATCGTAGGCCTGGCCAGCGTTCTCGCGGTACAAGCCTGACGTGTCGGTGCGGCTGCACTCGTGGAGGCTGCTGAGGGCGGAATTGCGCAGTTCGTGGGCGGTTGGTGCCTCTGGGGCTGCCTTGTAAAGATCCTTGTACACGAAACCACGAAGGAGCCAGGCTTCCGGATCGCGCAGCGAACCGTCCTGGCGGACAACGTCGTCGATAAGCGTACGTGCACGCTGCAGATCGCCTTCCTGGTACACCCGCAAGGCCTCGGCGAATTTGTCCTGGCCCAACATGGGCATGGGCAGCAAGGCGCACAAGAGGGCTATGTGGATCGCGCGCATCATTCCACCACTTTGTGTGCGAGTTGTTTCAGGGTGGCGCCCACCTCGAGGCGGTGCTTGCGCGCGTGGGCCATGCCAAGCTCGAACTTCAAGGTGTTGTCCACCACCACGAAGTTCACCACCGAACCGTCCTCGATCGCGTCCGGGTACTCGGTAAGGATCAATGTGGGCTTCCCCTCAAGACGCTTATAGATGGACGGCAGCATGGTAAGGTGCTCCTTGCCAACGAAGAGCATGTGGCAATTGGCGTCCCCCAGATCGAGCAGTTTGCGCACCTCCACCTGTTGCTTGCCGATGGTCTTGGTGGCGTACTTCTTGATCAGCTCCTGATAGAGGTTCGCGCCGCCGATGATGCCCACCACGAAGTTGCCGTTGCGCATGGAGGCGTCCTTCCACTCCACCAGCTTGGCGATGTTGTAGATGTAACTGGCTTGCACCACAGCCGTGGTGTCCTTCTCAGCATCGCGCTGCTGGCCGTTGGAGCAGAACAGCACGGGGATGAACAGCAGCATGACCGCCCGGGGCCAACGCCACGGCATGCCGGGCCGAGTACTTTCGGCGGGTCCCGCCGTCGGTGCGGTCAGCAACAGGTCCGTGCACATGTCCATCTATCCAAGGCAAAGTACCTGCGTGCGCTTGCTGGCCATGCTTTCCATGGCGTGCATCTATCCACACGTGGGTGTTGAAGTGAAGGCCCAAGCGCCAACTTTCCTCGCCATCGATCAGGAAGCCCGGCACGGGGCCAAAGGCTATGAGTGGCTCCGGCACAGTACCCAGCGCGACGGGCACCGCCTAACGGGCACTCCGAACGGCGCCCGTGCTGAGGTGACCGCCGACAGCTTGCTCCGGGCATCGGGCCTGGACAACGTCTCGTTCTTCCCGTTTTCAGCCAATGCGTGGCAACGGCGCAGCGTTCGTCTTGTGGTGAACGCTGGGCGCTCGGACACGTTGATCACGGCGGTGGCTCTTGCGCACACGCCCGACTCGTCGCAGGTTTCCGCATTGCTGGTGGATGTAGGCAATGGTCTGGCGGCCGACTTCGAGCGCGCGGGAACGACCGTGCGCGGGAAAGCGGTGCTGATGAACATCGGTCTGCGCCACGCCCCGGAAGGCACGCACAACCTTCATCGCAGTGAGAAGACCGCCCTGGCCATCGCCGCCGGTGCCTCGGCCATCGTCTTCGTGAACAACGTGGACGGCCATGTGCTGCTGACAGGCACAGCTTCCGTGGATGGCCTGCCCATCAGCATACCGGCCGCTTGTGTGAGCAGCGAGGATGGCGTGTGGTTGCGCGCTGAGCTCGAACAAGGTCGCACACCCGCCATCGATCTCTCAATGACCAATAGCAACGCCGTGGTGACGGCCCGCAACGTCATAGGGGAGATACGTGGCAGCACCAAGCCCGATGAGGTGATCATCATCGGCGGTCATCTTGATTGCTGGGACCTGGCCACGGGGGCAACGGACAATGGGCTGGGCTCGTTTTCAATCCTTGACCTGGCGCGCTGCTTCAAAGCCTTGGACCTTAAACCCGAGCGCACCATCCGGTTCGTCATGTTCATGGGCGAAGAGCAAGGCTTGTTGGGCTCAACGGCTTTGGTGGAGCATCTGCGCTCCACAGGCGAACTGGCCAACGTGAAGTGCATGGTGAACCTGGACATGACCGGTGGTCCGTTCGGGTTCCATGTGGTGGGTCCCGATGGCTGGAGCGATCTGGTGCATTCCATCGGTACAGAGATTACCGCAATGGACAGCACGTTCAGGAACGAACTACGGACAGAGGCCGGATTGCACAGCGATCATCAACCCTTCATGCTCCACGGTGTCCCGGTCATCGCACCGTTGAGCGACCTCGGCGGGCATGTTTACGGCTGCTACCATAGCAGCTGCGACGATATCCACCTCGTGGACCCCCGCCGCATGGTGGACAATGTGCGGTTCACCGGCATGCTGCTCTGGTCGCTGGCCAACGCGCCAACCTTACCGGGCCACTTCACGGACGATGCATTGCGCGATCGCTTACGTGCTGACGGCCTCGAAGACAAGTTGAAGCTCCAGAAGGAGTGGCGCTGGTAGGGCTCAGCCCTTCTGCACCCCGACCTTGATACGCTTGCCGGGCTTGAGCGACTTGCTCGAAAGCCCTTCGTTCATCCGGCGGATCTCCTCCACGGTGATGCCCGGATGGCGCTGTGCGATGCCCCAGAGCGTGTCGCCCTGTTGCACAGTGTAGTAGATGTACTCCTCGCCCGTGCGGGACGCTGCCGGCTGTTCGGCCTTGGTGGGTTGGGCTTCAGCTGTTGGCTCAGCCTTGGCGGCCACATGCAGAGCCAAGCGTTGGCCGGGACGGATCGTATTTCCGCGCAGGTTGTTCCAGTTGCGCAGCTGTGCCACGGAAACACGGTGCTTGTTGGCAATGCTCCCGAGTGATTCGCCGCGGCGCACCGTGTGGTACTTCTTTGTTTGCGCCAGTTGCTCCTGCGCGGGCACTGCAGGTTGCGCAGCGGGCTTCCACGCCAGCATCAACTGCTCCTCGTTCGCGATGTACGCACCCACTTTGTCGTGAGGCAAATACAGTGTCACGGGTTGCATGGGATCCGCAATGAAACCGCGCTTATGGACGGGGTTCAACAGAGCGAGGTCTTCCTCCTTCATGTCCAACACCGCGCCCAGCAGTTTGAAGTCCAACGGGTAGCACACTTTCACCGTATCGATCTCGTAAGCGCAGTAGTTGGGCGCCAGCGGATAGAGGTTGTGATCAGTGGCGTGGTTGAAGATGTAATTCACCGCTATGAAGGCCGGTACATAGCCACGGGTCTCTCGCGGCAAGTGATCGTACACCGCCCAATAGTCCTTGGTGCCGCCAGCGCGGCGGATCGCCTTGTTCACGTTGCCGGGGCCGCAGTTGTACGCTGCGAGCGCCAACTCCCAGTTGCCGTAGATGGCATGCAGGTCCTTCAGGTAGCGGCAGGCGGCATCGGTGCTTTCGTAAACGTCGCACCGTTCGTCGGTGTAGCTGTCCACGTGCAAGCCGTACATCTTTCCGGTGGGTTGCATGAACTGCCACAGGCCGACTGCGGCTGCGCGGCTCTTCGCCCCGGGGAACAGCGCACTCTCCACAACGGCCAAGTACTTCAGTTCCATGGGCATGTCGTGGCGGTCGAGGGCTTCCTCGAAGATGGGGAAGTACTGTTGGGACAAGCCCAACATACGACCGGTCTGTTCGCGCTTGCGTACCGCGTAAAGCTCGATGTAGCTCTTCACCACCGGACGGTAGGTGAGGCTGAAGGGCGTCCGTTGGTCCAGCACGGCCAAGCGATTGCGGTACACATCGTCGCTGAAGCGGGGCGTGTCCGTCATTGCATAGCGGTGCACGTTCAGTGCGGCCACATCGGTGGAGAAAGGATCGTTCTTCACCCAAGGGAGCTGGGCAAGACGGTCCAGCTGCTCCATCACCGGATCGTCGGTGGCAATGGCAAAGGGGACTTCGTACTGACCGGTCGCGGGCGCAGCGTCGGGTTGTGCCAGCGCGGCCGTGGAAAGGGCCAGCGAGGCAGCAAGCAGGAGAGTGCGTTCGTTCATGGAGGAGCGCAAAGTACCCTTAGTACGCAGGATCGCCCGGGATGTTGTACCAGCGGCGCATCAACACCGGTATGTGGAAGCGGTGGGGCAGGGAGCGGTGCGACTAGCGCAGGGCAAGCGGCTTCTCCAACTTCCAAGCCACAAGACCGAAGCCGAGGAGCACTATGCCGCGGATCGCATAAGCCACTGCTCCTTCTACGGGTACCTGCTCACACCCCCACCACAGCGCCACCCCACCGGCCATGTACAGCAGCACCCGCGTCACGTTGTACGGCACGGGGTAATGCTTTTGGCCCCATGCGTAGCTGATGATGGCCATGCTGGCATAGCACCCAAGTGTTGCCCACGCCGCGCCCATGTACCCCAGGATGGGGATGAGCACGAAGAGCAGCACCAGCGTGATGCCCGCACCGACAAGGCTGATCGTGCTTCCCGCGCGCGTGCGGTCCGTGAGCTTGTACCACACACTCTGGTTGTAGTAGATGCCCAAGAATACGTTCGCGAGCATCAGGATGGGCACCACCCGCAGTCCCTCGTGATAGGCTTCATTCGGGATGAACCACTTGAACAGATCCAGGAAGAGCATCACCACCAGGAAGGCCACCATGCACACCGCCACGAACACGTTCATGATGCGCGCAAAGGTCTGTTTGCTGTCCTGCTCTTTGGCATGGCTGAAGAAGAACGGCTCGGCGCCCATGCGGAACGCTTGGATGAAAAGCGTGATGAGCACCGCCAGCTTGTAGCACGCGCCGTAGATACCGATCTGTTCATCGGCGGTTCCCACGGGCAACAGGTATTTGAGCACGGTGCGGTCAGCCGTTTCGTTCACCATGCCGGCAAGTCCCGCGATCGCGAGCGGGGCTGCGAACACGAGCATGGGCTTCAGCAGCGACCTATCGAGTGCAACGAACGATGGCCATTGCGGCACCACCATCAGGAACTTGACGGCGCTGGCGATGAGGTTGATGAGGAAGACGTGGCCCACGCCGATGCTCGGATCGTGCTGTTTGGCGTAAGCGAAGTAGTAGAGGCTAAGCACCACGGTGACGCCCACGTTCGCCAAGTTCACCAGTACGAAACGCCACGGCCGGTTCTCCTTGCGCAAGCGGGCCATGGGCAGTGCGGTCATGGCATCGAGGCCCAAGGCAAGACCGAGCATCCACACCAACTTGCCGTGCATCGGATAGCGCATTCCAGCGGCAAGGGCATCCGGGAAGAACAGGCATACAAGGGTGAAGAACAGTGAGAGCCCGGCGACGGAGAAAAAGGCGGTGGCGTAGGAGGCCCCCTCCCGGCCTCCCCCAGTGGGGGAGGAGGAGTACTCCGAACCAGCGTTGTGCAAAGACGCGAACCGGAAGTAGGTCGTCTCCATACCGAACGTGAGCAGCACATTGATGAATGCCGCCCACGCATAGAACGAGGTGATGACACCGAACTCCTCCGGCGCGAACACGCCCTTGCTCGTGAGCAGCGGCGTGAGCAGGAAGTTGAGGAACCGCGCAACAACGCTGCTCAGCCCATAGATGGCTGTCTGACCGGCGAGCTTGCGGAGGGTGCTCATGGGGCCAATCGGTTCTCCAGGTCCATGCGGCCATGCAGCACACGGATGATCTCGATGGATTGTTCGGCTTCGTTCACACGATAGAAGACCAAATGCGATCCGGCCTTCTCGCCATAGTAGCCTGCCCGCACATGTCCGAAGTCTTTGCCTTTGTGCAGACTGCCTTGGACCCTATCGAACGCATCGAGGATCAGGTGCAAATACCGGTCGGCCTGTTCCACTGACCAATGCTCAACGGTGTAGTTCCAAATGCCCTCCAGATCTTCAGCAGCCGCACGGCTGACTTTCAACTTCATCCTTTCCGCGTGCGCTTGCGGTGAAGGCCGTTCAAGAACTCCTCACGATGGAATTCGGGCACGAACCCGGCCCGCTCGCCCTTCTTCAGCTCCTTGATAAGGCTCTCCTGCTTTGTTTCCTCCACCTCGAAGAGGCGCAGGGCTGCACGAATGACTTCACTGACGGACGTGTATTTCCCTGACTTCACTTGTTGGGCCACAAAGGCCTCGAAGTGGTCGCCAAGCAGTATTGAAGTGTTCTTGGACATGGGTGATGGATGAACGCAAAGCTACCACGCGTTGGTACGCGGGCCGCGCTTCCGTGATCCCGACTGCTCTGCCGTTCAGCCGGTACATGGTTGTCTGGCCGGCGAGTTTGCCGAGTGTGGTCACTTTCTGAAATCGTACTCGAACTTCCTGAACGGGTACCAAGTTGATTCGCGACCGACACACTTTACTCCTGTCTTTGACAACGAATCGACCAGGGGGGCAAGGGTGCGGAGACTCCGTTCGGTCAATTCCTCGACGCTACCACTCTTCAGATAGAGAATCAAACCAGGCCAGCTCGTGAATCTGTTCTCCATCGTGCATCGGCTGTACGCCTCGACATCACTCAGCCTGATCACACGCGTGCGGCGAAGCAGCGCAGAGAGCCTCCAGAAGCTCCCGTCGGCAGCGATGTGGATAGTAGTTGGTCGATAGTAACCTTCGAGAAAGCAGTAGACGCAGAAGAACCCAATCAGGCACAGGAAGAAGAGATAGGCCAAAAGGGAGGATAGAGGCTTGTCGGGAATCCGGTCGAAGTGGAATATGAGCAACCCTGTCATCCCAATGACGCCCAGAGCGAACAGGCCACCTAGCAGCACATGCAATCCCCGCATGAAGTGATTCGGCCCAATGCGCGTTGTCCAAGTGGGCGATTCGCTTCTCACGCCCCCGTGAAATTCGCCTTCCTCTTCTCCATGAACGCGCTGGTGCCCTCCTTGAAGTCCGCGGTGCCGAAGCACTTGCCGAACTCCTCGATCTCGCGTTGCATGCCGTTGGCGCCCGGCTCGTAACCGGCGTTCACCGCGCGGATGGCGGCAGCGAGGGCCGTGGGAGAGTTCTTCATGATGGCGACTGCAAGCTCGTTGCACTTGGCGAGCAGGTCGGCTTGTGCTACAACGTGGTTCACCAGTCCCCATTGCAGGGCCTCGTCGGCTTTGATCATGCCAGCGCTGAAGATCATCTCCATCGCCTTGCCCTTGCCGACCAGCCGCGCCAAGCGCTGCGTGCCACCGTAGCCGGGGATCACACCGAGCGAGACTTCCGGCAGGCCCATGCGAGCGTTGTCGCTCGCCACGCGCACGTGGCAGCTCATGGCCAGTTCCAATCCGCCGCCCAATGCGAAACCGTTCACCGCGGCGATCACCGGTTTGCTCATGTTCTCCACGTGGTCGAAGAGCTTCTTCTGGCCATCGGCCGCAAGTGCTCGGCCTTCTTCCACGGCGAAGTGCGCGAACTCCTTGATGTCGGCACCCGCAACGAATGCCTTAGGGCCACTGCCCGTGATGATGAGCACGCGCACGCCCTTGTCGCCGTCGGCGGCGGTCAGCGCTTGGTCCAGCTCGGCGATGGTGTCGCGGTTCAGGGCGTTGAGCTGGTCGGGGCGGTTGATGGTGATGGTGCGGATGCCATCGGCATCGGACACCAGAAGGTTATTGAATGACATTGGGGCGAAGGTATCGGACCATTGGATGGACCCACCTAACGGTGCGGGTCGACCTCGCGGTCACTCCAAGACCACCCGTTGCGACCTGCTCGCTCCCTTCGTGCTCAACTTAACCAAGTACACACCACGCGGCAGATGGCCGACATCCAGCCAGAGATCGGTGCCGCCCATGGCTGCGCTTTCGACCTCTTGTCCTAGCGCGTCGATGACCGTGGCCCGGGTATCCGGGTATGGCATCGGCGTCGTGATCCTGACCTCGTTCGTAGCGGGCACCGGGCTGATGATGAAACCCTGAAAGGGAAACTCATTCAACCCACTTCCATCCCCAGCCAGTTCCAGTATCCACGTGTCCAAGCCACCATGGTTTCCTGACACGTCCCCATTATTAGAGGCGGTGATGCCGGAAACAAGGAAACCACCATCCGAGGTGATGCGAATGCTTGAAGGGTGGTCAAGGCCCGAGCCACCCAATGCCCGCTGCCAAGCAAGAGCCCCGGTGTTGCTGACCTTCGCAATCCACGCATCACCATTGCCTTGGTTGTTGGTCACATCACCATCGTCGGAATAACTCAATGCCCCGATCACACAACCACCATCAGGTGTCGCAACGAATGCGCCTCCTAGAGACCCGTATTCATCGAGCCCTGTGCCACCAAGGCAAAGCTGCCATTCAATGGTCCCGGCCGGGGCTAGCTTCACCACCCACGCGTCTTCCATGGCGTCTTGGGCGGTGCCGTGGTAACACGGGGCATCCGCTCCGGGTCCTAGCAGACCACCCCCGATCAAATACCCACCCGTTGCAGCAAGTGCCATGTCGAGCACGCTGTTCCCATAGAGGCCGCCGAGCGACTTCTCCCATTCAACCGCGCCGGATTGGTCAAGTTTCACTACCCACCAAACGAGCCCTTGGACATTGTTGACCAAGTCACCATCCATGGAGCATGACCTCGCGGAGGCGATGAACCCACCGTCAGGGGTTTCCAATACGTCTTGTGCGAACTCATCCTCATAACCACCCAGGGTGCGCTGCCATTCAATTGCGCCCATTGAGCTCAACTTAACGACCCATAGATCATCGTTCACTCCGTTTTGTCCGATCCCAGCGTGCCAACCCACCACGTCGCCATCCGGAGATTCAGTGTCGCCAACAAGGATGCAGCCGCCATCGCTTGTTGACACCATTCGCCCAATGAACTCGCTCCCTGATCCCCCGAGCGCCCTTTGCCATTGGATAGCACCCGTACCGTCAACTTTCACGACCCAAATGTCATTCCGTGCCTGGCCTTGGGAGTACCCGGGGTGCCAGCCCACAACATCCCCATCGTCGGACGTTGTTGTTCCAGTGATCAAGCATCCACCATCATTCGTCAATTCCAGGATGCTTGACCACGAGTCATCCACATAGCCGATCCCGTCCGACCCCGACCCCCCCAAGCAACGCTGCCATTCGATATCGCCAACAACATCCAGCTTCAACAACCAGATATCCGAATCACCGTGATGGCCCATAACATCCCCATCGTTCGAACTTGTCGTACCCAAAACCAGGTAACCACCATCGTTCGTTTGCCGAATGGCATTACTGAGCTCCCAAGAACTTCCGCCCAGAACTTTGATCCACTCATTGTTCCCGACGCCGTCCACCTTCTTTACCAGCACATCCGCGCTCCCATGGTTACCTGCGGCATCACCGTCAACCGAATAGGTGGTCGATACCATGACGAAGCCTCCGTCCATGGTCTGGATGACATCCGGTTGATCCTCAACATCCGCACCGCCCGAGCAGAGTTGCCATTGGATGGCTGGTGCTTGGGAAGCCGCAATGTGCGCGGCGAATAGCAGAAGCTGGACAAGAACAGCGCGGACCATCATCGTGCATATTTGTTCTGCTTTCAAAGAAAAGGCCCCAACAACCTGCTTGCGGCAACGAAAGGTCTGGCTTGTCAACAGCTACCGGTGCGCCTAAGAGCCCGTTTGGGATCTCTTCAAACGCGCTCTCCGGTCTCTTTTCCGCCCATGCTTCGCCGGAAAATGATCCCGTAGGCACCGCTACGCGAGGACTTTCCGGAAGCGCCTGAACGAAAAATAGCCTCGGAGCCCCTCGTTCAAGAGAACCCAAACAGGCTCTAAGAACTACCGCGCGAGCGGCAGGCGCACTACGAACTGCGCGCCCTGTCCCTCAACGCTCTCGTACCACACCTCTCCGCCCGCTTGTTCCACCATGCGCTTCACCATGGCCAGGCCGAGGCCCATGCCGCTGCTCTTGGTGGTGAAGTTCGGTTCGAAGATGCGATCGCGGATCTCCTCGGGGACGCCACTGCCGTTGTCGCGCACCTCCGCGACCGCGTGGTCGCCATCGCGCCGCAACACGACATCCACCCTGCCCTGCATTCCTTCGGGAACGGCCTGCAGCGCATTGGTGATGAGGTTGTTGAACACGCGCAAAAGGTGCTCGCGATCGGCCTTCACCACGAGCAGTTCAGCGGTACGGAGCGAAACCGCCGCGTCCGCGCCGTCGGAGAAGAGCGCCACGGCATTGCGGGCGACATCGTTCAGGTCGAGGATGGTTTCGTTGGCAGCGCCCATCTGCGCGAAGCGAGAGAAGTCGCCTGCCACACGGCTGAGTGCATCGATCTGTTCCACCATGCCCGTAGCGAAACGGTCGAGGCGTTGCCTTGCTTCCGGAGCGCTCGGGTCCCACGTGCGCTGGAAATGCTGGATGCCGAGCTTCATGGGCGTGAGCGGGTTCTTGATCTCGTGCGCCACCTGTCGGGCCATTTCTTTCCACGCGCTTTCGCGCTCGCTGCGGGCCAGTTTTTCGGCGCTCTCGTGCAGCTCCTGCACCTTGGTGTTGTACACGCGCACCAGTTCACCGATCTCGTCGCGACCGGTGTAGGTGATGCGCTCGTTGGTGCCGCGCAGCGCCATGCCTTCAATGCTGCGGCGCAACACTTCCAGCGGTCGGGTGGTCCAGTTGCTGATGAGGACGCCGGCCAGCAGGGACAATGCAAGCAGAAGCACGAACAAGTTGACGATGGCGGTAATGAGGCCCGTGCGCTCGGCTTCCAGTTCACCTTGGCGCGCGAAGGAGGGCAGGTTCACGAAACCGAGCAACGTGCCGGAGTTGTTCCGCAAGGGCAGATAGGCACTGCGGTACGCCGCGCTGCCGATGTGTTCCACTTGCACCACGGCGTTGCGCGCCCCGCCGGCGAGGGATGCGAACGCGACAGGATGCATGCGCTCGCTGAGCAGGCCCGCGGTGAACATCTGCGGGCGCGTGGCGGCGATGAGCGTTCCTTGCGGGGCGTAGATGTTGATGTCGGTGAAGAAGACGTTGCCGAACTTGTCGAGCAGGCGGCTGATGTAGGGGGCATTCTGCGTTGAGAGGAGCTGCTCTTCGCCCAACTTGTGCTGTAGTTCCACGGCAACGCTGCGGGCTTTCTCCTGCAATGCGGAATCGTTGCGCTGCGTGGTGATGCCGCTGAGCAGGCGTTGCGCACCGAGGCCGAAGAAGAGCAGCACCACAACGGAGAACGCAAGCAGTGCCACGCGCACTTTGCCGCCGAGCGAGAAGGCCGGCAAGCCGCCATCGCGTTGCACGGTGCGCACAACGAACGCGCCAACCAACAAGACACTGAAGAACGCGAAGAGCCAACTGAACGTGCTGGCCTTGTCGAGCAGGGTGGGCAGCGGTAACGAAAGCACCACCATGGAGCCGGTGGCATCGCCCAGCGCCAGCGATGAGCCTTCGTCACGCACGGACCAAGCACCAGTGGGCGAGACTTCCCCCGACCAGCGGAAGGGATGCTCGGCACCGCGCTGCTCGGTGAGGAGGCCTTGGTCGTAGCGGGCGAAGGCATAGCGGGCGGCGCGTTGTTCGGTGGTGCGCTCGCCGCTGAGGAGGAGCTCGGGATAGCCCTGCACGTCGCTCATGGCGCGCGGCAGTAGTTCGATGAGGAGCTGCGTGGGCGGACTGGTGTCGGTGGCCATGATGGCGACCTGCGCATGGTAGAATCGTTGCTGGCCGCTTTCGGTGTGGAAGTGCAGCTCGGGCATGTCGGCCACGGGAAGCGCGGGCGTGAAGGGCGCGTTGTCGGTGGCGAGGGAGCGGGCGGCTTCGTTGGTGTTGGAGCAGACGAGGCGGCCATCGGTGGTGAAGGCGTAGAGGTGCACGCGGTAGCGCTCCCAGTAGCCGGTGAAGAACTCCTGGCGCACACGGGCATCGAGTTCGTTGGGGCGGCAGAGCAGGGTGTCGGTGAGGAGGGCGTAGATGGCGCTGTCGTTGCGGAGGCGCGGTGCGGTGCTGCGGAAGAGCTGCTCGACGACGGGGTCCTGATCGGTGATGAGGCGCTCGGCGATGAGGATGCGCTCCTGCTGCTCGCGGTGCTGGGTGAACTTGATGAGGAGGTGCGCGCTGATGGCGGAGAGCGTGATGAGGGCGATGACGGCATGCCCGAAACGATAAGCGCGACGACGCCCGAGCACGATGATGATGAGCAGGGGCAGCGGCCAGAGCACGAGCAACAGGTCGTACACACCGCTGATGTGGTGCACGATGAGCGAGCCGAGGACAACGAGCGCAGAGGTGAAAAGTGCGTGACGCGTTCGGCCAACGTTGGACAGTGCGCGTGTGGTGGCGTCGGCGAGGAGGATCCACGCGGTGAAGAGGAGTGCCACGCAGAGGAGACCGATGGCACTGTGGACGTCGACGCGATCGAGGTGGTAGAGGTCCAGATCGATGGAGCTGTCTTCGACCAAACCGATGGCGAGGACCGTGATGCACCGGGCGAGCGCCAGCAGAAGTGCGGTAGCAAGGAGGCCGGTGGCCAGGGCGGCGCGAGGGCCTTCAACCTTAATGGGCCTGCATGAAGCGTGGATGAAGCGCGCGAGGATGGTGAGGAGGATGCCCGTGATGAGGAGGTCGCCGAGGGAGGGGAGCCATTGGCTGGTGGCGTAGAGCTGCGGGCCGAAGAGCTGCAGGCGGTCGAAGGGTTCGACGGGGTAGATGCGCATGCTGATCCAGCGGAGCAGCACGAGCACTACGATGAAGACGAGAATGCCGAGGGCGGCGTTGCGGCGCGCGATGTGCATGCTTGCCTTCCACACGGCGGCGAGCAGGGTGATGCTGGCGAGGATGAGCAACAGGGCGCGAGCGATGTCCCAGGTGTTGAAGGGCAGGCGCTCGGTGTTCCATGAGAGGCGGAACATGACGTGGCCTTCGGCATCGCGGACGACGGGGCCGATGCCGGGGGTGGTTTCGGCGATGACGCCGCGCGGCACACCGAGCGAGGGGTGGAAGCTGGCGCTGAGGTAGCGGTTACTGACGGGCGGCGCGGTGTAGACTTCCGCAGTGGCGTGCCAGGCGGGTTGCTGGCTTTCGAAGGTGTGCAGGAGGATGTTGCTGCCGGTGCGCAGGTGGGCGCGGAAGGTGCGGCGCAGGGTGTCTTCGGAGATGGCGCCGGTGGATGTCCAGAGGGCGAGTGTGTCGGCTTGCCAGGCCCAGTGGCCGATGCCGAGGTTTTCTTGCTCGGCGTGGAGTTCTTGCATGCGGCCCCGGAGGGCGCTGAGGCCATCGCTTTGTGCGGTGCGGTGCCAGGTGGTGGCGCGGGTGCGGAGGAGTTCGGCGCGTTGGGCGAGGCGCTGCTCGAGGTCGGTGGCGATGGATGCGAGGCGGTCGTCGGGGGAAGGGCCGCGGGAGAGCCATGCGGCGCCGAGCAGCAAAAGCGTGAGAACACAATAGCCCACAGCGCTGATGGTGGAACGGGCAGGTGGAAGCGGCTGCGGCATGGGGCGGTTGAAGACTCAAGTCACAAGTCTCAAGGCTGAAGGCTAAAGTTCAAAAGCTGAAGGCTGAAAGTTGAAAAGGGGATGCGCGTGCTGCTGTTGGCCTTTAGCTGTTGGCCGTTGGCTGGTGGTGCAAGGGAGGCATGGAGGCGCAAGGGTTGAGCCAAAGTAATGGGGTGGGGGGAGAGGCTACATTGGGCGGGTGACTAGAACGACCAACGTCTTCGATGACCACCCCCAGAACATGAGCATCGAGGGGGGAAAGATCACTGGGACTATCAGCGCAGCGCTCGCTGCCGCTCTCATCATTGCCGGTTGCTCTGGACGATCAGGCAACGAAAGAGAAAGACCACTGCTTGGAATTGATATCGAACTCTTTCGCGGCAGTCGAGCGTGGGACCTTGCGGAGGCTGTGGCCGCTAGTGACACAGGGCGAATTCGCGTGATCTGCAGCGAGGACACATCACTGCTGCACTTCCAAGAGCCCCAGTACGGAATGACGCTGCTCGAGTGGGCTGTCATCAGGAGCGACTATCCTTCGGCCAAAGTCCTTTGTGAAGCCAGGGCCGACCCCAATGCACAGTCGTTCGATGGCTCCTCGGCCTTTATCCATGCTGCTGACAACAACGAGACGTCTCAGTATCTCCGACTCTTGCTCGAACATGGGGGCGATGTGAACGCCGTAGCGATGCCCAAGCCGGGAGTCACTGATGGTGCTACGCGATTGAAGACCCCATTGATCGCTGCGGCAAAGAGCCGATTGGAGAGCGTTGCGTTGCTCTTGGATAGAGGAGCGGACATCAACTATAGGGATGAGGAGTTCGGTTCCGCGCTCATGAGTGCTTGTCTGCTCGAGAGGATGGATGTGGTTCATTTTCTGGTGGTCGAGAAGGGTGCGGATTTCGAAGGAGTCTTGTCCACAACCGTTACCGGGGACTCACTCTACTTCAGCCATTACCTCAGAGAGATGACCTTCACCCTAGGTTCGGAAGCGCACGTTCTGAAGATGGAGGTTGCGGACTACCTAGAGCAGCATGGCGTGAGCTACGGTAGCACGCCGATCCCCGAGCGGTACATAAAGAAGTACCCAAAGGAGTACTTGGATGCATACTGAACAGGTGCACGGCATCGGCTTTAGGCTTGGGCAAGTCCCCGGCTACCTTCGCCGCCCGCCGATGAACGGGCGTGCGATAGAGCGATGAGCGGGACGATCACCCTGCCCACCACCACTGATCGGTTCGCGTTGTACAGCGCGTTGTTCCTGCAGGTGAGGAGCTTGCTGGAGGATGAACGCGACCCTGTGGCGTGTTTCCGCATCCCGCATGCTTACTTCGCTCATCGTCCATGCGCCCGTTGGTCTTTATCCTGTTGTTCGTTGCAGCTTGCGCCACGCGCGCGCAGGAACCGCCGCTTGCCGTAGCGCATTGGCTGAAGGCCGCTGCCGTGCCGCTCAACGACACGGCGCGCGTGGCCACCATGCTCGCCAACGCGCGCGTGCTAGGGCTGGGCGAGGCCACGCACGGTCAGCACGAGGCCTTCGAGCTGAAACGCCACCTAACGATGGAGCTGGTCCGCCACCACGGCTACCGCACAGTGGCCTATGAGGCCAGCGCGTCGAAAGCGCGCGCGTGCAACGACTACGTACAGGGCCGCACCAACGATGCACGCGATGCCATGCGCGGCTTCGACATGCTCATTTGGGCCGTGGAGGAGAACATGGCGCTGCTCAACGACCTGCGCGCGTGGAACGCCAAAGCAGCATCGGACGATCGCGTGCGCTTCATCGGTTTCGATGCGCAGGACGGCGGCGCGGTGGCTGACCGCATCAGCGAGCTGTTGAACGATAGTGCACTGACCGGTCGCGTGCGCGATCTGGTGGAGCGCTCGGGCCCAGCCATGCAGCAGTTGTTCCAAGGCGATCGTACGGAGTTCGATGGGCTGGAGAAGGAGCTTGACTCCCTGGAGCTTGACCTGTTGATGCGGATGCTGCGTGATACGACCGCACGTACCGAACTGCATCTGCGCACGCTTGAGCTGCGCGCGTTCATCACCATGTATGGCACGTCCGGCGGCCGCGACAAGGCTATGGCGGACCTGTTGCTCGCGCTATTGGCACCCGATGAACGCTGTGTGGCGTGGGCGCACAATGCCCATGTGAAGCGCTCGTCGCTCGACTACCTCGGCACCGAGGAGCTCGCCATGGGCGGGCACCTTGCTGGTGCATTGAAGAACGACTACTACGCGCTCGGCTTCGCCTTCGGCGCTGGCGGCTTTCAAGCGAACGCCCCCGACAGTACAGGCCGCTGGGGCTTCAAGCGCTACCACCACACCGCGCCCGCAACAGGCTCGTTGGAAGAGCAGTTCAGCGCCACCGGCCTTGGCGACTTCGCCGTTGACCTGCGCACCGCACCCGCCGACACCACCGTGCAACGCTGGCTGCACACTGGCCACGGCCACCGCTGGTGGGGCGGCTACCAAATACCCGACGATTGCGACGATCGCACCCGCGATGCCTCGCAACTGATGCCCATGACGCCTGCCAACGACTTCGATGGATTGGTCTTCTTCGTGCGCACTACGGCGGCCGTACCGGTGGACAAGTCGCGGATCATCATAGCGCGCTAGTGCACCCTCCTGTTCGGTGGGCACTGCCGCTCGGCCAACTGCTTCAAGGTCACCACGCGGTAGGTCGGATCGCAATCGAACAGGTGCTTCAGGATGCCCATGTGCCCCGCACCGAAGATCACGAGGATGCGGTCCTCCGGCCCGGTGGTGATGCGCTTGATGTTGCGGAAGATGCGCAGGTTGCGGTTGTACCAGTGCATGCTGAGGATGTCGGCGCCATCATGCTCGCGCAGCAGGAAGCCGCCGTTGAGGTAAGCGCCGAAGTCGCGGTCCAGTGCGTGGTCGTCGTTCATGGAGAGAAAACTCTCCAGCAAAGTGTGGCTGGACTCGTAGCTATCGATGGCGTTGTACAGCGAATCATAGCGCATCGAGATCGCATCGGTGCCGCCCCAATCCCAGCCGTCGTAGAGCGGATCGATCCACGGGATGTGCCTGGTGCTGTCGTTGCCATACCGCAGGTCCATGACCAACGGTCGCGCATCCACGGCGTAGAGCGTATCGAGCCCTGCGCGGTCCATGATGTTGAAGCCGAGCTGGTAGTACTCGTTCCGTCCGAGCGGCTTGCCCTGCTTGTACTCCTGGTATTCGTGCCAAAGCCACGCACCCTGCGTTTCCACGCACAGCTTGGTGGGCTTGAAGCGAAGGATCACATCAAGCAGTTCGTCCAGCTCGCGCTGCCGCTGTTCCGCCAACACATCCACTTCCTTCGACTTGTCGGTCTTGTGCGCATCCAGCCCGGGATAGTTGAAGTGGAAGGTGCCCAGGAGCAGCACCTGCGGTTGTGGCCGGTCGCCGATCAATATCCTGTCCGGGTCGGGGATGGGGGCTTGTGCGCCAGCGGCAGCAACGATGAACGAGGTCGCAAGAAGATGCAGTGTTCTCATGGCAGGGGCTCTTTGGTGCCAAGGCTAGGTCGGTGTGCCAAGAGCGGCGCGCACCGATCGGCCGTTGCACCAGCGGATCGGCGGACCGGCCCGGACGCTCCTCGAAAAAGCCGCCGATCGGAACGGCCGATCCGCCGATCCCAATGGCCCCAACACACCAGCAGGAAATAGCTTGCAGCACAATGACCAACCTGGTTGACAGGCGCGATCACGGCCGCTCGTGGTTCACGGAAGAAGGCCGCCTGCGCAACGGTGCGCTCGCCGCGCTCCTGATCACCGCAAGCGTACTGGTCGCTTGGGCGGGAGATCTCATCGGCTGGGTGCGGTTCGACGAACGGCCGCGTGCTGCACTACTGGCCTATGGTCTGCTCTTCGGTGCGTACATCGTGTTGGCCGCTCTTGTGGTGCTCTTCGCGCTGCGCGCATGGTCCCGCAACCGCGGACTGGTGCGCAGCCTGGTGCTCAGCTACCCCATCTGCCTGGGCGTGTACGTCTCCCTGCGGTTCATCGGCGATCAATGGTTGCTGCCGGCTTTGGGCAGCGCTCCGAACTATCCACCGGGCACCGGCTTCTTCTCCTTCGCCCTGGACAACCTCACGTACGGCACGCTGCCCTTCCTGTTCGGATCCCTGCTGTTCCTGGTCGAATCGCAGTTCATCGGCCTGGCCCAACGCATGCGATTGATGAACGAGCGTCGTGTATCGGAACTGGACCTATTGCGCGCCCGTGTCGCCCCGCACTTCCTGTACAACACGATCAACAATCTCTACGCGCTCTCCCTGCGGCCCAATGCCGATGTGAGCGGCCCGCTGCACGAGATGGCCGAGCTCATGCGGCACATCACCAAACGCGATGGCCGCACCCTGCCGCTCGCGGACGAGTGGACGCTCGTGCAGCGCTATTGCACCCTGCAAGCGCTCCGCTACGACCGGCCGTTGAACCTGCAGTTGGAGGCGGATGATCGCGCACTTCATCAGCCGATGGTGGCGCTGGTGTTACTGCCCTTGATGGAGAACGCATTCAAGCACGGCGATCCGTGCGACGCGGATGTTCCGTTGTCGTTGGTGGTGCGGATCGCCGATGATCGCCTGTCCGTGCGCTGCGAGAACCGTGTGGGCAAACGTGTGGAGGACGATGGCCCGTCCACCGGCCTGCGCGACCTGCAACGCCTGCTGCTCCTGCTTTACGACGGGCAGGCCGCGCGACCTTCGCACCGCAGGCCGACCGCTTCGTGGCGGAACTTACACTGCCGCTCCATCGCCATGCCTGAGCCGCTCACCTGCCTGATCGTGGACGACGAGCCATTGGCCGTGGAGCTGCTTGTTGGCTATGTGCAACGCACGCCTGGCCTGGTATTGGGCGGATCCTTCACCGATCCGATCGCGGCTTTCCGCAGACTGGAGCAAGGCGGCATCGACTTGGTGCTCACGGATATCCGCATGCCGGAACTGAGCGGCCTGCAGCTGATCAAGCTGGCCGGACCTCACTGCGCGTTCATCATCGTCTCCGCCCATCCGGAGCACGCCATCGACGGCTTCGCCCTTGACGTGGTGGACTACCTGCAAAAGCCCGCCAGCTACGAGCGCTTCATGCGCGCCATTGAAAAGGTCCATGTCCGCCGGGCAACGCCAACGACCGTTCCGACCACGGACCACTTCTTCCTGAAGTGCGGGCATGAGCTCGTGCGCCTGGATCACGATGAGGTGTTGTACATCTCAGCCATGCGCGATTACGTAGCGGTGCACACCCGTGCACGCGGCCGCTTCCTGAGCCTGTAGCACCTGCGCGACCTGGAGGCGCGGCTGCCCGCCGAGCACTACTGCCGCATCCACCGCTCGCACATCGTGCGCTTGGGCGCGGTGGGGAAAGCGGACCGCAATGAGGTTCACGTGGAGGGTACGTCGCTGCCGATCAGCGAGAGCTACGCGCAGCGGTTCAGGGCCATGCTGGGGGCCTGAGGCACCCGAGCGCTTCAGGCAGGCAAGTCACGGATACTCGGCACTGGTCGCCAAGCACGGTTGCGCGTTGCGTGCGGCTCAAAGCGCCTACCTGTCAACGACGAACCGGGCCGAATTGGTCCGTCCTTGGCCGCTCGTCACCATCAGCATGTAGGCACCCGGTTCCAGGTTGCCGACAACAAGCGAAATGAGCCCGTTGTTGTGAACGGGTGCCGAGCTCACCGTACGTCCGGTAGCATCGATGCACCGTAGCGTTCCGGTTCCATCATACTGCACGAACAAACGGTCGCGGACCGGATTGGGATAGAGCAGGAGCACCGGAGCCCGTGCATCGGCATCCTCCACAGAGCTGTATCCCGCACCATCGGTCTTCACCAGATAAGAGTCGAACTCGGCGAACATTCCTACCACCTCAACGGTGGAGCCGAAGAGGACGAAACCACCATCGCTCGTCGGGTCCAAGGCGAGCGCTTCGCTCATGGCCCCTCGCGGGAAGCTGCGCTCCCATTGAATGGTGCCGGTAGCATCCGTCCTGGCCAGGTACATGCCAATGTCACCTGTGTTCGGGTCTTCCTTGCGACCACCGAGGGCAAGTTCGCCGCCCGGAAGTGCATGGATGTCGGTCGCCATCTCGTCGTACTGGGCGTCGCCGTGCACTTGGCGCCATTGTTCCTGGCCTTGGTCATCGGTGCGCACGATCAACAGATCGCGCGCAGGGTAGCCATTGCCGCCCGCAATGATGAACCCACCATCATCTGCGATCGCCAAACCTCGGGCTTCATCGGGCCCTGGCGTTGCGATGGTGCGCGACCACATCGTATCGCCAAGGGCATCGAAACGCAACAAGTACAACTCACCGTCGGGGTTCCCAACGCCCGAATTCTGCACCAGCACGATGGATCCGTCATCGGCGGTCTGCTCCACGGCCATCGCCATCTCCCCCGCTCCGAGGTCGATGGTGCTGCTCCACATCACGATGCCTGTCGCATCCGTGCGCACTACGTAAACATCATCGAGCGAAGGCCCGGATGAACCACAAACAATGAATCCACCATCAAGGGTCTGCTGCACAGCGTAACCAAGGTCGCGGCCCAGCGTGCCGCGATAATGCTTGATCCACTGCGTATTGCCTGCAGCATCGGTGCGTACCAGGGTAAGTGTGTCCGTGCCGAACCCATTGTACATGCCGCACAGGATGAACCCACCGTCGGTGGTCTGCCGGACACAATAGCCGATATCCATGTTGGCCGTTCCATAGGTGTGCGACCACAGCTCTGTTCCATTGGCGTCCGTGCGGCGCAACAGCATGTTGGCGTCCTGGAAACCGGAAAGGATGTAGCCCCCGTCGGTGGTCTGCTCCACGCCCATCCCGAATTCGTCTTCGGGGCCATCGAACACGACCTCGAAGGTGGTTTGGGCTTGCGTCAGGACGGGAAGGACCAACCATAGAAAGAAACCGGTCAGCTTGTTCATTGGGTCAGGGTATTGGATGACTGCGGCACGTCGTTCGGTCCAAGAAAAGAACCGCTCTTGAACGCGACAAGGCAAGGCAAAGTGTGTTGCGGACCCAGGCCTGGGTCCACGGGGCGATGAGGCCGTTCACAACGTCCTGATACGCGCCATCAGCGCTTCCTTGTGTGTTTTGCCCACGGGCAGGCTCTGCGCGCCGATGCGCACGTAGCCCTCTTCCACGGCCGTGATGCGCCGTGTGTCCACCAGGTAGCTGCGGTGTATGCGCAGGTGGTGCGGGCTCTTCAGCTTCTCCTCCACCGCACCCAGCGTGCTGGTGATGACGTACTTCTTCGCCGGTGTGTGCAGCGTCACGTAGTTGTCGTCGGCTTCGGCGTAGTGGATGTCGTCGATGGCCACCTTCACCAATTTGCCCTTCTCGCGGATGAAGATGCTGTCGGCGATCACGAAGTCGTTGCGCTGCGCATCGGTTGGCGCCACGGTAGCTTCCACATCGTTGGCGAAGCGCGCCAATGCCAGTTCGATCTGCGTGCGCAGGTCGTTCTCGTCGAACGGTTTGATGATGAAGCCTGCGGGGCGCAGCGGCTTCACGCGCTCCAACGTGGCCTTGTCGCTGTGGCTGGTCACGAAAATGAACGGCACGCCGTGTTTCGCTTTCACCCGTTCAGCCAGTTGAACGCCGTCGGCACCATCGCCCAGGTTGATGTCGAGCAGCAGCAGGTCGGGCTTCCGCGAGCCGATCTCGGACATGGCATCGAGGGCATTGTCGCACGCGGCGCATACCTCGTAGCCCAGCTCTTCCAGGTGCGCGCGCAGGTCTTCCGCAATGAGCGGTTCATCTTCCACGATGAGGATGCGGACCTGGTCCATGCGGTGCTGCCTTCAGTGGCCCAACGTAGCGTTTCCATGGCACGCTGCAACACACCACGCTGAATGCCCCGGTGCTTGCCGTGCGGCGGTCGGTCATCGGCACTGCTGCCGGTGCTGTTTTCTTTGGCGGTGCCAACGCGCAACGATCGCATGAAGCTCACCGCGCTCTTCGAGGACTTCTTCCGCAGCGAAAAAGCGGGCGGCGTGGTGCTGCTGTTGTGCGCGGTGGTGTCGTTGCTGCTGGCCAATAGCCCATGGGGCGGTGCCTACATCGGTTTCTGGCACCACCCCGTGGCCGGGCACGGTCTGGCGCACTGGGTGAACGACGGCCTGATGGCGGTGTTCTTCCTGCTGATCGGACTGGAGCTGGAACGCGAGCTCTACGTGGGCGAGATCAGCACCTTGGGCCAGGCTGCGCTGCCCGCCATGGCAGCGGTCGGTGGCATGCTCGTGCCCGCCGGCATCCACTACGCATTGAACCATGACCTGCCCACCAGCGCCGGCGCCGGCATTCCGATGGCCACCGACATCGCGTTCGCCATTGGCATACTCGCGCTATTGGGCAGCCGCGTGCCTGCATCGTTGAAGGTGTTCCTGACGGCGCTGGCCGTGATGGACGACCTGGGTGCCATCCTGGTGATCGGCGTGTTCTATTCCGACGGTGTGCAGTGGGCATGGCTCGGCGGCTCGGTGGTGTTGTTCGCCACCATGCTGGTGATGAACAGGATGCGCGTGCACCGCATTGCACCCTACCTGCTGCTGGGTGTGGTGATGTGGTATTGCATGCTGCGTTCGGGTGTGCACGCCACGTTGGCCGGGGTGCTGCTCGCCTTCGCAATTCCGTTCGGCAACGGTGATGATCGCAGCCCCTCGTACAAATTGCAGCACGTGCTGCACCGGCCGGTGGCCTACCTGGTGATGCCCATCTTCGCGTTGGCGAACACCTGCATCGCGTTGGGCGCTGATCCCTTCGGGCCGCTCCTTCAACCCAATGCGCTCGGCATCATGGCCGGACTGGTCATCGGCAAGCCGCTGGGGGTGGTGCTGTTCTGTGCGATCGGTATTGCCACCGGGCTGTGCGTCCTTCCCGCGGATGTACGCATGGGGCATGTAGTGGGCGCTGGCATGCTCGCGGGCATCGGGTTCACCATGAGCATCTTCATTGCGCTGCTCGCCTTCAGCACCCCTGCTGAACAAGACACTTCGAAGGTGGCCGTTATGCTCGCGTCGCTCCTCTCCGCGCTCTTCGGCGTACTGGTGCTCAAGTGGCGTTTGCCCAAGCGCAGCTAGCGCGCTTGCCGCCCATCGTGTGCAGGTCGTGCGGGCTTCAGTGCCTCTCGCGCCTTGCTCAGCGCACCCCCGATCGTGCCGAGGATACTGGCGCGCTTCAGCGGATCGTCGCCGATCACCTGGCCTAGCAGCCAGCTGGCACCGCTCCACAGTATCCTCTTCTTCCAAGTGCCTTGCAACGAGGCCGCTGCCATGCCGGCCGACGCCACGGTTTCGCCGGACACTTTGCCGTGCAAGGCCTCGTGCACCAGACGGAAGGGCTTCCAGGTGCGCAGAGCATCGCCAGCGGCATCGCGCAGCAGGATGCCCCGCGTGCGCGGATCGTTCAGCACCGCCATGCGCTGGCGCAGTTCTTCCTGCACGCGGTCGCGGTCAGCACGCGCACGGTGGATCTCCGCGCGTAGCTCAGCGAGGCTGTTCACGTTCTTCATGATCATCGTCGGGGTTCATGTCCTTCATGCGCGCCAGGATGAAACGCTCGCGGCCACTGCTGCGCCACCACAGGGTGAAACACAGGAACAGCACCAGGTAGATGCTGCCCACGAGCAGGAAGCCCAGCGCCCGGGAACCCATTTGATCCCCGAGGTGGAACGCCAGCGCCACGTTCACGAACAGCAGTAACGTGCCCATGCACACGGCCAGCACCAAGCCGTTCACGGTGCCGGCCAGCATCACGCTGATGCGCTCCGTCGCCGTCAACTGCAAGTAGTGCTTCTGCACTTCCACGTACTCGCCCACGTTCCTCACGAGGCCGGTGGTGAAGCTGCTGAAGTCCATTGGTGCGCCTTCAGCGGTGCCGTTGTGCGCTGACGTGGTGGTGGGTTCATCGGGTGGGCGCATGGTCGTGGTGGTATGCCGAAGGATGCATCAGATCCGTGCCACGGACCGGGACGCATCGCTCATGCGCTCCATCGGGTGCGATGGGGAGCACGGGCTTCACGATCGGGGAAACACATGCCCAACGACGACCATCCATCCAGCATGGATCACCCTTGTGCACCCGGGCGGCCCGACCCTTGCGAAAGTCTCGTCACCAACCAACACTGATCGACCATGACCATCCGCAAAACCAGCATCGGCATCGTGTCCGGTGCGCTGATCATCGCCGCAGGCCTGGCCTCCTGCGGCAACAACAGTCCGGCCGATGTGCGCGAAGACGTGGCAGCCACCAATGCCGAAGCGCACGACGAAGTGACCAAGGCCATGAAGGAACTGGACGAGGCGAAAGCCGCCGCCACCCTCGAACTGCGCGAGCTGCAGGCCCAACTGCGCAAGGAGATGGCGGACATCGACGCGAAATTGGCCGACACCAAGCTGAAGGCCGAGCGCCGCACCGAACTCGAGAAGACCAAGGACGAGCTGAACGTGCAACTGGCCCGTCTGGAAACCCAGCTCGGCGATGTGGACCGCGCCACCCAGGAGACCTGGGAGGAAACGAAAGCGGCCGTGCGCAAAGCCGCCGACGAAACCAGCAACTGGTTCACGCGCCAGGCCGAGAAGATCGATCGCAAGACCGGTGCTGATCACGATAAGGACGGGCACTAACACTGTTCGCAGTGGCCTGTTCGCCAAGGAAAGGGGCGCCGGTGGGGCGCCCCTTTCTGTTACCGGCAACTCGCCCAACGGATCGAACTTCAACGTTGCCCACTGCGCGCACCTCAAGGGAACTCGGCCCAAGCAATGCACTCGAATAGGGCGAAGAGCGCTGCGGCCAGCAGCAACCACCACACGACCGATGATGCCCTGCGGGCCGCGTTGCGGGCGGCCAGCAAGCGTTTCACGCGGCGGCGGCGCACCAGTCGGGCAATGTCCTCGGCGTTGGTCATGGGCAGTTGGTCGTGCGCTCGCAAGGCGGATGCCGCACCGATCACCGCACGACTTCCACGGAAACCCCGGACACGATCGTGGTGGCGGTTCCCCGATCCCCTGAGGATGTGCGTCCCCAGGTCTTCCGTTGAGGGACCGATGCCCCTTGCGCAAAAACCCTTGCCCCGCAAGGGCCACCGGGCTTAGGTCCCGTTGCGGCACCGTGGTTGGTCATGCCGCAATGACCAACCAACAACAGCCACCATGTCGAACAAAAGCACATTGGCCATCGCGCTCGCAGCACTTGCGGCCGGCGCTGCACTGGGCGTGCTCCTCGCGCCGGAGAGCGGAGCGGAGACACGCAAGAAACTCATGCGCAAAGGCGACGATCTGAAGGACCGTCTCGCTTCGATGCTCGAAGAGGGCGAGGAGCTGATCGCCGAACTGAAGGGCAAGGCCCAGGACGCCATGCACTCCACCTCCGATGCGATCGGCAACGCCGCGAACACCGCACGCGAAACCTCGCAAGCCGTGCGCGGCAAACTGAAGAACGCCACCGAGCGCGGGGAGATCTAGGTGGGCTCTCCGTGATCCGGCGTGGACGGCCGCTCGCAAGGGCGGCCGTTCCATTTCACGGCAGGCTGCCCCGTCAGTTGCCCTCTGTTGTGGAAGTCGTGCTCTGGTGAACGAAGAGCTTGCGCCAGTTCTTCACCTGCAGCTGCTCCATGTACTCGCGGTGCTCATCGTCGCCCATCACGTACCCGAAGGGATGCATGGCGGGCACATGGTCGAACACCACCTTCAGGATGGCCGTCACCGGCAACGCCAGGAACATGCCCGGTATACCCCACAACGCAGCACCGATCATCACGGCCAAGAGCGAGACCAGGGCGTTCAGCTCCACGCGCGAACCGACGATGCGCGGCACGATGAAGTTGTTGTCGATGAACTGCACGGTAAGGTAGAGGCCCAGCACCCACAATGCGGCTTCGGCGTTCTGCGTGGCCAACGCGATGGCCATGGGCAGCACCGTGGCGATCATCATCCCGATGTACGGCACCAGGTTCAGCAAGGCCCCCACCACCGCCAGCAGCAGCGCGTACTTCACCCCGATGATGGTGAGCCCGATCCAGTTGAGCGAAGCCACGATGAACGCCTCGATGAGCAGACCGGAGAGATAGCTCTGCACCACCACCTTGGTCTGTCCCAGCACGTCCTTCACCGTGTCGTGCTCGTGCGTGCCGAACAGTCGCAGGAGGAAGTTGGTGAGCAGCTTCTTGTACAGCAGCAGCAGGAAGGTGTAAACGGGCAACAAGAAGAAGAACGCAAAGAGCGCCCCTACCGTGGTGATGGTCTCACCAACGATGCCGCTGCCACCGGCCATGCCGTTCTCCTTCATCTGCTCCACGGCATCGTTGAGCTCGCGCCGCTGCAGGTTGAGCTTCTGCTGCGCCCACAGCTCAACTTCACGGTAAATGCCGTTCAGTTGCTCCTTCATGCGAGGCATGGCTTCGTTCAGGTGGGCGGCCTGCGTAACGATGAAGTAGGCCAGCGCCGCCAGCAGGGCCATGCTGGTAAGTACCGCAAGCGTGATGGCCAGGATGCGCGGCACCCGCCACTTCGTCAAGCGGTTCACCACCGGGTTCAGGAGCATGGCCAGCAGCAATGCGCACATCATGGGAACCATGATGGGCCGCGCATGGTGGAGCGCATAGAACAGGCCGATAAGCCCCAGGATGATGAGGCTGAACTTCTGGTACTGCGGCTGGATCACGCGCCGGACCGACGATGCGCCCGGCGTTGGGGTTGGTGGAACGGTCATGGGCTGAAGGTGGGCGCAACCCCACGAAACATCCTGCCATGGTGTGCACACGCTGGGTGGAGCGGTGCGGTGCAGGTGCCGCTTGACCACGGCGCCACACCCGCTCCACGATCGTGGGGAATGACCGCCACACCGCAGAGCGAGCGCGGAAAGTCACATCACTCGGCGAGCTTCAGTCGCACCCCGGCCACGGCATACACCTGGTTCACGCGGGGATCGGTTGACAGGGCATCGCCCTCGAAGATGTTGCTCATGGCCACATCGTAACCGGCTTCAACGAACACGAACCGGTATTGCGCACCGCCACCGAAACCGATGGACCATTGCACGGGCGCTGTTTCCACCTCGAACTCATCCTGCTCCAGCCGCGCATTGAGGTTGAAGAGCGCGGTGGGACCGGCGAACGCGTACGCATTCACCGTGGGATCGTCGCGCTGGTCAAGGATGAAACGGCCCACATGCAGGGGCACGCGCAACGAGCGGCTGGTGTACCTGAACCCGGTGTTGCCCTCAACGCTCACCCCGTTGGTGTCGGTGGTCAGCAAGGCATAGTTGAGGTTGCGCACCATGAGGTGCGCACCAGCGCGCGCGAACCAAGTGTTGCCCAGCAGGATGTCCGCACCGAACTGGTAGCCCGCCCGGCCCACCCAGCGGTGTTCGCCGGCCTCGCGCACGTTGCTACCGTTGTACCCGCCGCTGAGCCGCAGCTCCTGGGCGCTGGCACCGCATGCAAAGCACAGGGCGCCGATCGTAAGGATGCTTCTGGTATCCATGGTTCCGTTGTTAGAGCCTGTTTGGGATCTCTTCAAACTCGCTCTCCGGTCTCTTTTCCGCCCATGCTTCGCCGGAAAATAATCCCGTAGGCACCGCTACGCGATGATTTTCCGGATGCGCCTGAACGAAAAATAGCCTCGGAGCCCTTCGTTCAAGAGATCCCAAACAGGCTCTTAGGGGTCCGACTTCTTGAAGAGCTTGGCCCCGAAGAGCAACGACAGCACGAAGAGCACGAGGAAAAGGAAGAAGAGCACCTTGGCGATGCTCGCGGCACCGGCCGCAATGCCACCGAACCCGAAGACGGCGGCGATGATGGCGATGACGAGGAAGATGGCGGCGTAGCGTAGCATGGGTCCTGGGTTTTGGTTGATGGTCGGCGCATCGGTGATGGTCGCGCTCTGGACCAAGGACCCAAGCTGCGTACCGAAGGGCACACCAACGGTCCCCCGGCGCGGAATGCCTTGATCGGCAGGCGTCCGCGACCCGTCCTGCGGTGAGGTCCGTTATCTTGACGTGGGGAATACACGGGTAGGTGCGTGGTTATGGTTCCACGATCAACGCATCACATTGAGGCGCGGGGCCGGCGCTGCCGAGGAATTCAGCCAGTGGTCCGCTCACGGCCCTGTACCACCTCGGGCAGCATGATGTTCAAAGCGCCTTCGCGGGTGCTGCGCCAGAGCATGTTGAAGATGAAGCGGTCGCGCCGGCGTTCCATGGTGAAGGTACCCTCCCGCTCGCGTTCGGCATCGGCACGCGGCCGCTTGCGCACCAACGCATTGAGGAAGGCTGTGCCGAGCGCATCGCCAATACTCTTGTTGTGCCTGTCGCCCACGGCAAGTTTGAGATCGTTGTAGCGCATGCTCACCACGCCCCGGCCCGTGCGGTCATCACCTTCCATCGCCAATCGGATCTCGCGGAGCCATCCGCTCACGGGCCTCACATCGGTGAGCGGTTGCAGGATGGGTTCAAGGTCGGCGAAGGGCATGCCTTGTATCCGTGCGCGTGCCGTGAACCGCTCCGTTGTGTCGTTCGATGCGGTGCGCAAGTAGAGATGCACACGCGCCGAATCGAAGAGGAAACCATTGGCCTCGACCACGGTGGACGTGGTGTCCGCGAAATGGCGTGCGCCGGTGATCATCCCATGGATGCCATGGAACGGTAACCGGCCGAACGAGGCCCCTTGTTCAGCTCGTTCATGGTACGTGACGTCCACCCGCTGGAACGCAACGGTGTCCGCACCGGTGCCCAGGGGCAGCATGCGCAGGAGCCCCGCAACTAGCGGCCGATAGCGGAAGGCCGGGTCGGGCAGCCGCTTGTCTCGGGCGACATGGATACGCGCACCGGCGAGTGTGATGCGTTCCGCGTTCAGCTGCACGGGGGTCGGGCCTTGGGCAAAGCGCACCCCGCACACACGAGCAGTGTCCACGGAAACGGTCACCAGATCTGCTTCCAGTTCCAGCCGTGAGGCATCGCGTTCGATGGTACTGTCCGAACCGAACGTGATCCCTTTGAGCACAATGGACCGGTCATCCACATCGACACACACTGTTGCGATGCGCACGGGTCTTTGCTCCTTTCCCTGTACCTGCACAGGGCCCGTTCGCAGGGAACCACGTCCACCGATCGGAAGGTCCGCATCATGGTCCCGCGACCACCTGCAATCGCGCAGATCGCCGGACAGTTCAGTTATTCCCACTTCCGGTCCATCTCCTGTCCTGCTTTGAACAGTTCGGAAGCTCATCCTCATGTGATCAAGGGAAAACCCACCAAACGGCCGCTCCGCTTTCCGCCTATCCACATCTCCTTTCACGGGCTTCCCGCACCATACGATACTGTCCATCACGATCAACAGTTCCGCTGCTTCAAAGCGACGATGAAGGAGCCAATCCGTCTTGGAGAAGCCACGCAGCACCAGCGTATCCAGGGCTGCCCGTGAACGCATGGTCGGGACTTCCCCGGGAGCGTCCACGACCCAATCAGTCAACACCAGATGCCCACCAACGATATCGAGCTGGGCCGATCCCCGCTTGAGGGTTGAGATACCGGCTTTGCGCAAGGAGTGTTCAACAACCGCGGCCGCCTTCGCCTGTAACAGCCATACGACCACGGCTCCCAGCAAAACCGCCACACTACCGCCCCAAAACACCCCGCGAACAACACGAGCCAGACGGGTTGTGCGCTGAGCGGTCCTTTGCTTCTCCTTCACCGCACCATTGCATCCGATTTCCCTGCCATCCACGGAGCCAGGTCCGACGCAGCCGAAGCCCGCACCGCAGCACGGACCGAACGGCGTCCGTTCATTCTGGGAACGTGCGATCGCCCGGGTGAGGAGATCGGTTCCCGATCAGGGGAAGACATGCCCCAATGCACACGACATTCCCCAGTGCTTCACTGCAGCAGGCCAAGTTCAATGTGCCGGGGCCGTACTGCCGTTCGCACAGCATTGTCGCCCCAAGACCGGGTATGGCTGGCACGGCCATCGCACCCGCCCCAGCCAATGCGACCCACCTCCGCGCGATCCGTCGTCTTGGCACGCCGCTTCGTAGCTCCCAATGAAGGGGTTGAACGGCCCCACCATACATTGTTGTCCCATGGGAAGCGCCGCGGACGGGTGCAGCGAAAGGAGATGAAAGCCATCCGGAAGGTCTTGATGATCGATGATGAGCGGGAGATCTGCGTCCTGCTTTGCGCTATGCTCAAGCGTTCCGGTGCCCAATGCCGTTTCGCGCATACGCTGGAGCAAGGCCGCGACCTGTTGCAGGAGGGCAGCTTCGATGCCGTCTTCCTGGATGTGCACTTGCCTGACGGCTTAGGCTACGACCTGATCCCGAACATCAAGACCACCGCACCCGAAACCACCTGCATCGCCATGAGCGCCATAGAAGGAGAAGGTGCTCGTGCCCAGGAACTGGGGGCGGACACCTTCATCTCGAAGCCCTTCGACCGAGCATCCATTTTCGATCGGCTGCGCGAACTGGGCTTCTCAGCTTGAACCAACGCCATGACCAACGCCAGCATACTTGTGATCGACGACGACCAGGACCTCAGCATGCTGCTGTCCCGGTTACTGAGCAAGCAGGGCTACACCGTGAGCACCGCCAGCCGTGGCGCTGTGGCCAAGGAACAAATGGCCGGCAAGAAGTTCGACCTGGTGCTGTGTGATCACCGTTTGCCCGATACCGATGCGCCGCAGATGCTGGAACACATCCGCGCGACCAGTCCTGGTACCCAGGTCATCATCATCACCGGGTACTCCGAAGTGCGGCTTGCCGTGGAACTGATGCGCAAAGGCGCGTTCGATTACATCGGCAAACCGCTCTATCCTGATGAACTGCTGATGCGCGTACAGGATGCCCTTGCGGCCGATGGCCATGAGGGGAGCGGACCGGTGAACGGCAACGGGGCCGCGACGAAAACGAAAGCCCCAAAGCCAGGTAGTGCCAAGACCTCGGACTATGTGGAAGGTACCGGGCCGGCGGCACAGCTCATTGCCAAGCACATCGGTCTTGTTGCCCCCACCGACATGTCAGTGCTCATCACCGGTGAAACGGGCACGGGCAAAGAGTTCGTTGCAAAGCGGATCCACCAGGAAAGCACGCGCGGCGCAGCGCCGTTCGTCGCCGTGGATTGCGGCGCACTTCCGAAGGAACTGGCCGGCAGCGAATTGTTCGGCCACACCAAGGGCGCGTTCACCGGTGCTGTTACGGACAAAGCAGGCAGCTTCGAGCAAGCGCAAGGGGGCACGCTGTTCCTCGATGAAGTGGGCAACCTCACCTACGAGAACCAGATCAAACTGCTGCGCGTGCTGCAAGAGCGGAAGATCAAGCGCATCGGCGGCACCAAGGACATCGATGTGGATGTGCGCATCCTGGCCGCCACGAACGAGGACCTGGATCGCGCCGTGGCCGAGGGGCGCTTCCGTGAAGACCTGCTTCACCGCATCCAGGAATTCACCATCCACTTGCTACCACTGCGCGAACGGAAGGAGGACATCCCGCGCTTCGCCAAGCATTTCGTGGAGCTGGCGAACGCCCGGCTTGGGCGGCAAGTGACCGGTTTCGACGATGCAGCGATGCAGCACATGCTCAACTACGGCTGGAGCGGCAACCTGCGCGAGCTGGGCAACGTGGTGAAACGTGCCGTTCTTCTCAGTTCCGACGCGCACATAACGAGCGATTGCCTGCCAGCCGTGGTGCTGAGCGGTGCGCAACCCGTGCGCCACGGCAACCCGACCTCCACAGCGGACAGCGGCACCGCACCGGTTGCGACCATGGGCGATGATCTCAGGAGCGCTGCACTGGCGGCCGAGAAGGACATGATCCTGAAAGTGCTGGAGCGCAACGGGTACAACAAATCCAGAACAGCGGAGCAGTTGCACATCGACCGCAAAACGCTGTACAACAAGCTCAAGGCGTTCGGCCTCGAGGTTTGACGGTCGGCCGGTTTTCGCACAGTTCCCCATCCGCACACATGCCCACCGTAGCCGCAGCGCAACAGGCCGTTAAAGAGCGGAAGTTGCTGGCGTGGCTCTACGGAGGGACGGTGGTGCTGCTCTTGGTGCTCCTCTTCGTCACCTACCGCACGCTGGTCCGTTACCAAGAGGGCGTGGTGTCCACACGGCGCTACATCGAACTCCGCTCGGCGCTGAACGAAGTGATGCTCGATGTGGTGGACCAGGAGACGAGCACCCGCGGGTTCCTGCTCACGAAAGGTGAGCCGTTCCTCTCGCCGCTGATGCATGCGAGCGTGCGCATCGCGGACGACCTCGACCGCGTGAAAGCGGCCTGTGCCGGTCCGCTGGACTTCGCGCAGCTCGACACGATCACCTCGCTCAGCCTCACCCTCACCGAGCGCTTCGGCGAGCGCGTTCAAGAGGCGCGCCGTGGCACCTTCCATCCCGACTCGCTGCTGGCCGGAAGGGTGTACATGGACCAGCTCCGCGCTGTATACAAACGTTTCGATCTGCGCCTGGACAAGGAGCATGCGAACATGCTTCTGGAGAACAGAACGCTCGTTGGTACACCACTGATGCTCACCGTGTATGCGCTGGTATCGTTGCTCGCCACGGCCCTGCTCTTCACACGGCTTGTACGCTCGGTGAAGGCCGTGGAGAAAGCCCGCTACGCTCTTGCGCAACGCGTGGAGCAGTTGGACAATGAGGTGGCCTTGCGCAAACGTTTCCAGGAACTGAACGAGAAGATCCTGGACCTGTCACCGAGCGGCATCATGACCTTCGCGGCAGTGCGTGACACTGCTGGTGGGATCACGGATTTCGCGTGGGTCACGAGCAACAACACCGCGAACAAGCAGGTGGGACGTGAGGACCTGATCGGAAAACACCTGCTGGTGGAAATGCCGGAAAACCGGAGCACGGGTTTGTACGAAGCCTACTGCGAAGTCGTCACTACCGGCCAGCCCTTCGAACGCGAGCTGCACTACAGGGAAGGGACAGTGGACATGTGGGTGCTGGCGCGGGCGCTGAAGTTGGACGATGGCTTCCTTGTTGTGTTCGACGACATCACCGGTCGCAAACGCGCGGAAGCCAGCAAACTGAGCGAGGACCGGTTCGCCTTGACCGGTCAGCTGATGCGCACCGTGGCCCACGAGGTGCGCAACCCGCTCACGAACATCGGGCTCGCCATGGAGCAGATCGCCGACGAGACCAAGGCACAGAACGCCTACTCCGGCCCCGAGCCGTTCTTCGCTATCGTGGACCGCAACCTGAAGCGCATCGGGGAGCTGATCACGGGCATGCTGGAATCCACGCGCAAACGGGAACTGCACTTGGCCGCCGTGCATCTACCGGTCGTCATACAAGACGTGGAGGCGGCCGTGCGGGACAGGATACTATTGAAGGACATGAGGTTCGAGCTGGATGCACCCCCGCACTTGCCGAAGGTGATGCTCGACAAAGGCCTCATGGTGCTTGCGCTGACGAACCTGGCCGTGAACGCCATAGAGGCCATGGAGCCGAAGAAGGGCGTTCTGCGTGCCAGCATCGAGCGCGGTCCGAAAGAGCTGCGGTTGGTCATGCAGGACAACGGCAAAGGCATTCCTCCGGAACAAATGGACAAGTTGTTCGAACCTTTCTACAGCGGTCGGCCCGGTGGTCTGGGGTTGGGACTTACCACCGCCAGGAGCATCCTTGCAGCACACAAGATGACGATATCGGTGGCCAGCAGGGTGGGTGAAGGCACATCGGTCTCCGTGCACATCCCATTGCGCTGAGCGGGGTCGCTTGCGGGGCCGCAATGCCACGATCCGGGGCAGAAAGTCGCGGCCCCGACCAAGTTCCAAGCACGGCTCCGCTTGCAATGGCCCGGGCACACCACTTGTCGAGCACAACGAAAACCAACACGATGAACACCGCCGCCAAAACCATCGCAGCGTACTGCACCGGAGCCCTGTTGCTCGTGCTCCCGGCTTGCCAGAACGGCCCGACCCCGAGCGAGGTGCGCCTTGCCTCCCAGCGCGACAGCCTGATCAACGCATTGGACCAGCGCGACTCCTTGATCGGCTCCATGAGCCTTTCGTTCAATGAGATCGAGAAGAACCTTGACCTCGTGGACGAAAAAGAGCTCAACGTGAACAACACGAGCGAGGCGGACCTCACCATGGACCAGCGCGAAAGGATCCTGCGCGACATCCAACTGATGAACGGCCTGATGAACGACAGTCGTGAGCGCATCGCGGAACTCACCAAGAAGTTGGACAACAGCAAGGTCGACGCGAAGGGATTGCGCAAGAAGTTGAAGGACCTCGATCTGCAACTGGCCCAGCGTGACAGCAGTCTTGCCGTACTGAGGGAAGATCTGGTCGCACGCGATTTCAAGATCGAACAAGTGACCCAGCAGCTCAGTAGCATGGAACTTGAGCTCGCCAAAACGCAGGCCTTCCTGCAGCAGCAGACGGACGACCTGAACCTCGCTTGGTACGTTGTGGGCGAGCGCAAGCAACTGCAGGAACAGGGTGTGATCACCCGAGAGGGTGGAGTGCTGGGCATCGGGCGCACGAGCACCGTCAACAACGATATCAGCGCCGCATCCTTCACGCAAGTGGACCAGCGCAGCACCGATCGCATCCCCGTGAACTCCAAGGAGGCCAAGCTCGTGAGCGAGCACCCGGCCGCCAGCTACGAGCTGGTGAAGGAGAACGAAGCCGTGGCCTACGTGCACATCAAGGATCCCGCGTCGTTCTGGCGCTTGAGCCGGTACGCCGTGCTCGAAGTGGACAATTGATCCAGCAAGGCCAACAAGGAGAGCACGGTCCCAGGGCTGTGCTCTCGCATTGCCGCCCGCACCGAAGAACACTTTGCTGCTCACCGTCCACGTGCCGCGAGGCCATTCCATTTTCCGCAGGACGCAGCCCTTCACGCGTTCGCTCTCGCCGCGCGCCTGTTCACCACGGCCATGTGACCACCATCTCCGGGCGGAACAACTCAACCGTGCCGATCGTCCTGCCCGCGCTGATGAACTCCACCTTGCCGTGGCAGTAAGGATGCTCGCGGTCGCGCGGTTTGGAGGCCAGCGCCAGTGCATACAGCGCGAAGGCGCCCGCCACCACGGTCACGATGCTCTCCAGCGCATCGCTGAGGATGGCGTTGCTTTGCGTGGCGCGCCACGCCACGAACTTGATGGCCATGAGCACCGCGCCCGCCGCCACCACGACGGCCTGCAATCGGATATCGGACAAGCGCCGCATGTGCGCGAAGATCACCGTACGGCAGTGGTGGACAAGGCAGGGGGTGCGAAGTGGGCAATACGAAAAAGCCCCGCGACTTCCGCGGGGCTTCTTCGTTCGGGTGGATCCATGTCTCTCCTCACCACGGCGATGCGAACACCAGCTCGGAGCGGAAGTGGGGCAGGGCACCGCGCGCCCTATTTGTGTTGATCGCCTGCTGTCCGGCGCTCCATCGGCGGCATTGCCCGTTCCATCGGACCGGCATTGCCGGTGCGATCAGCGCGGTGCTCTTTCGGCAGCTGGCCCAAGGCCGGGCGAACGACCATCATCTTTCACCAAGCTGATGGTTGTCACCGGATCCTAGCGCCACATGCCGTCACTTACCTCCCATCAGAGCTGGGGCGAACCCTCCAGCACCAAGCACCTGTCCATGTCCCGACATCTGACCATCGCCCTGTTTGCCACCACCTGCGCCCTGCAAGCCCAGGTGACCGTGGACTGGAACCAACCCGTGAGCGGCTTGGCCGTGGCGCTCGACCAGTCCAACAACGTGTTCACCGTCAACTACAACTACGCGCTCGGCGGCGACATCACCGTCATCAAGCGGAACTCCGCCGGTACCGAGCTCTGGCAGGCCTTCTTCGACCAGACGAGCACCACCATGTTCGATAAGGCCACATGGGTGGCAACCGATCAAGCGGGCAACGCCATCGTAACCGGCACGGTGATGTCCGGTTATTCCAACCCGGTGAACGCTAACAGCGTCGTCATGAAATTCAGCCCAAGCGGCACCCTGCTGTGGCGACAGGTGTACGAGACCTTCTTCGACGGGTCTTACACCAAGAAGTGCATCGTTGACAAGGCGAACAACATCTACGTTCTGGGGGTGGGCACGGGCCTGAACGGCCAGGTGACGCAAGTGAAGAAGTTCGCGCCGAACGGTACCGCGCTCTGGTCGTGGTTCGATCCGGTGGGCATCGGTGCCCCGCTCAACATCAAGTTCACGCCGGACAGCAACGTGGTGCTGGTGTGCCGCGGCACCAATGCGAACGGCTACGCGAAGATCGATCGCAATGGCAACGGCATCTGGAGCCTTGCTATGGTGAACAGCCTCACCACCGGCGATGCCGCGGGTGATGCGGCAGGCAACACCTACTGCGTGAACGGTGTGTACCCGGGCGGCGCTGGAAGCGTGATCACCAAGCTCTCGCCTACCGGTTCGATAACGTGGCAGACCACGCACGCGATCACCGCTTACCGCGTGGAGGTGGGCAGTGATCAAGCGCCGGTGGTGAGCGGGTTCCCTGCGGGCGGCGGTGCTGGTGCGGCGTTCCTGAAGGCCGACGTGAACGGGGCGTTGGTCTGGTCCAACCCCGATGCCGACGGACCGAACATGTTCCTTCAGCACGCGCAGATGATGATGGACCAGTACAACAATGCGTACTTGTGCGCGGGCACCTTGTTCGCCATGGGCATCTGCAAGGTGAACAGCGATGGCACCACCGCGTGGTACGTCACCACACCGAGCAGCGGCTCGTTCGGATTTGCGCTGGGCAACGATCACAATGTGTACGTGACCGGCGGCGGCACCGCGCGGCTGGGGCAGATCGCACCGGCCGTCGTTCTCCTTTCGCCGAAGGTCTTCCTCGAAGGTCCGTTCGTGAGCGGTACGGGCCTCATGGACGATGCCTTGCGCACCAATGGGCTCGTTCCCCTGAGCGAACCTTACGCAGCACAGGGCTATGTGCACACCGGGGCGGCCGGCGGGCCCACAACAGCAGGCGTGTTGTCCGTGGCCGGCAGCAATGCGATCGTGGACTGGGTGCTCCTGGAACTGCGCGACGCGAACGACATGACTTCCGTGATCCGTTCGCGGAGCGCGTTGGTGCAGCGCGACGGCGATGTGGTGGATGCCGACGGTACGAGCCCCGTTGCGTTCGCCGTGCCGACCACCTCGTACTATGTTGCCGTGCATCACCGGAACCATCTGGGCTGCATGACGGCCTTGCCCGTTGCACTGAGCGGAACCGCGACCACCGTCGATCTGACCACGTCGCTCACCAGCACCTTCGGGACCGATGCGCGGAAGGCCGTTGGAGCCTACCGCGTGCTCTGGTCGGGCGATAGCAGCTTCAACGAGGAGCTGAAGTACACCGGTGCGCTCAATGATCGCGACCCGATCCTGGTGCGTATCGGCGGGGTGGTGCCCACCAATACCGTTGCAGGTTACCACGGCGAGGACACCAACATGGACGGCATCGTGAAATACACGGGCGCCAACAACGATCGCGATATGATCCTGGTGAACATCGGCGGTGCGGTGCCCACCAGCACCCGATCAGCACAGCTTCCATAGCGCGGACCAGGACGGAAGCGCTGAACGTGCATGGGCCGCTGCTGTGAGCGGCACCGTGCGTTAGCTCCCGTGCTTCGCATTGCCCAGCACGCTGTCGTGCGTCCACGCAATGCGGCGCTGCTGCGGTGCCTTGCGCTGGGGGCACCCTTCCAGTGCGCAGATGCTGCACGACGTGGCGATGCACGGGTCCATGTGGATGAACAGCTCCACGCCGCGGTCGCCCTGCTCGTTCACCAAGCGCTCCATCGCGGCGATCTGCTCGTGCGCCTGTTCCAGGTTGTAGTACCACGGCAGGGTCACGTGGCAATCGATGTGCAGCGTGCGGCCGAACTGGATCACCCGGAAGTTGTGCAGGTCGACCCATTGCGGACGACGGTGCGTTTCCAGCAAGGCCACCACGGCATCGGCGGCGTGCCGGTCCGTTTCGTCCATGATACCGGCCACGGCGCGCCGCAGCACCAGTGCGCCCTGCACCAGGATGAAGAGGCCGAAGCCCAGCGCGAAGAGACTGTCGAACCACTGCAGGCCGGTGAAGCGCACCAGGGCCAGGCCGAGCAGCATGGCCAAGGTGCTCCACGCATCGCCCAGCAGGTGCGTGCCGCTCGCTTCCATGGTGATGCTGCGTTGCTTGCGACCACGGCGTTGCAGCACCAGGCCCATCAGCAGGTTCAGCCCGCCGGCGATGGCGGTGAGGTAGATCCCCGTGTCCACTGCGTGCACCGCGTGGCCGTGCAGCCAGGCGATCACCGCCCGCACCACGATCACGATGCCTGCGATGCCCACCAGGCCGCCTTCGATGCCCGCGCTGATGAACTCCACCTTGCCGTGGCCGTACGGATGCTCGCGGTCGCGCGGCTTGGCGGCCAGCGCCAGGGCATACAGCGCGAAGGCGCCCGCCACCACGTTCACGATGCTCTCCAGCGCATCGCTGAGGATGGCGTTGCTGTGCGTGGCGCGCCACGCCACGAACTTGATGGTCATGAGCACCACGCCCGCTGCCACCACGATGGCCTGCAAGCGGATATCGGACAAGCGCCGCATGTGCGCGAAGATCACCATCCGGCAGTGGTGGACAAGGCAGGGGTTCGCAGCCCATCAGAACGGAAGAAGCCCCGCGACTTCCGCGGGGCTTCTTCGTTCTGATGTCTTGCCGGTTGCTCACCACGGCCATGCGAACACCAGCTCGGGGCGGAAGTGCGGCAGTGCGCCGCGCACCAACCGCACACTGGTGCCGTGCACGCGGTAGCCGCGCTCGTGCAGGTGCGCGCAGGCGGCCGCGTTCGCTTCGGGCACCACGATGTGCGTTTGCACCGGCAGCAACCAACGTTGCAGTTCCAGGCCCACTTCGGGCGCATCGGCCACTATGTAGCCGTGGCCCAGCACGGGCAGCAGTGCGCCGCGCAGGCGGTTCTCCTCCACGTAGCCCTGTGCGGCGTAGCGGTGTTCCATCAGCAGCGGTGTGCGGTCTTCGCCGGTGGCCTTACGGTCCAGGTGCAGCAGGGCCAGCGTGTGCACGGGTTCCATCAGCAGCACTTCGTCGCGCTGGGCCTCTTGGAAGACACCGCCGCCGTAGCGCGCGAACTGGTCGCACACGACGAAACCGAGGTCGGCCCACAACGGCACGTCGTACGGGCTGCATTGCACATGCACACCGGCCGCACCATCCGCAAGAAGGGCCCGCACGAAGGCATCGGCCAATACCCGGCTGTGCGCGGTGACCTCCACCGAGGCCTGCAGGAAGAAGTGCGCGATGCGGACCGTGGTGCCGGACCGCACGGCGGTGCAATAGCCCACCAGTGCGTCGTTCACTTCCACCAGGTTCACGATGGCGTAGGGGGTGCGGGCGCACCAGCGCATGTGCGCCAGCGCTTGTGTGCGTTGTGCGGGCGGCAGCAGGTGGGCCACGTGCACCAGTTGTGCGTCGTTCTCGTGCAGGATCAAGCCGAGGGTTGTCATGGGGTGTGGTCTTCAACGACCGCGCCCCGGCTGCCGAAGGAGAAGCAACCGGGGACGCGATGCGTAGTGCTGTGGCTTAGGCGGCTTTTGCGGCGGCCACGTCGCTTACAGGGCTCCAGCCAGCGGCGCCCAGCGCCACCACACGGAAGAAGTACACGGCATTGCTTTCCAGATCGTCGAACACCATGCGGTTCTTGCCGGTGGTGGCCACGATGTTCCAATTGGCCTCCACGTTGGGGTCGCCGGCGCACATGCTCACTTGGTAGCTGAGGCGGCCTTTAACGCCCTTGAAACGCAGTTCCAGACTTCCGGGGAAGGGGCGCACGATGGCGCGTACATCGCTGGGGGCGGGCAGCAGGCCAACGGGTTGGCGTGCCTTTTCGGTTTGGAAACCGGCGCTGGTGATCAACTCCTTGTCGCCGGCACTGGTGGTTTGTACATAGGCACCCAGGTCGGCGCGCATGGTCTTGAGTTCGGCGAAGGCGATGTCGCGCTCCTCCTTGTCCAAACGGCTGCGGGTGAAACGGTAGGCATCCACGGCGGCCACCAAGCGGTCCTTGGCTTTTTCGAAGTCGGCGAGCGAAGGGTTGGGAGCAGGGAAGGATGCGTTGTTCGTCAGCATCGTGATGTTCGTACCGCTCATTTCGACCAGAGCGGCGTAGGTCACCCGGGTGTGCCCGAGTTTCACTTCATACCAGATCTTTTTCATCGTCCGAGGGCCTTCGATGCTGTACCCACAAAAGCTTTAGGTGAATTGTGACCGTTGTAGCGCAGGGGCGAAGTCCTTCGTTCAAAACATCCCGGCAGGCCGGTAGCCCGAACCCTAACGGCAGGCCGGGAGAAGGCCTCCTGAAAGCCTTGGTGTTACAGGCTTTCGTTGAAGTAGGCGGACGTGCCGTTCCATGATGCCGTACGCGCTCACGGTCTTATGTGATCGCGCCGTGGGTACATAAGACCAAGCCGTCGGTACATAAGACAACGGCGCGAGTACACAAGACAACGGCGCCGGTACATAGGACAAAGCGGCGAGTACATAAGACAACGGCGCGAGTACATAAGACAACGCCATCAGTACACAAGACAACGGGGCGAGTACACAAGACAACGGTGTCGGTACATAGGACAACGCGGCGAGTACATGGGACAAGACCGTTGGTACCCAAGACAACGCGGCGAGTACATAAGACAACGTCGTCAGTACACAAGACAACAGCGCCGGTACATAAGCCAACGCCGTGAGTACACAAGACAGCGGCGGCGGTACATGTACTCGCGCGGCCGGTACATAAGACAACGTCATCGGTACATGTACTCGCGCGGCAGGTACATGTATTTGCGCTGCGTTCACCGGCAGCCCACGTCCGCGCCGGGTGCTGCGGCGGTACCATATAGTATGGTAAGGGAGACTTACAGGGCGCCCGGCCCAGGGTTCAAAGCGCAGCACCGGAACTTTCTGCTTCACCGGCGCGTTCCAACGGCACTTGATGTTCGTTCACTTGTTGGCATCGGCGGGGGCTTCGGCCCCCGTCGGTGTTTTTAGGGTGGCGGGCAGGATCCGCTCCACCACCAGCGCATCCAGTTCCGCCTGCGACCGTATCCACGGCATGCGGCTCTCCTCGTAGTAGTCCGTTACGCGGTACATGAGCAGGCCCTTGCGGCTGTCCCACCACCGCGCCTTCACGTGCAGGTGCCCGAACACATTGCGCAGGCGCACCTGATCGCCCACGGCGTAGGTGGCCATCTCCTTCAGTTCCTTCACGATCTGGGCGTGCTGCAAGTAGTGCACCCCGCGCACGGTGTTGCCCTGCAGGTCCTCCACGGTGTAACAGAGGTGGTTGTTGATCACAGTCGCGCCCGTCACCCGGCACAGCTCGCCGTAATGCGGCACGATGGCCCCCTTCCTGAATTGTTCCATTGCCAAGAACGCCGTCGATCGGCGCGGCAATAAGCTAGGGGCAGGAAGGCAATGACCGCATGCCCGCGCTGTGGGGCATCCGGTTGCCGACGTTTGCACTCGTGAGGGTCCTGCTCGCCATCCGTTCCATCCTGGTTGACCTGTTCCACCTCTTCTGGTCGCCGGTGATCAGTGAGGAGGAAAGGGACAAGCACGATATGAGCTTGAACGAGCGGGCGGTGTTTATGCTGGTGACGGTGGGGATCGCGGTCGCTATTGGCGTTTGGGTGTCATGACCTGCCGGGGCGGAGGCCGCCGGTGAAAGTCGCAAGACCACTTCGCTGAGTTATCCCCGCGCGGTAATACCAAGCAACCCCAACGGCATACTTCCGTCTACCCGTCAAACCCTTTTCACCATGGCAAAGAAAGCAGCACTGTCGCCCACGGGGCGGCGACCCGTTCAACGGGTCCCTCGAACTGAGCTCTCTATAATGGACCTCCAAACAAAGATCAAGACAATCCCCCGTCAGCCGATCAGCTTCAAGTTAGAGACGGTTGTAGTGAAGAACGTGAAAGCACATGCCCAGCGCGAGAACAGATCAGTGAACAACATGGTTGAGACGTTCCTCAAGCGCGCCATGGCCATGCAGCAATAGAAGATGTACCAGCGAGCACACAATCATCAATTGACCCGATCCGCGCTGGCGGGCCGTTCGGTCGGCTCTGGAGAATTCCGGGGTCCGGCGATAGGTGCCGCAATGAGTTTGGGTGCTCGTGCCTTACCGATCAGAACCACTTGCAAAGAACAAGGCCGGCAACGAACGCGCCGGCCTGGTCCCATGCTCAACCGCTTTCCTGATTCCAGTCGAGGGTGCGGAAGAGCTTTTCTTGGGAGGCGAATGTATGCGCGCGATGGTACGAGGCGACTCGTGCCATCGCTGGCCTTCCCACACGGGAGTGTGGGGAACGCCGGGTGCGCCTGCCCGCCGCAGACCAAACCAGCCTCGCGTTCGTGCCGTGCCTTGTTCGCCAATCAGCGGATAAGCCATGGACCACCAACATCTGCCCCAACCCTACTCAGCGTACCTCACGCACGCTAAGAACGAGATCAGCCAAGAGGCTGTGCTGGCCGAACAGGCCATAGTACTTGCTCGTCCCCTGATCCAGGGGATGACGGTGATCAAGGTTGTTGCCTTCTTCGACCACCACACGTTGGGACTGCTGGGCGTGGTGGACGGGCTGAAGGACAGGGCAAGCGCCATCAGGGACGAACAGATCGAGGAGGCCCAGCGGGAGCACGTAAGGAGCTTCGGCTCCCTTTCACAACAAGACAACGACCGGTTGATCCTAGCCCACCAGGATTACCGCTCCAGGCTCGTTACAGAACTGGATCGGTACGCGGATATTCTCCTCTCCGGCCTGATACGCGTGATCGAGGGGCTCATTCCCGACGAGATGGTAGAGGCCCTGCGCAAGGTGCCATTGCTCGCTGTGAGGAACGGCAATATCACGGGCGTTGGTAGTGTGCAACTGGACGGGTTCTCCTTGGCCGTGCTGGTCCTATTGCTCTTCCTAGGCACCTTGCATGCTGGGGTGGTGCTCATTGCCGCTGGCGAATGGTCGCATGCCTTGGCATTCCTCCTGGCCAACTGGGGGGTGATGGCAATCCGGTTCTTCGATCTGGTTTTGCGCAGCCGCAACGGCACCTTCGAGAAGGGTTTGCACTACGTAGAGATGATCATCAGTGCCGTGCTCATCGGCCTTGTACTGAACCACTGTGCTTTGGAACTGAGCGACGGCCTCGATGCGAAGACCATCAGCAAGGTGGTGAGCCAACTGCTATTGGGCGTGGGTACCGTGCTTGTCTTCCACAAATTGGTGTGGTTGCTGGTACGCCGCCTACGCGATTGGAAGGACCGCAACAAGCGATTGTGGTAAGACAGCCGAAGAAAGGGACAAAGGCCGATGATCCGTTGGCCCTTGTCCCTTTGTTTTTTCGCCGCACATTCGTCACCGGCTGATAACGGAAGTGTACCGATCAGCCAGGCTCTTCCACGACATGCCCCGCCCCAAAGGCCCCACCAAGTCCTCCACCCCGGCCGCTAAGCAAAAAGGCCGCGCCAAGGCCAAGCCCGAGGTCGCCAACTACGACCACACCGAGCCCAAGGCCCTCGTGCGCCCGGAGATCGGCACCCAGGCCCACTTCAAGCAGAAGAAAGGACCGGCCAAGTACCACTATGATGACTCCCTAGCCCCGGACCTCAACTGGGACACCAGTGCTGCCCGTGAACTCGGCGAATGGCTGCTGGCCCGCATTGCCGAAGCCGCCAAGCTGGAGGCACCGCACACCTTCGCCACGCCCAAGGAGTACTTCGGCGCTGAAGTTTCTGCGAAGGGAGAAAGACAACCCCTCGCCACCGTGCGCGGCTTGGCCGATGCCGTGGAGCAATTGCAGAAGCTCGGCAAACCCTTCCTCAACTGGAGCGGCAAGGCTGAGCGCAAGGCCTTCGAGGTGCCCACGTTGCCGCTCTTCGTACATGAGCGCTTGAGCACCGAGGCCATCCTGAAAACGCTGAAGGGACACAAGAAGGACCAGCAGGTGAGCATGCTGGATGAGCTCTTCGGTGTAACGCAGCGCAGCCTAACGGACCAAGTGGTGCATGCCTACGAGCACCAGGACAACTGGGTGAACCGCCTGATCCTGGGCGATAGCTTGGTGGTGATGAACAGCCTGCTGCGCTACGAGCACCTCGGCGGCCAGGTGCAGATGATCTACATGGACCCGCCCTATGGCGTGAAGTTCGGCAGCAACTTCCAGCCCTTTGTGCGCAAGCGCGAAGTCAAGCACAACGAGGACGAGAGCCTCACGCGCGAACCCGAAATGGTACAGGCCTACCGCGATACCTGGGAGCTGGGCCTACACAGCTACCTCACTTATCTCCGCGACCGCCTGCTCTTGGCCCGGGACCTGCTCACCCCAAGCGGTTCCGTCTTCGTTCAGATCAGCGACGAGAATCTGCACCACGTACGCGAGGTGATGGATGAGGTGTTCGGAGCGGAGAATGCTGCTGGCCTCATCTCGTTTTACAAGACGAGTTCACAGTCCACTAAGGGCATCCCATCCGTTGTCGACTACTTAGTGGTGTATGCACGGGACAAAGAACGAATGAAGTTCGCTCCGTTCCTGCGCATAAAAGAGCCGGGCGAGAGGGGTGCAAAACAGTACACCAAAATTGTCTCCCCGGACTTTAAGGAAGTCGAGAACATGACGGAAGGCCAGCTGAACGGAACGGAACCAATTCCTAAGGGCTGGCAGATTTGTCGCTTGGGACCAACCACATCCCAAGGGTACCAGGAGGGTCGAAGTGCTCCCTATGACTTTCAGGGGACCTCCATTTCAATCCCACCGAATCGACATTGGGCATATGACCCAACTCCTGGTGGTGACATGGATAGGCTTGTGGAGATGGGTCGAATTCGTCGCTCTGGTCAGGGCATCGCAACTATCCTTCTCGCGAGTGACAACCCTACTACACCATTGGACAATGTCTGGTTGGATACTGGGACTGGAAGCTTCACAGATGAGCAGTCGTACGTCGTTCAGACAAGTGAAAAGGTCATTCGGCGTTGCATGCTTATGGTAACCGATCCCGGAGACTTGGTGCTTGATCCCACCTGTGGAAGTGGAACAACTGCATGCGTCGCAGAAGAATGGGGGCGACGCTGGATAACCATCGACACAAGCAGAGTACCGCTCTCACTAGCCCGCCAGCGATTGTTGACGAAGACATTCGCTTATTGGGAACTATTGGACACCAAGCGCGGACCCGCGGGTGGGTTTGTATTCAAGCAGAAGAAAAATGCCCGTGGTCAAGAAGTTGGTGGCATAGTGCCACATATCACATTGGGCAACGTCGCTGGCGAAGAAGACGCTAAGCCTAAGGTAATACTCGACCGCCCCGAAAAGTTGAACAACGTCACCCGCGTGTGCGGCCCCTTCGCCGTGGAGGCCACCATACCTACAGCCGAGGGCTTGGATGAGGACCCGAAGACACCGGGCATCCAGAGTGACGAGCACCAAACGCATGTGCAGCGCATGACCGAAGTGCTGCGCCGCGCGCCGGTGCTGCAATTGGCGGGCAACAAGAAGATCACTCTGAAACAGGTGCGCCCACCGGCCAAGACCATGAGCCTGAGTGCCGAGGCCATCATCAACGGTGACCAGACACCACAACCTGTGGCCATCCTCTTCGGCCCAGAAGGCGGTGCCCTCACCGAGCGCATGGTGCGCGAGGCCTGGCAGGAGGCGGAGGCCAAGAAGTACACGCAGCTGCTCGTCATCGGCTTCGCCATCGACCCCAAGGCGCGCGAGTTCGTGGAGAGCGCCGGGCGCATCGGCATCCCCTGCACCTGGTTGCAAGCCACCATGGACCTGCAAATGGGCGACCTGCTGAAGAACATGCGCAGCAGCCAGGTCTTCAGCGTGTGCGGCCTGCCGGAAGTGAAGGTGAAACCCGTGAAGGAAGTGCAAGGCGTGAAGGTGGACGAGCCCACCTACGAAGTGGAACTGCTCGGGCTGGACACCTTCGACCCCGCCACCATGGACAGCATCCACTTCAGCGGCAGCGATGTGCCCTGCTGGCTGTTGGACACGGACTACAACGGCTTGGTATTCCGTGTACACCAAGCCTTCTTCCCGCGCACCGGCGCCTGGGAGAACCTGAAGAAGGAATTGCGCGCCGACTTCGCCGAGAGCGTGTGGGACCACTTGAGCGGCACGGTGAGCGCACCTTTCACAGCCGGTGAGCAGAAGCAGATAGCCGTGAAGGTGATCGACCCGCGCGGGAATGAGTTGGTGGTGGTGAAGAAACTGGTGAGCAAATGATCCAAAAGGTCACCATCAAGAATTTCAAGCGCTTCGATGAGGCGGAAATTGAACTCGGCTCACCTGTGATCTTCGTGGGGCCCAACAATGCCGGCAAGACCACAGCCTTACAGGCGCTGGCCTTGTGGGACCTCGGGTTGAAGACCTGGAGCGCCAAGCGCAGTGAGAAGAGCGTGGCCAAGACACGCGCCGGAGTTGTCGTGAGCCGCCGCGACCTGGTGCAGTTGCCTGTACCGGACATGGGCATGCTTTGGAAGGACCTTCATCTGCGCCAAGTGCCCAAGGGCGACCAGAAGCGCGCTACACAGAAGGTACATATCGAGATCACGGTGGAAGGCGTAACCAACGGGAAGGAATGGTTCTGCGCGCTGGAGTTCGACCATGCCAACGATGAGTACATCCACTGCCGGCCGAGCAAACGCCACCTGAACGCCAAGGACAAGTGGGAGATACCGGATGAAGCACTGGAGATCGATGTGGCCTATCTACCGCCGATGTCCGGTCTTGAATCCAACGAGCGCAAGATCGACGAGGGCGCGATCACCGTTTCGCTCGGCCAAGGCAAGACCGCGGACGTGCTGCGCAACCTGTGCTACCAGGTGTGGATGAAGGAGCGCGATGAAATGGGCAAGGGCGAATGGCCCAATCTGGTGGCGCAGATGCGCAGGCTCTTCGGCATCCGCCTGTTGGACCCCGAGTACAATGCAGCGCGCGGGGAGATCAGCATGAGCTACGTGGACGAAGTGACACCGGGCCAACGCAAACAGGCGAGCCTCGACCTGAGCGCGGCTGGCCGGGGCCTGCAACAAACACTGCTATTGCTCACGTTCCTCCGGTGGCGCCCGAAGTCCGTGCTGCTCATCGACGAGCCGGACGCGCATTTGGAGATCCTGCGCCAGAGCCAGATCTACCGAGAACTTTCCTCAACAGCGGACGCCCTCGGCAGCCAATTGGTGCTGGCAACGCACAGTGAGGTGGTCTTGCGTGAAGCGGAAGACAGCCGCATCGTGGCCTTCATTGGCAAACCGCACACGGTGCGGCAGACCAAAGAGCTCCGCAAGGCGCTCAACGAGATCGGTTTCGACCAATTCATACAGGCCGAGATCACCGGCTGGGTGCTCTATTTGGAAGGAAGCACCGACCTCACCGCCTTGCGCAACCTGGCCGCCATCGCCTATCCGGAAGCGCTGCCCGCACTGGACCGCCCCTTCCACCATTATGTGCTGAACCAAACGGACAAGGCCCAGCGACATTTCTCGGGGCTGCGCGAAGCCCATCCGCAGTTGGCAGGCATCGCCGTGTTCGACAACTCACCCGATGTGCGTATCCAGGCGAACTCACCCTTGACCATGCTCCAGTGGCAGCGCAGAGAACTGGAGAACTACTTCTGCACCCCAGGCTTGCTGATGCGCTGGGTGGAGCGCAGCGTGAAGGTGAAAGACCTGTTCGACCAGGGCGAACTACTGAAACGACAGGAGGCCATGCATGCGGCTATCGCGGACAATACCACCCCTGCGGTGCTGCGCGATCCCGATCATGCCTTCTGGCTCACGACCAAAGTCAGTGATGATTACCTGCCGCAAGTGTTCAAGAGCTTCTTTGAGAAACTGGGGCTGCCCGTTTCCATGAACAAGTCAGACTATGCGGCATTGGCGAACCTGCTTGAACCGACCGAGGTCGATCAAGAGATCGTGGAGGTATTGAAGCGCATAACGGAGGTAGCGCACAACGCAAAGAAGCCATGATCAGGAAGGTCACCATCAAGAATTTCAAGCGCTACGAGAACGCTGAATTCCTGCTGGAGGGTCCTGTCGTGCTGGCCGGCCCCAACAACATGGGCAAGACCACTGCACTGCAGGCGATCGCGGCGTGGAACTTGGCATTGAACCGGTGGCGTGAACTGAACGACTACAACAAACGCAACGGCTACACGCAGGCCCCCATGGCGCGGCAAGCATTCCTGCCTGTGCCATTGCGGAACTTCGATTGGCTCTTTCATCAACGTCAGCGCAAGACCATCGAGATAGAAGTGCAAAGCACTGAAGGCTGGACGGTCACGATGGAACTGAAGCCGGACAGTACAGAGCAGATCTATATACGGCCCACTCCATCTGCCGACCCCGAGGTGCTGCGCACGAAGGCCAATGTCAACGCTACGTATGTGCCTCCGATGACGGGTCTTTCGATTGAGGAGCCGGTGTATACGCGGGCCAAGCAAGATCAATTGCTCGGACAGGGCAAACCCGGTGAGATCATCCGGAACCTGCTCGTTGAAGCACATGGCATCAATGACGCGTGGGAAGCCCTACGAAAGTCGATCCGCGACCTGTTCCGTTGCGAACTGTTGCCACCCAATAGCATAGGTGCCGACATCGTTTGCGAGTACCAGCCAGTAGGAACAGACTTGCGCCTGGATGTCAGCGCAGCAGGTAGTGGGATGCAACAGGTCCTCATGCTCTTGGCCTTCCTGCATATGCGCCCGGCATCGGTGCTACTACTGGATGAGCCGGACGCGCACCTTCACGTGTTCCTGCAGGATGTGATCTACGCTGAACTTCGTTCTGTAGCGACTCGTCGCAATTCGCAGCTCATTATCGCCACGCATTCGGAGGTCATCATCAATTCGGTCGAGCCCGAGGAACTGATGCTTGTGTTCTCAACCCCGCGTCGATTGGCCGATAAGGTGGCGCGCACAAGGTTGGTGAAGTCATTGCGCACATTGACCCAAGCAGACGTGATGCTAGCGCTCGGCACCAAAGGCATCCTCTATCTTGAAGGTTCTACCGACTGGAAGCTGCTTCGCGAGTTCGCTCGCATTCTGCAACATCCTTTGCATGCGTGGCTGAGCACTGAGCCTTTCTGGAAGCCTGCTACCACCACACAACAAGCACGGGAACATTACGAAGCCCTGCAACTCATCGAGCCTGCGATGACCGCCGTGCAACTGGTGGATGGTGATGGCAAGGAACAGGGGGTTCCACCCAGTGAACGACCAGAGACTGGGAAATTCAATCGCATCGTCTTCAAACGATACGAGGTGGAGAGCTACCTGGTGCACCCGGGCGCGTTGAAGCGATACATCGACCAGAATGATGGCAAGAGCGAAACGCTCCGTGATTCACTGGTGACCATGTTCGACAAGTATGCCGGTGCGGGTTCCGGAGCGAACATTGTAGACGCCTTCATCGCCAACCCCGCAGAGCCACCCATCATTGTAGAACGCCTACTGGCCGACAAGGACTACAAGGCCCGTTCAGTGGTTCTGCCGCCGATTCTATCGGCTGCGGGGATCCATGGCCTGCACTATACACGCTATCATGAAATCGCGGAGTTCATGCACCCAGAGGAGATACATCCCGAAGTGAGAGAAAAACTCGACTTCATCAAGGAAGCGTTCGGGCTATGAACAACTTCGAGGTAGAGACCCCGATCCTGAACGGCCCATACGACGAGCCGAAAGAGCATTGGTGGATATTGGAGGGCCAAAGCGCGGACCGCAGGCAAGGTCGGCGACCAGCGAGCTATTGGTATCGGCCGCAGGGCCGAGGTGAGCAGGAAGGGGGGATCCTGATCGAGTTGAGGCAGGTGAACATTATCCGGGAGCGCATCAAGAATTGGCGCGAGCAGAACTACCCAGGCGTAACGCGCACCACACTGGACCTTCTGAAATACTGGACGCGCGTAGGCCGCCAACAGCGGCTCTTCTTCGCGCAAGTTGAAGCAGCAGAGACCATTATCTTCCTTACGGAGGCTCGGGCCGACTTCCGCCAAGGCATCGAAGTGAAGCGCGATGAACCCGGTGAGGAGGCAAAGGCCAAAGGCTATGCTGGCTTCCTGCGCTATGCCTGTAAGATGGCTACGGGCAGTGGCAAGACCACGGTGATGGGCATGCTCAGCGCATGGAGCATCCTGAACAAGGTGAACGACAAAGGCGATGCTCGCTTCAGCGATGTAGTGCTGGTAGTATGCCCCAACGTCACCATCCGGAGCCGCCTGAGCGAACTGGACCCCGAGCAAGGCGAGGCAAGCCTCTATCGCAAGCGCGACCTGGTGCCTGCGCACCTGATGGCGCAGCTGTGCCAAGGCAAAGTGCTGATCAAGAACTGGCACGAATTCCAGCCACAGGTGCCGCAGACCGGCGGTGATGGCGGCAAAGTGGTGAAAGCCGGTGTGGCCGTGGAGACCACGGAGACCATCCGCATCGGCGAGAAGAACGATACCAAACGTGGGACGCGCTGGCTAACGCGCGAAACGCTGCATCAGCAGATCGCGCAGGAGGTTATCGAAGTAGCACCCGGCTACGACGCGGACATCGACACCACGCTCAAGATTCGCAGCGTGAAGTACGTGGAAAGCGACACCGCACTGGTAAACCGTGTATTGCGCGGGGTGGGTGGTAAGCAGAACATACTTGTCTTCAACGACGAAGCGCACCACGCGTACAGGATCAAGACGAAGTTGGAGGAACAGGAAGGGTTGGAGTTCGAGGACCCCGATGAGGAGGAGGAATGGAAGGAGAGCAAGAAGGAGGCGACTATTTGGGTGGAAGGCCTGGACCGCATCCACAAGCTGCGTGGCATCAATGCCTGCATCGACCTCAGCGCAACGCCGTACTATCTGAACCGCGTAGGCCAAGATGCCAACCGCCCCTTCCAATGGGTGGTGAGTGACTTCGGTTTGATCGATGCCATCGAAAGCGGCTTGGTGAAGATCCCACAACTCGCAGTGCAGGACACCAGCGGCCAAGAGGTGCCGGGCTACTTCAACATCTGGCAATGGATCCTGCAGCCAGGCCGTCTCACAGCAAGCGAACGAGGGGGTAAGCACGCAGCTCCAAAACCCGAAGCCATACTGAAGTGGAGCAACACGCCCATAGGCATGTTGGGTGGTCGTTGGCACAAGATCTGGGAAGAGTGGAAGGCGACCGGTCAGGAACCACGGCCGCCAGTGTTTATCCTCGTTTGCAAGAACACCGCTTTGGCCAATGTCATATTCGAGTGGCTGGCAAACGACGTGCGGCCACATGGTATTCCACCGTCCGGTCTGCCCGAATTCAAGAACTCTGCAACAGTACAGAACACCATCGTAGTCCACAGCAAGGTGGTGGACGATAGTGATGGCGGCGCATCTAAGAGCGATGAAGTACGTTGGATGCGTTTCACCTTGGACACTGTTGGTCGAATGGAATGGCCGCGCGACCGCCAGGGGCGTGACATCCTACCCGAAGGTTTCGAGGAGTTGGCCAAGAAGATGGACCGGCCTATGCACCCGCCCGGTCGCGATGTGCGTTGCATCGTGAGCGTGGGCATGCTCACGGAAGGCTGGGACTGCAATACGGTCACGCACATCATCGGCCTGCGTCCCTTCCAAAGCCAGCTACTCTGCGAGCAGGTCGTTGGTCGTGGTCTTCGCCGTGCCAACTACGATATCGGGGAGGACGGAAAACTCACGGAAGAAGTTGCGGAGATCTTCGGTGTGCCGTTCCAAGTAGTACCGTTCAAAGCGAGCGGTGCAGGTCCATCGAAAGAAATTCAGAAGAAGAAGCACGTGCGTGCCCTGCCGGAACGCAGAGCATTGGCTATCAAGTTTCCGCGTGTGGAGGGCTATGTGAACGAGATACGCGATCGCATCAAGGTTGACTGGACGAATGTGCCGCCCCTGAGGTTGGAGCCACACAAGATCCCTCCGGAAGTAACTGCCAAGGCCTCCATCCCCTCCAACAACGGCCGACCCTCCCTTATGGGCCCGGGTAAGACGCAAGAAATCACGTTGCGCGAATTCCGTTCAGGCCATCGATTGCAACAGTTGGTTTTCCAGGTGGCCGGGCAGATCACTAAGGAGTACGTGCAGCAGAGCGTTGGTCGGTTGACCGCGCAGTCCCTTTTCCCACAGGTAACGCGCGTTGTCGAGCGCTACGTGAACGAATTCGTTGAGGTGGCTGCACCAGCGGACATTAAGGACTTGTTCATGTCGCCCTACTATGGTTGGTTGGTAGAGACGTTGGTGGAGAACATCCGTGGTGATGAACAGGCGGGCGTACCGGTAGAACTGCCGCTCATCGAGCGTTCGCGCGGTGCGGGCAGCACCAGCGATGTGGACTTCTGGACCGCACGTGAAACGCGTGAGACCATGCGCAGCCATGTGAACTATGTGGTGGCCGACACCAAGCGATGGGAGCAAAACGCGGCGTACTTCCTGGACCGCCACAACGTCGTTGACGCTTGGGTGAAAAACGCTGGGCTAGGGCTGGGAATACCTTATATCCACAATGGGGAACAGCACGAGTATGTGCCGGACTTCATCGTTCGATTGAAAGGTGAAGGAGAACGCCATCTTATCCTGGAGACGAAGGGTTATGATGAATTGAAGGAGAAGAAGCAGGCCGCGGCTTTGCGCTGGTGCCATGCCGTGAACGCCACCAAGGACTACGGGGTGTGGAGCTTCAGAATGGCAATGAAACCGGACGAGGTGCCGGGTTTATTGCAACAGTACCTCTAGTGCTTTCCTAGCGCACTGCTCCCGACCCTGCACCACCTCGCGTGTGCGCACTGGTGTTGACGCTCGGCTTTGCCGAGTGTCCATCGGTCGCGCGCCTGTGGCGCCAGAGCAACCGGTAACCCACCATGGCTGCATGCCTCGCGCACGCAACCCACAAGGCCCCTTCTATCCCGGGCCAAGCAAGTCCCACTTGTTGCCTGCGATATCGCGGAACACGACCACGCGCCCGTAGGGCTCATCGCGGGGCTCGGTGAGGAAGTGCACGTTCGCGGCGCGCATGCGGGCGTATGTGCGCTCGAAGTCGGCCACCCGGAGGAAGAAGCCGACACGGCCTGCGGTCTGGTCGCCTACCGCCTTCTCTTGTACTGGTCCATCGGCGCGGGCCAACAGCAGACCGGTGGTGGCCTTCGGTGGGCGCACCACCACCCATCGTTTGGCGCGGCCTTGAGCGCGGTGCTCGGCACGCTCGCCGCACCGGCGGATGTGAGCACCATCGCAGGACACTTCGAAGGGAAGAGGACGAAGAAGCGGCTGGAGGAAGTCACACGGTTGCTGGAGACCTTGGAGGCGTTGGGGAGGGCGGTGGAGCGAGAAGGTGCTTGGGTGAGCTCGAGTTAGCACCCTGAGCTATTGGGCGGTGGAAGGACAGATACCGAACGGAAGGTCGGCCGCAAGCCACCCGCCACCATGCTCGCCGGTGGCCTACGCTTCGTCACGCTGCAAGAGCGCCTGGTTTTCCTAACGGTTGCCGAACATGTACGGACCGGTTTGTGATCTCCTGCCTGTGGTCGAGCATCTTGGTGCGGCCAAGAAGTGTCCGTGAGTTGGATCCTAATACTTCACGAACCGCCCCACGAACAAGCGCCCATCACTTGCGGCCTGGTAGACATATACCCCGGCAGGAGCTTCGGCCATGGAGATGGGTACGGCCGGGCCGGTTGCGCCGACGCGCTCGAAGACCAGCTGGCCGCTGCTGCTCCAGATGCGCAAATCGATCGTGGCCAGTGAACGTACGTTCACCACCAGCGTCGCCTCACCGGTCATGGGCGACGGAAAGAAGCGCTGATCGCTGGTGGTGAGTTGATCGAAGACCACGGCCTTGATGGACGTGTAGCCATCGAAGCCCAGCTTGACGCGGTAGTGCACGGTGCTGAACTCTGGCGGCTCCTGGTCAACCCAGGCATAACTGCGGGCAATGAGCGGGTCGCCACAGATGCCGTCGATGCGGTGAACGGGTGCGAACACCACACCATCGGTGGAACGCTCCACTTCCTGACCATCGCACGTGCTTCCACCAAGGATCGTCCAATCCAACCGGATGCCACCATCGAACACCGTAAGCGAGTACGCCGCGATGTACGGGTGTTCTTGTGCCTGCACCGGTTGCACCGTGAGCAGGCAGATGGCGGCAAGTAGAAGCGTTGTGCGGAGTGGCATGGGCCCGATCACTGTTCCGTTCGTCGTCGGGAAGGAGCTTCCCTGACACAAAGTTGGGCCTGGTTGTCAGGTTCCAGTAGCGGAAGCGACGAACGGTACACGGCCCGCCTATAGCTGCCCGTTCACTGAACCGAACACACATGGACCCTACACACGTTAAAGCGGCCATGGCCGGCCTTCTGGCCACGGCAGCGATGACCCTTGTGATGCTGGTGGCCCCCTTCATGGGCCTGCCGAAGATGGACCCGGCGGCGATGCTGTCCATGATGCTGGGGGTTCCCCTTGCCCTGGGCTGGGCCATGCACTTCATGATCGGAGTGGTGTTCGCCCTGGCCTATGCCCTGTTCTTCCGGAAGGTGGTGCGCAAGGCGAACGGCGCGGTCGTAAAAGGGGCGCTCTTCGGCCTGGCCGCTTTTGTGTTCGCCCAGGTGGTGATCGGCCTTATGGGCGCATTGTTGGGCGGCATGCCGCCCATGGAAGGCAGCATGATGCTGATGGCCATCGGCAGCATCCTCGGCCACGTTGTCTTCGGCATCGTGGTGGCCTTGATCGTGAAGGAGGACGCGCGAACCATTCAACAACAACACACAAACCAATGAAGACCTTGCTTTTCGTGGCGGTCACCGCCCTCCTGACCAGTTGCTGCGCAGGTGGCAATTGCAGCGCCCCATCCGGTTCGGAAACAGGGGCCGCCGCCGCCGCTGGCTCCGGTGAACTTGCCGAACACAACTGCACAGCAGCATGCGCGAGCGGTGAACACATGTATGCGCATGGTGAGAAGGGCCATGTGTGCGACGCCTCGTGCATGGATGGTGCGAGCGTTAAAGAACCCGAGCTGGTCGATCACGTTTGCTCGGAAGCGTGCATGAACGGGCAGCACATGTTCGCACATGGCGAAAAGGGGCATGAATGTGACCCGATGTGCGAGCATCATAAGTCCAAGCAGAACTGATCGCATGGAGAGTTGGACACTGCCGCTGTCGATGATCCCTTCCCTCGCAGTGATCCTCAACAGCACTTCGCGCATGGTGCTGGGCCTTACCGATGAACTGAACAACACGATCAAGGACCCGGTCCACGATCGCAACATCGTGACAGCGAAGCTGGGGCAGATCAAGCGCCTGAGCATCGCCAGCATCTTCATGTATGTGAGCCTCGCGGTGCTGGTGGTTACCGTACTGTTGGTGGGCACCGGTTGGATCAATTCGGCGATGGAGGAAGGCGCCATGCTGACCGCCGTGGCGCTTTTCTTCGTGGCGATCGTGTACATGATCGCGTTCAGTTGGAAGGCCTATTTCATCCGCCAGCGGCAGTTCGCGCAGCGCTGATGCCGCCTACCTTGGGCACATGGAGGAAGTGGGATCCACTGCGCTGCCAGCGCCAAACCTAGAAACCGGGACCGCTGCCTTCGCCCACCTGGTGCGCACGCACACGAAGGAACTGCTTCGCTTTGCAGCGAAGCGGCTGAATGATCCGTTGATCGCCGAAGATCTGGTGCAGACCACCTTCATGGCTGCCTGGACCGCACGTGACCGATTCGCGCAACAAAGCAGCCCGCGCACCTGGCTCTTCTCCATCCTGAAGAACAAATTGGCCGACCACTACCGCCAGGCCTATCGCGACCCCGTGTTGCATGGCGCACCCGAAACGGATGATGACCGCTTCGACGAGAATGGCCGATGGACGGAAGCGAACCGGCCCAGCGACTGGGAACTGGATGAAGCAAAAGAGGACGAAGCCCTTCAGAGCCACCTCGCGACATGTCTCCAACACCTGCCCGCACATTGGCGCGCCGCTGTGGAGATGAAATACCTGCACGACCGCGAGGCCACAGTGATCTGTCAGGAGCTGGGCATTACACCGACGAATTACTGGCAGCAACTCCACCGCGCGAAACTGAAGTTGCGCGATTGCATCACCAAGCAGCTGGCCGCACACCGATAATCGCACCACCATGAGCCTGATGAACACCTTGATGCTCTCCTGCCGGAAAGCGACCCAGCTTATGGAACGGCGGACCATGGCCCCCTTGGGCACCGTGGACCGCATGCAGCTGTGGATGCACCTGCGCGTGTGCGACGGTTGCCGGGCGTTCCAAAAGCAGAACGCCACCATTGAACATTTGATGGAGAACCGTGATGTGGGTACGACGATGCCTGACAGCGCGACTTTGGAGGAAAGGGTTCTGAAGTCGATCCACCCACATGTGTGATGGTCTCGTTCAGGCCATACTGCAAGCTCAGTGCATGAGCCGCGGTCGGCGTTTCCAGTCGTTCTTGAGCGGAAGCGATCCGTTCGATCGTCAGGTTCAGGAATAACCTACGACCATCCGTTCAGCAAGGCACTGATAGGCCTTGGCCCAGAACGGATGACGAACGTTTCACGCTTCAAACGCAGCTGGCTCCGCAAGGGGCTCATCATCGCCGCCATCATCGGAGTGACAGGTGGTGGATACGGCTTCTACCTGTTCAACATGCCGCACCGCGATGTGGTGGCCACGAAAGCCGATGGGGAGATCGATGCCCAAGCGTTGGTGGACGAGTTCCTCAAGGACGGCACTGCGGCGAACGCCAAGTACCTCGACACTGAAGGCGAGAGCAAGGTGCTGGCGGTGAGTGGTACGGTGAGCAGCAAAGAGACGGATCTGAAGGGGCAGACGGTCGTATTGCTCAAGGCCGAAGGTGCGGAGGCCGGTGTGCGCTGCTCGTTCACCGCCGAGACCAACACGCAGGCTGATGGACTGAAGACCGAAGACATCGTCACGATCAAAGGCGTGATCCGCGCGGGCGCTTCGTTCGATGCGGACCTCGATCTGTACGAACATGCTGTGCTGGAGAAGTGCAGCCTCGTTCCCTGAACATACCAACGGCCTCAACCGAGCGCCTTCATTCCAACGAAACCTGAACACAAGACCCATGAAAAAGCTCCTTCTTCTCGCCGCGTTACCCGCAATGTTGGCGTTCACCTCCTTGCCCAGTGGCAAGTTCGTAAGCCGTGCCGTTCACGTGACCTTCTTTTCACATACCGCCGTGGAGGACATCACAGCCAACAACTACACCGGTACCAGCACCATTGAACCCGCATCCGGTGAAGTTGTGTTCAGCATCCCCATGCAGGGCTTCGAGTTCGAGAAGGCGTTGATGCAAAAGCACTTCAACAGCGACAAGTTCCTGGATACGCAGACCTTCCCCAAGGCCAAGTTCACCGGCACCATCACCAACCTCAGCGACATCGACTTCACGAAGGACGGCACCTACACCGCGGATGTGAAAGGCCAGATGACGATCAAGGACAAGACGAATCCTGTGACGGCCAAAGGAAGCGTGACCGTGACCGGTGGCAAGGTGGGTATCGAGAGCAAGTTCCCGATCGTACTCGGTGACTACGGCATATCCTTCGTGAAGGGAAAGCCGAGCACCAACATCGCCCAGTCCGTTGATGTGACGGTGAAGGCCGAATGCACCCACGAACAATGAACAACTTCGCAGCAACCGTCCCGGTGAAAGAGGTGGTGTCGGGCGCGGGCATTCCCAAAGCCCGGCACCACCGGACGGCCCACCCGCTGATCGCGCACGCACAGCTGCAATTCGATGAGCTGCACGGTCTGGTAGCTCGGCTGGAACAGGGCGATTACACAGCGCCGGTGCCCGTTCTCAGCAATGCCAGCATTGGCCAGCACATGCGGCACATCCTGGAGTTCTACATCTGCTTGATGGAAGCCCAAAACGGAACCGTGGACTACGATGCCCGGAAGCGTGACAAGTCGCTGGAGAACGAGCGCAGTGCCACGTTGGCCAAGTTGGGTGCGCTGCGCGCTTGGGCCGAAGGCCTCGATGCCGACGCGCGTTTGACCCTGATCGCGGACCACAGCTACGATGGCTCTTCGCGCGAGCGTATGGCCACTTCGTTGTTCCGCGAACTGGCCTATGCATTCGATCATGCGATCCACCACATGGCCTTGTTGCGCATCGGCATCGCACAACAACATGCGGACATTGTACTCGACCCGAATTTCGGCGTGGCACCCAGTACCATTCGCGACCGGCTGAAATGTGTACGGTGAGCTACGCCCCTTTGCGCGCCGGTGGCCATGTGATCACCAGCAACCGCGACGAACGCACCGCGCGCCACGGCAAAACCCCCTGCACCACCTCGCGTGTGCGCACTTGGGTTGACGCTCGGCTTCGCCGAGTGTCCATCGGTCGCGCGCCTGTGGCGCCAGAGCAACCGGTAACCCACCATGGCTTAATGCCTCGCGCACGCAACCCACAAGGCCCCTTCTATCCCGGGCCAAGCAGGTCCCACTTGTTGCCTGCGATATCGCGGAACACGACCACGCGCCCGTAGGGCTCGTTGCGGGGCTCGGTGAGGAAGAGCACGTTCGCGGCGCGCATGCGGGCGTATGTGCGCTCGAAGTCGGCTACCCGGAGGAAGAAGCCGACACGGCCTGCGGTCTGGTCGCCTACCGCCTTCTCTTGTACTGGTCCATCGGCGCGGGCCAACAGCAGACCGGTGGTGGCCTTCGGTGGGCGCACCACCACCCATCGTTTGGCGCGGCCGTCATTGGTGGTCGCTGGCGAGTCTTCCACCAGGGTAAAGCCCAGGACGTCCACGAAGAAGGCAATGGCGGGGTCGTACTCGGCAACGATCAAGGTGATGAGTTCGAGACGCATGCGGGAAGGTAGGACGAGCTGAACAATGCGCTCCGTGCAGCGCAAGGGTTGGTTCGACTCCCTGCACCTCGCGGATGCGCACTTCTGTACCCAGGCAGCTTCACCGAGTGTCCATCGGTGGCGCGCCTGTGGCGCCATAATTCCGTTGCCACCCGATCGTGCCGATGACAGCGGTACGGTCGAACGATGGGGCCCCTACCACAACCCCTTCTTCAGCGCTGCGCGGTTGCGCAGCATTCGAGAGGGGTTGGGAGCACCGGGCCACTGCTGAAGCTGGCCCTGTTAACGGTGGAAATCTCCTTCGGGCATACGAAGACGACCGGCGGCGTGGAATTGGAAGGGTGGGGCCTGGGTCCGGACTTGGAGGCCGGCAAGGAGTGCATGCGTGTACCCGGATCCAAGAGCGCGAACCGATGAACGGGGGCCGCGCGCATACCCGGGCCGAAGGCCGTCCGGCACCTACCTTTCGCGAACAAGAGGCTTTACATGTACATCAAGCACCTGCGCATACGGAACCTTCGCACCTTCCGTGACACGGAGCTTTCATTCGTGCACCCGGGTGCCGATTGGAAGCAGATGGGCTTGCCCAAGCCCCGGCAGCAGAACGTGAACCTCTTGCTGGGCGACAACGGTTCGGGCAAGAGCTCGGTGCTGAAGGCGGTGGCGCTCTCGGCTTTGGGCCCCTTCGTTACCGAAGCGCGTTTGAGCACCTATCGGCTGGTGCGCCGGAGCAGCGGCCGCCCGAGCAAGCACAGCCCCAAGGAAGCGCGAGTGGAGGGCACTTTCCGATTGCACGAGCAGGATGGTGTGGACAAGCGCGGCACGGAGGTGATCTCTGCGCCTGTGATCATGCAGAAGGGCGATATCGAGCCATTGCGTTGGAGCGGGGAGCAAGAGAAGCTCTGGGAACCCATTTACAGCAATGAACGCGAGGCCTTCTTCTTCGTAGGCTACGGAGCCACGCGCCGCGTGGAGGAACGTGAGCGCTTCGACGAGGGGGCCCGCAGCCACCGACTACCACCGCGTGCGCAAGCGGTACAGAGCCTCTTCGAGGATGCCTACTCCCTGGTGCCCCTGGGTTCCTGGCTTCCACGCGTGAACGCAGGAAGACTGGCCGAAACGCGCAACATCCTCAACCGGCTGCTGAAGGGAACGGGCTACAGCTTCGATGGCAAATTGGAACAGGGCGAATACCTGTTCAACAATGGCGTTTCCAAGGTGCCCTTCATGGCCTTGAGCGATGGCTTCCGGGCCTTCCTCGGCTGGGTGGGCGACCTGCTCTACCACATCAACCGTACCTGCCCCAGCGGCAAGCAGCTCAAGGGGAACAAGGGCATCGTGATGGTGGACGAGATAGACCTTCACCTGCACCCCAAATGGCAGATGCGCGTGCTGCCCATGCTGGCCAAAGCGCTGCCCAACATCCAGTTCATCGTTACCAGCCACAGTCCTTTGGTGGTGGGCAGCTTGGAGTGGATGAACATCATCAAGCTGCGCCAGATGAAGGGCAAGGTGAGCAAGGCCGAGCGTATTGAAACGGCCGTACATGGGTTGGATGCGGACCAAGTATTGGTAACGCCCTTCTTCGACATGGACAGCACACGGGTGAACGTGAAGGAGACGCGTATGCGCGCGTTGTCGCAAAAGGCCAGCCGAGGAGATCGCAAGGCGGCTGTGGAACTCATTGAGGAGTGGAGCAAGGGTATCGAGAAGGTCAAAGCATGATCCGTTACCCTACTACACTGAAGGCGCTGCAGCAGGCCGTGGACGCGCTGCCCGTGCCGACCGGCAAGAGTGCCACGGGCCGTGGCAAGTCGTGGCGAGAGCGTGCCGAAGAGCGCACCCGAGGATTCATCGATGCCGAGGGCTACACGAAGGAGACGGCCATTTGGAGCGAAGTGAAACCCGTGTTCGATGGGCTTCAGATGGGAAAATGCGCCTTCTGTGAACGCGCGCTCGAATCGAAAAAGGAAAAGGACATCGAGCATTTCCGTCCGAAAAGCGGTTTGAAGGCCTGGAAGCCCCCGAAGGGTTTCGATGCCACAGGGCTCACCTTCAGCACGATCACCTCGCCGGATCCCGGGTATTACAAGCTGGTCTATCACCTGCTCAACTACAGCGTGGCGTGCGCGCGCTGCAACGGCGACCTGAAGTCGAACATGTTCCCCATCGGCGTGAAGACGCACGATGTGAAAGGTGCGGACCCGGTGAAGTTGAAAAGGGAGAAGCCCTACCTCGTGTTCCCCATTGGCAACTGGGACGAGGACCCTGAGGACCTCATCGATTTCGAGGGCCTGTTCCCATTGCCCAAGAAGAAGAAGGGCACAGCGGGCTACCAGCGTGCCCGGGTCACCATCGCGTTCTTCAAGTTGGACGACTACAACTACCGACGTGAGATCTTCCGTGGCCGGGCCGAGGCGATCGAGAAGATCGGTATGGCCAGGGAGTTGCTGTCCGGGACCGGGACCACTGCGGCCTTGCGCGACCAGTGCAAGGCCATCATTGCCTACCAGACCAGCCCCCAAGCGCAATACACTTCCTGTGCACGGGCCTTCAATGGCCTTTGGGATTCCGATGTCGTCAAGGCGCGGAAGATCTTCAAGATCGCCGTGGATTTCCTGGCCGGTGTTTCCCCGCCCCGCCCCGATCCGCGCTGAGCGTGACGCACGAGCATACCGTTGACCGTTCGCAAGAACGTGGGTCCGTTGCACCACCTTGCGTGTGCACACTGCTGTTGTCGCTTGGCTTCGCCGGACCTGCCTGCGGGAAGCAGGTGTCCATCGGTCGCGCGCCTGTGGCGCCATATCTCCGTCGCCGCTCGGTTGTGCCTATGACCGTGATCGGTCGAACGAGGGGGCCTACCCCCACCCGTTCTCCACCACCATCCTCACCAGATCGGCCCTGGTCTTGGCGTGCAGCTTGGCCACCACGTTCTTGCGGTGGCTCTCGGCGGTCTCGGGCTTGATGCCCATGCGCTGGCCCACCTCCGTTAGGTGGTAGCCCTTGGGGTGGGCGTACAGCAGCACGAACTCGCGCTCGCGCGGTGTGAGCTTGGCCCATAGGTCGCCGGGCGCGGGGCGTGCGGCGGCGGCATCCTGCACGCTGCGGCGCAGCTCCTTGCTCACCAGATCGTTGTAGTGGAAGCCCGCCAGGTGCACATGCTCCAGTGCGCGCAGCAGATCGCTGGCCTTGCCCGCCTTGGAGAGCACCCCCAACGAACCGGCCTGCAGGGAGCGTTGCACGCGGTGCGGCTGCGGATCGCCGGTGAGGGCCACGGGCTTGGTGCGCGGCTGGTGGCGCCCGATCCAGCGGATGGTCTCGAAGCCGTCGCGCACGGGCATGTCCAGGTCCACCAGCGCAATGTGCACGTGGCCCACCTCGGCGCACTGGCGCTCGTAATCGAGGCCGTGCTCGGCGCGCAGCACCACGCGGCCGCGCGGCCACGTGTCCATCACGGCGGCATAGGCATCGCGCACCACGGGGTGATCGTCCACCACGGCCAGGCGCAGCAGGTTGTTGGTGGTGCTCATGCCGCCGTGGCGTGCGGGGCGGGTTGCGCCGGTGGTGCGCTACTTGTGCGGCCGGCGGGCGGCGCTGCAGTTTGCGCACTGCGGGGCACGTCCTCGAAACGGTGCTGCAGTTGGAGCAGCAGCACGCGCTGTTGCTCGGTGACTTCCGTGGGCGCCGCGGACGTGCTGTGCATGGCCTTGTGTTGGTGCGCTGCAAAACAGATAAGAAAAAAAGTGCCGCGCCTCCTGAAAAATCGGGATGCGCGGAATGCACGTGGTACAAGGGGGAGGCACAACCTTGCGCCCCGGGAGCCGATCCATGGTGGGTCTGTTAGGGCTCCGGAGCAGCAGCCCCGGCCGTATCGCGGCCGGGGTTGCATTTTTCCGATGGGCGATCGAACGGCGACAAGCTGAGCGCGTGCAGGGTGTTCTGCACCCCTCACCCTTGCACCACCTGCACAATGCCCCAGCGGTAAGCGAAGATGACCAACCCCGCCTTGCTCTTGATGCGGAACCGATCAAAGACATGCTTGCGGTGCGCCTCGACGGTACTGGGCTTGATGTTCATGCGGTCCGCGATCTCCATGTACGTGAACTCCTCCGGCGCGCAGGCGAGCTTGATGAATTCCAGTTCACGGTCGGTGATGGCGGACAGGATCTTCTCCTGTTGCCGCTCGTAGTTGGAGCGCCGGTCCTCGTTCGCGTTGTATCCTTCTTCGCTGCCGTAGTAGCCCGTATCGCGCACGCTGTCCAGCGCTTCCTTGAACACGGCGGGTTTCACGTTCTTGAGCAGGAAACCGCGCGCGCCCACGTGCACGGCGCGTATGGCGGCCGATTCGCTGGCATCGAAGGTGAGGGCCAGCGCCTTGATGTGGGGGTGGTTCTTGTGCAGCCAAGCAATGGTGGCGTAGCCGTCCATGATGGGCATGTTGAGGTCCACGATGGCGATGTCGATGTTGGGCCCTTTGGGCAGTGCCTTCGTGAATTCGCGGCCATCGTCTGCTTCCAGCACCACGCGGTAACCGCCCAGTCGGTTCACCAGGCCCACCAGGCCGGTGCGCACCAGCGTATGGTCGTCCACGAAGGCCACGCGCGTAATGGGGGTGGTGCTCATCGCGATACGATAACGGTGGTGCCCTTGCCCGGCGAGCTGATGATGGTGCATTGCGCACCGATGAGGGCCGCACGCCGGTGGAGATTGGCCAGGCCCTGTCCTTTGCTTTTCGCGGTGGTGTCGAAGCCGTCGCCGTTGTCCTGCACGGCCATGCGCAGCTCGCCGTTGTTCACCAGGGTAACGGTGATGCGGCTGGCGCCGGCATGCTTCAAGGCGTTGGTCATGGCCTCCTGGAAGATGCGGAAGAGCACGGCGTGCTGGTCGGGCGGCAGGTCGTTGTGGCGCACATCGGCCAGCAGCACCACCTCGCGTTTGCCGGGGCGGTTCAGGCGGTCGCACTCTTCTTGCAGCAGGGTGGCCAGCGGGCGGTCGCGCAGGTGGTCGGTGTTGAGGCCCTTGCTGATGCGGCGCAGTTCGTCCGCCGCCCGCTGCAAGGTGTCTTCCATGGCGGCCACGTCCACATGTTCACCCTGCATCAGGGCCACGGCGTCCACGCGCGCGGCGGTCACCAGGTGGCCCACATTGTCGTGCAGTTCGCGGCTCACATCGCGCAGCGTATGGTCCAGCACTTCGCGTTCCACCTCGCGGATGTCGGCGGCGTGCTGCAGTTGCAGTTCGGCCAGCTGTGCGCGGTGCAGCATGCGGCGCTGGTGCACCACGATGAGCAGCACCACGGCCACGCCCAGCAGCAGCAGGATGCCTAGCGCGCTGATGATGACCACGGTGGCGATGTCGGCGTGTTCCGTCATGTCAGGTGGTGGATACGGGTGTGCGGGCGCGCAGGCAGGCGGTGCCCATGAGCGCGAACTTGAGGAGGAACAGCACTTGCGTGATGCGGAAGAGGCCTTGCGCCAAGGTGGTGTCCACTTCCAGGAAGTAGTTGATGGAACCCAGCAGCGGTGCGGCGGCTCCGTAGTACACCAGCACGGCAAGGCACAACCAGTAGGCGGCCGAGTTGCGCAGGCGCGCCTGCAACGTGTTGGCCAGGTGCCAGAGCCGCAGCAGGTAAAGGGCGGTGAGCAACAAGGCCCCCATGATCACGGAGGTGTTGACCAGTCGCGCGGCGGGGTCGATGAGCGACAGGTTGATGGCCCATGCGGCGAGGAAGCCACCGCTCAGCGTGAGCAGCACCGGCCGTGGCCACGGGTGCAGGGCGTGGCTGAGCGCCAGCAGCAGCACGAACTCCACGGGCCAGTAGAGGTTGTAGAGCAGCACGTTGTGCACGCCCAGTTCGTTGAGCAGCATGGCCAGCAGCTCCACTGTTGCTGCCAGCACCACCCACCAGCCGAGCAAGCGATGGAACCGGTCGGCGGGCATGCGGGCCATGGCGCGGGCCAGCAAGGCGAAGACCGTTACTGCGGCAATGCATATGGACCAAAGGGAGAGGATGGGAGGGCGGTGTTCTGCCGAAGGTACCGGTGGTCATTGCGGGGGCAGCTCGTAATAGCCGTTGCCGGGCGGGTTCATGGAGCCGAAGTCGGCACCGTGCATGTGCAATGGACGGGTGGGGTAGTGGTTGTTGTCGAGCAGGTCGCGGTAACCGGAATTGGGCGCCTGCACGGCCCTTAGGCGCATGTGCAGGGCCATGCCGTGGCGCAGTTGCGCCTCGGCATCGCGCCGGCCAATGCAACGGAACACGGTGTGCAAGGTGCTGTCGGGGTGCCCTTGGGCGTTCTGGTCCTGTAGTGCCAGCACTTCGTCTTCCCAGGCGAGCACATCGGCCCCGGCATCGGTGTGCGGGTCCAGCGCCACGAAGGAGCCCGTGGGCGTGTGCCGTACGCGCACCTTGCTGTAGTACACGGTAGTGCTGGAAGCATCGAACTGATAACGTGCGCGCCACTGCGTGCGGTCGTAGTTGGTGAACCGGCCGCGGTTCCAGTCCTTCACGGTGCTGCCCACTGTGTAGCTGAACCGGTCGCTATCGCCCGTGGGGCTCAACGCCACGGTGCAGAACGCCAGCCGGATGGAATCGCCCGAGAGACCATAGTCGATGTGCAGCGCGTGCAGCCCCTGGCCTCCTGGGGCCAGTTGCAGCAAGGTGTCGAAAGGGATCTCCTGCGCTGTGTGCAGCAACGGTACCCCACGGCCCGCATCGAAGTTGGCGGTGAAGAGACCATGGAGGCGCTGGTAGGTGCTGTCGAGCAAGTGCATGGAATCGGCTGGCGGTGGTGGTGGTGCGGCGTACGTCACGGCGGCCGGCCCACCTGCGTTCGGTGGGTTGCTGGTGCCGCAGCCCAGAAGCACGGCGACGAAGGCGGCCACCGCGACAGCTATGGCGGCGTTGCGCGGGGAGGTGAGGATGTTGCTGGTCTTCATAGGTGGTGTGTTGCGGCCAACGTTAACCGCCCGCTGGATCGCCCGCCTCCCGGTTTTCCGGGATACGTGATAAGAGGTTGGTGTTGAAAACCCCGGGGCCGGCAGGAAGCGTTCACCCATCCCAGCCGTGCGTTCACCCGATCACTGGCCCGTTCACCACTGCGATCGCGCACGTTCGTGGCACCAACACCCACTGTCATGCGCACCCGTATCGCCCTGCTTGTCGCCGCCATCTGCCTTTCCGCCCTGGCCGCCTATGCCCAGCCCACCGACGCACAGATCCTGAAGGACATCGCGAGCCCCAAGCAATTGAAGGTGGAACTGGTGAAGGGCACCACCAAGAAGGTGTGGAGCGATGCGCACGCGCAGTGGTTCTGGGAACGCGGCGCCACCATCTGGCTGCCGGCCGATGTGCCGGAGTTCCCCAACGCCAAGGTGGTGGTGTACGGCTTCGCGCGCTACCACACCGGCAACCCGCCCAGCTACCGCGAGTGGAAGACCAGTCTCAACGAGTACGAAGGTATTCCCGCGCCCACCAGGGAGGAGATCCTGGCACACGCCCGCAAATACCTGAAGGACTTCGTAGGCGAGTACCGCTACAACCGCATGGTGGACCTGAAGAGCATCGCGGTGGCCGCCGACCCGAAGACCGTTTGGCACACGCCGCTCTCCTTCAGCATGCAGTTCGATGTTGTGGCCGATGTGATCATCAGTGATGTGGAAGTGGCCACGGAAAGCACGCGGCAGGAGACGCGCTTCTACCGCGAGAAGGTGAGCGACCCGTGGCGGTCGTTCATGGTGACGGTGGAGCGCGATGTGCAGCACGACAACAAGCGCAGTTATTCGCCCGAAGACATCCGCGCGATGGAGACCATCGGCAGCCGCGAACAGGAAGCACAGGCCCAGGCGGCATTGGCCGCATTGGGCGATGTAACGATCCCCGACTTTGCCCGCGATGTGGACGTGTTCATGCACACGCACAAGCTGCTGCGCGAAGGCACGGCGGCGCAGTTCGAGGCGTACCTGATCCGCATGCTGGCACCCGTGTATTTCGTGGAAGGGAGTTCCACGCGTCTTACGCCCCAAGGTGCCGACCTGGTGAACAAGGCGGTGAACAACGCTTTCAAAGGCAAGAGCACCTACGCGCAGCAGTACTGCCCCGATCCCGGCGTGAAGAGCCAGCAGCCCGACATGATGGAGTGGTGGAACGCCACGCAGGATGCGCATGTGCGCATGGCCTTGACGAAAGCCGGAGGCACATGGAAGAACGGCCAGAAGACCGGCGAGACCTACAAGATCACAGCACTTGAAGTGTGGATGCTCACCAGTGCCGATGATATCGCACGGATCAACAGCTACGAGCCGGGCATGCTGTGCAAGGGAAATGCAGCGCCCGTATCTTCCGGCGGATCGAGCACATCGGGCCAGAGCGGGGCCGCTCCTCAACAGTCCGGTGGCAACGACATTCTGAAGAAAGGCAAAGGCCTCTTGAACAAACTCACCACACCATGAAGCACATCGTTACGCTCCTCTTCCTCGCCCTATCGTCCACGGCGAGCGCTCAACTCTCGGGCACCAAAACGGTAGGCGGGGCCAACCCGGATTTCGCGACCATCACAGCTGCGGTGAACGCGTTGATGAACCAGGGTGCCACGGGCAACGTCACTTTCAACATCCGGCCTGGCACATATGTGGGTCAGTACAACGTGGGCGCCGTGCCGGGCACACCGGGCACCATCATCTTCCGCAACGAAACGAATGGCGCGCAGGCGGTGAACCTGGAGTATGACGCCAGCAGCACCACCGACAACTTCATCTTCCGCTTGGAGGGCCCGCACGGCGTGGTGCTGGAGAAACTCACCTTCCGTCCGCTCGACTACGACTATGCGCGTGCCGTGCATTTCATCAACGGGCTCTCAGGTCTCACCATCGAACAGTGCGTGTTCCACGGCAGCACCAACCCATCGGGCTCGGCCTATTTCGACCGCATCCTGGTGCACTGCGACCAGTTCACCCTGAACACCGATAATAATCCACAGGACGTGCTGATCCTGGACAACAGCTTCTTCAACGGGAACACGGCGATCGATCTGGACGGTTATGGCTTCAACGGCGCACGCATCGGCGGTGTGATCATCAGTGGCAACGAATTCCGTCAGCAGATCGGTACCGGCATCAAACTGAACCACTGCACCGGCTCCATCGGCGACAACGACTTCAGCACCACCGTAGGCGATTGGTACGTGGCCATCCGCACCACCTTCTTCGATGGGGGCAGCCAGATCCGCCGCAACGACATCCAAGCGTATGCGACCAACGGTTGCACGGGCATCGAAGTGGGCAACACGCAGAACACCACGGGCAACATGATCAGCAACAACATGGTGTATGTGAACGGTACCGGCGATGTGTGGGGCCTTGCCGTGTACAACCTGTGGGATATGAAGATCTTGTACAACAGTGTGCTCGTGGCCGCTGGCAACCAGTTCCAGAGCTATGCCTTCTTCCACCTGAGCAATTTCGCCGATGGGCAGGATGCGTTGGTGCGCAACAACATCTTCGCGAACAACACAGGAGGCTTGGCCTACATCGTGAACGTGGCGGGCAATGTGCTAGCGGAAGATCACAACTGCCTCTTCAGCACGGGTGGCACGCTCAGTAGCGTGGCCGGTAGTGCTTATACCTCCATCGCTGCGCACCAGAGCGGGACAAGTCAAGGCACGGGCGATACGGACATCGACCCCGTGTTCCCGATCCAACCCGATCTGCACATGAACAACTGCGCCGTGGACAACATGGGCGAGTACTTCTTTGTCGTTGCTGCGGACATTGACGGCGATGCGCGCGGAAACCCCGTATGCGACATGGGCGCCGATGAGTACACCGCCAGCACCAATGCGATGCAGGCACCGACGATCACCATCCTCGCCAGCGATCTTCCCTACCAGCTCGGCCTGAACGCTTCATTCAATGCGTACAACTGGAGCACAGGTTCCACCTCACCCACCACCACGATCACGGCTGGCGGCAACTACAGCTGCGATGTGCTCGATGGCAACTTCTGCTCCTACAGCATCAACATCACGGTAGTGGTGGATATCAATACCAGCGTACCGGAGGTGTCGAATAGCGTCGTTTCGCTCTACCCGATACCCGCCAGCGAAATGTTGAACGTGACCGGACTTGTCGCCGGGGCGGCTTACGAGGTGATCGACGTGCAAGGACGCATCCTTCTCTCGGGGACCGCGCAGCCGGTCACAGCGATCGATGTTCGTGAACTCAGCCTAGGCATGCACTTGTTGCGTTGGATGGATGGAGCTGAACCCCGTACGGCGCGCTTCATCAAACAGTGATCGATGTCGCCGGCGGGCAAAGCGGTCTTCGTGCGCGACGGGCGGCAATGGAGCCGCGTTGCCGTGAGCGAGGTGCTGTACCTGGAAGCCGATGACAACAGCACCACCGTGTATACCGCATCGCGCACCTTCACCGTGCCGCGCATGCTGAAGGAAGTGCTGGACACCGTGGCCGATGAACGCATCCAGCGCATCCACCGCTGCCACGCGGTGAATTTGGACCGTGTGCTGGCCGTGAGCGACAACGGGTTGCACGTGGGCGACAAGTGGTTGCCGATCGGGCGGAGCTTCCGCAGTGAGGTGTTGAAGTTGCTGCGGATGATCTGAGCGGACGGGAAACACATGACGTGCTACTGTGCAACGACTTTCTACTTTTCGGCAACAACCCACACCAATGATCATCGACATCCTGCTCACGCTCAACGACAGCGAAGTATGCATCGCCATGTACAATGGCACGTTGCAGAACAACCAGACCACCGTACAGCAGCACACCTACGATATCACCATCCATTCCGTGCCTATCGCTACAGCCCCAGGCGGGCACTATCTGAAGTTCAACAACCCGATGCCAGGCACGCAGGTGCTCTTGCGCTGGGACACGCCCGGCACCAACCTGCTCTACTTCGTGAATGCCAGCGGCACCAGCAGCACCATGCAGATCGGCGCTGATCCGGCATTCACCATACCTGGCAGCAGTTGCCCTTCGGATCCATCGGCGCTCGTTGTGGCCGATGCCAAGCAGTGGCAGTCGGGCAAGTGACGGGTGGGCTTACCGCGCCACCAATTCCACGCGCCGGTTCAGTTGCTTGCCCGCCTCGGTCTTGTTCGTGCCCACCGGCACGAGCGGACCAACGCCATGCGCATCGAGCCTCGCCGCTGCTATGCCATGTTCCGCGGTGAGCAGGCGCACGACTTCCGCAGCACGGCGCTTCGACAGGTCGAGGTTGTGCTCGAGCGTCCCGGTCATATCGGTATGGCCCACTACATAGACGTTCAGATCGGGCATCAACTTCAGCAGACGCGCGATCTCTCCGATGATGGGTAGCGAAGCGGCTTGCACGGTGGCTTTGTCGGTATCGAAGAGGATGTCGTTGATCGCCACTTTGCCATAGGCCTCGATCTGCTGCTTCATCCATTCGGCATCCACTTTCACCTTGTCTGTGTCGATGGCCACTTCTTCGATGATGTCCACCATCAGCACCTTCACATCGCTGGTGTATTGCGAGCCGCTCACCACCACATGCGCCGGCACGTCGTTGTGCTTCATGCTGGCGGCGATGTAGAAGCTGCCAGCGCTGGTGGCCGAACCCTTCAGCAGGTTGATGCCTACGCTGGGCGGGAAATCGTTGCGGGCGTAGTGGACGCCGATCATGGTGCGGCTGCCCACCTCCGGCGAGGTGGACTTGTCCTGCTGCCCTTCGGCGAGGATGGTGACGCCCGCCCGCTTCAACGCGCTCTGGTAGTTGAGGTAGAGGTCGCGCAAGGAGACGGTGCCGCTGATGGTGTAGTAGATGCGCGTGCGCTTGCCTTTCACCTCCGTCCACTGATCGATCTGCTTATAGCCAGTGACCGGCCCACGTGCGATCGCGTAGTCCACGTGGTTCATCTCTTCGCACCAAGCGAGTGTCGCACCGGGGTAGCGCGTGATCAGCGGATGGTCCTTGCAACCGTTGGCGTCCTGGGCATTCGACGCGCCGACGGTAAGGAGCAACAGTGCGATGAGCGTGTGACGCATGGCCGTGAGGGATCGGAAGAAGTGTCGCTTATTGGATGACGAGGCGCGCTGTTGTGACCATTGCATTGCCAGGTGACGACAAGCGCACGACGTAGGTGCCCGCAACGAGTCCATCGGTGCTGATCGTCGTCTGGCCGATCGCGGTGACCAGTACGGTGCGGCCGAGCGCATCGATCACCTCCGCCCTGAGGGAGCCAGCGTTGGCGATGCCCGCAATGATGACGGTACTGCCTTGCACGGCCGGTGTCGGATGGATGCGCACGTTGGCCAGGTCGGACTCTTCCACTGTTTGCGGCCCCACGGAAATGGGGTTCTTGTCATACCACACCTGCTCGCTGGTGCTGAAGCCGTCGAAGTCCATGTCCATCAGCAGCAGCCAGAAGCGATGATCGGACGAGACCCAGGCCCATTGTTCGCTCGTGTTCACCGTGGTATTGCCGAAGATGGTGTTGTTCTGCACGCGGCTCATGCGGTAGCGCACGGTGTTGGTGTAGGTCCCGGTGGGCAGGATCAAGGTGCCATAGCCGTCGGCCACCAGATCCACAGTGCCGTTCATGGTGCCGAGGAAACCCGCAGCGCTGAACGTGCCGCTATAGGCATCGTTGAATTGGTCGCCGTAGCTGTACGGCAATTCGATCACTTGCTCAAGATCCACGTCCATGAGGTACTTGGCGGTGTCGCCCGGTCCGATGATGATCGCGCTGCCTTCGCTCTCGAGCGCTGAAGGACCCGCCACGTAGTAGGTGAATGCATCGTCCCACGTGATCCCGCAGAAGGTGGCGTTCGGGAAGTCATCAACGAAATCCGTTGAGGCGGGATCCACGAAGAGGATCTGCTCCTCGCTGAACTCGGTGAGCCCGCTGAAGTCCCAGGTCTGCATGGGACCTGCGCTGGCGTTCAGCGCCACACTGTCGATGGGATCGGAGCAGCGGCCGATGGTGGCGACATCGCCGATCACCGGGATGTTCAGCTGGGTTATGTTGGGTTGGGCGATGAGGGCACCCGTGGTACAAAGCGCGGAGAGGGTAACGATGTTCTTCATGGTTAGCGGATCAAGTGGCAAAGCAAGGCTTCACGCCTTCCTTCGTCCATTACCCAAATGGGTGGTTTGTTGTGGGGGGCAGGCTCTCACGGAGCCACGGAGGAATGCTGCGGGCGGTCTCACACGGAGCCACGGAGGCACGGAGGAAATACAGGTACTGTGATCGTATTCTCCGAGTCTCCGTGCCTCCGTGTGCTCTCAACTGAGTGAGCCTGTGATCGTATTCTCCGTGTCTCCGCGCCTCCGTGTGCTATCAACAGAGCGAGCCTGTGATGGTATTCTCCGTGCCTCCGTGTGACCTCTCTTCCGTGTTGCTCAGTTCACGATCCGCTTGATACCCTGTTTCAGCAGCGGTGCACCGAAATTGATGAGCAGGCCGACGCGCAGGTTCATCAGCTTCAGATAGGTGAGTACCTGCTTGTAGTGTACAGGCGCGAACTGCTCCACCGACTTCAGCTCCACGACAACACGCCCCTCAACGAGCAGATCGAGCCGCAAGCCTTCGTTGAACGTCATTCCGTCGTAAACGAACACGACGTGCTTCTGTCGTTCGACATGCAAGCCCCTACGTTTCAGCCGTGCTTCCAGCAACGCTTCATACACTGATTCGAGAAGCCCAGGTCCCAGATCGGCGTGCAACTGGAACGCCTCATCCACAATGATCCCGGTCAGTTCCTTTTCATGCTCCATAGCATCGTATTCTCCGTGTCTCCGCGCCTCCGTGTGCTATCAACAGAGCGAGCCTGTGATGGTATTCTCCGTGCCTCCGTGTGACCTCTCTTCCGTGTTGCTCAGTTCACGATCCGCTTGATACCCTGTTTCAGCAGCGGTGCACCGAAATTGATGAGCAGGCCGACGCGCAGGTTCATCAGCTTCAGATAGGTGAGTACCTGCTTGTAGTGTACAGGCGCGAACTGCTCCACCGACTTCAGCTCCACGACAACACGCCCCTCAACGAGCAGATCGAGCCGCAAGCCTTCGTTGAACGTCATTCCGTCGTAAACGAACACGACGTGCTTCTGTCGTTCGACATGCAAGCCCCTACGTTTCAGCCGTGCTTCCAGCAACGCTTCATACACTGATTCGAGAAGCCCAGGTCCCAGATCGGCGTGCAACTGGAACGCCTCATCCACAATGATCCCGGTCAGTTCCTTTTCATGCTCCATAGCATCGTATTTCTCCGTGTCTCCGTGCCTCCGTGTGCTCTCAACTGAGCAAGCCTGTGATCGTATTCTCCGTGTCTCCGCGCCTCCGTGTGCTCTCAACAGAGCAAGCCTGTGATCGCATTCTCCGTGTCTCCGTGCCTCCGTGTGCTCTCAACAGCGCGAGCCTGTGATCGTATTCTCCGAGTCTCCGTGCCTCCGTGTGCTCTCAACAGCGCGAGCCTGTGATCGTATTCTCCGTGTCTCCGTGCCTCCGTGTGCTCTCAACAGCGCGAGCCTGTGATCGTATTCTCCGTGTCTCCGTGCCTCCGTGTGCTCTCAACTGAGTGAGATCGTGTTCTCCGTGTCTCCGAGCCTCCGTGTGATCTCAACAGCGCGAGCCTGTGATCGTATTCTCCGTGTCTCCGTGCCTCCGTGTGCTCTCAACTGAGTGAGATCGTGTTCTCCGTGTCTCCGAGCCTCCGTGTGATCTCAGCTGAGTGTGATCGTATTCTCCGTGCCTCCGCGCCTCCGTGTAATCTTCACACCAACCGGTCACGCATCGCCAACCGCACCGCCTCCGCCCGCGTGTTCACCTCCAGCTTTCCGTAGATGTTCTTGATGTGCGCCTTCACCGTGTTGGTGCTGATGAAGAGCACCTCGGCGATGCTGCGGTAGTTCTCGCCGTCGCAGAGCCGGGTGAGCACCTCCGCTTCGCGCTGGCTGAGGTCATGGTCCATTTTGGGCTGGAAGGACCGCACCACCAAACGCGCAATTCCCGGTGATATCACCGACCCGCCGCCGTGTACTTCGCGGATGCCATCGAGCACCTCCTGCGGGGCCGAGTGCTTGTGCAGGTAGCCCGTGGCACCTGCGCCCAAGGACTTGAAGACGCTGTCCTCATCATCCATCACCGTAAGCATGATGAAGTCCGTGCCCGGCAGCTTCTCCTTCAACTTCCGGACGCATTCAATACCGCTCATGCCTGGCAATTGGATGTCCATCAGCACCACATCCGGCTCGATCTCCGGCACGGCGGCAAGGGCCTCTTCAGCGCTTGCATGGGCACAGCGCAGAATGAAACCATCCGCGTCATTGATCACAGCCGCGATCGCTTCACGCGCATCACGATCGTCCTCCACCACCACCACGGAGATCATGGTCGGGATATCCATGTCGGAAAAATACAGAGAACCTTTTGGCATGGAGGTTCGCACACGGAGCCACGGAGTCACGGAGTGTGTTGTCTAGCTCTGCTGGCCTTCTCCGTGTCTCAGTGCCTCCGTGAGAGCTCCGCGGATGCAGAAGAACATTGGTTGGGTCGCACACGGAGGATGTCACACGGAGCCACGGAGACACGGAGTGGATCCACGTCCCCGCTATGTCGGCCTTCTCCGTGTCTCAGTGCCTCCGTGAGAGCCGCATTGATCCAACGTGCTTTCCAACCCAGAAAGGAGCGATCGATACGTCAGTCATGCTGGCATTTCTCAGTGCCTCCGTGAGAGCCACTTGTATCCAACGCCCCGGATCCACCCAAATGGGTGAAGGCCACACCAACGACATTCATGACCTTTGATCCATGAACCACCTCCCCACCCTGCGGACCTTGCTCGGTCTGCCGCTCATCGCCCTCCTTGCCGGATGCGGCCAGTCCACGTCGAGCACACCCGAGGCCACCAGCGCTGACCCAGCCTCCGAACAAGCGGTTGAAGCGGCCACCACCTGCGATCCACTGGTCGGTGAATTCCGCGACCTGATGGCCGACTACGAGAAAGGCCTGCAGGACATGTTGGCCGCGCGGAAGGTGGATGAAGCGCGCCAGCAGGAATGGTCCGTGAAGGCCAAGGACCTCAGCGATCGCATACAAGCCCGTGGCGAGCGCGAGTTGGGCATGAAATGCTGGCAGGAGTTCAACACCATTGGCCAGTCGTATGCGCCACGTATCGCCGACCTGGGCATGAAGGTCGCGATGATCCAGATGGAGGAGAAAGGCATGGACCCGGCCATGATCGAACAGATGCAGAAGGCTGCGGGCCAATGATGCGCCATGCGTGAGATGGAACGCAGCACCCGCACATCGAAGCTCCTGCCGGGCATCGCACTGGCGCTGAGCGCCGCCGTCATCGGGCTCATCGCTGGTGCGGTGCTGGGCAGGTTCGTCGTTCCCAAGAGCGACGGCCTCGCGGGTGCCGCCACGGTGCTGGCTTATGGCCTCGGAGGAGGAGTGCTCGTCGTGGTGCTGTCGATCGTGTTCGTGCGCAAGATGCCCCGCGCGGTCGTGGTACGTGGCCTCTGGATCGCAGGACCTGTCGCGCTCGTGCTGTTGGGCTGGTCCACCAAACGCTTCATGGACCAGAAGGCCGTGCAGGATGAACAATGGCAAGAAGAACAGGAACGGATGCGGCACATGCAGCCCACCGCAACGCCGACCCTCTTCCAATATGCCTCACTGAAAGACACGCGGATGGAGCCGCGCACCAGCACCGCATCCGGCGCCATGGGCATCGGTATGTTCTCGCCATCCATGGCGGCAGGCACCTGGCCCATGTACACAGCGCCCGACCTGTTCAATGCCTTGCACCGCCCGGCCATCGTGGACAGCCTCGTCTTTGCGCAAGGCCCGCACCACATGGATATCGCTTATGCGCCCCCCTGGTTCGTGCCCGCGCACATGAAGTTGGACTACGACCTGCTCGTGCTGCGCGTCATCACGCTGTCGCCCAATTGGGTAGAAGTGGAAGTACACGCCGCAGAAGGACGCACGGTTTGGGTGGAGCGCACCCAGGGCGAAGTGCAGCTCTGGCCGGAGTTCATGCTGCGCGTGGCGGCGGTGGAGACCTTGGGTCCCGCTGCGAACCCGATCCGCGTGAAACCGCTGGACCATGCCGGTGTGCTGGCGGATGGCGCCAATACATTGCTCGCACCCCTGGCCGTGCAAGGCGATTGGCTGCTGGTGCGCACCCATGCGCTTGCCGATCGCATTCAACCCACCGGCTGGATCCGTTGGCGGAAAGATGGGGTGCTGCTGGTGGAGTATAGTTTGTTGTGTTGATCGCGTAGATCTCACTTCACAGGGACGGTCAGGCGGATCTTCGTCCCTCTATCTGGTTCCGACCCGATGTGCAACTCCGCGCCGATGGATGCCGCCCGCTCCGGCATGGTGCGCATGCCATAGCTGTCCGGTTTCGCCTGCGTGGTGTCGAAGCCCTTTCCGTCATCCTTCAAGGTGAGGGAGAGCGATCCAGCCGTGTGTGCGACCTGCAAGGTGCAATGCGCCGCCGCCGCGTATTTGGCGCAGTTGTTCATCGCCTCCTTCAGGATCAACGTGATCGCGCGGCGTTGCTCCATGTCGAGCTTCACGGTGCGCATGGCTTCGGTGCGGCCTTCGATGCGGAAGGCGGTGTTCGTGCGGTCGAAGAGCGATGCGGCGAAGGCGGCGAGGCGATCGAGCACGTCGTGCAAGGTGTCGCGGCCGGGGTCCATGCTCCAGATCAGGTCCCGGATGCCGGCTGAGAGTTCGCGTTGCGCCTGCTCGATATGCTCCAGGTGCGGACCGATCGCGGCCTCTTGTCCGGCGCGCTGTTTCGCCAGTCCAGTGTGCAGGTTGATGCGTGTGAGTTTGCCGCCCGCCTCGTCGTGGAAGTCGGCGGCGCTCTTGCGGCGGAACTGCTCGCGGTCGGCGTTGCGCGCGCGTTCGATGCGCATGGTCGTCTCCAGTTCGCGCGTGGCTTCGCGCAGCCGGTAGCGGAACCACGCGTAGCCGATGGCGATCAGCACCAACGCGTAGAACAGGTAGGCGTACCATGTCCGCCACGGCGGTGTGCTGATGCGCAACGTGAGCGACGCGCCTTGTTCGTTCCACAGCCCATCGTTGTTGCTACCCTGCACGCGCAGCACGTATTCGCCGGGATCGAGGTTGGTGTAGGTGATGCTGTTGCGCGCGCCCGCATCCACCCAATCGGCATCGAAGCCTTCGAGCTTGTAGCGGTAGTTGTTCTTCTGCGGGGCGATGTAGTTGAGCACTGCGAACTCGAAGCCGATCACCTTGTCGCGCCAGGAGAGGTCGAGCGATGGGATGGCGTGAATGGCATGTTGGAGGGTGAAGGCCGCGCCCGTGCTGTCGGATACCAGCGGCACGGGTTCGTTGTTCAACAGGAAACGCGTGAAGTGTACCGGCGGGATCTTCGCGTTCGGCAGCAGGTCGGCAGGGGTGAACCAGTTCAGTCCGTCCACACCACCGAAGAACAATTCACCTGCTGCCGTGCGCAGGAACGCGTTCTGGTTGAACTCGTCGTGTTGCAGACCATCTTCCTGCGACAAGCTGCGGATCACGCGACCGGCTTTCGGGTCGAATTCGGCGAGTCCACGGTTGGTGCTCAGCCACAGCGTTCCATCGGCGGAGGGAAGGATGCCGTAGACGACCTCATTGGGCAGCCCATGGTCGCGGCCGTAGTGGGTGAAGCGCGCCGCAGCCGGACCGGTCGCGAGCAAGTTGCCTGCGAGATCGTTGTCGATGCGCAGGTGGTTCAAGCCGCTGATCGTGCCGATCCAGAGGTCGTTGCCATCGCGGTGAAGGCACAACACGAAGTCGCTGCTCAAGCTGTTGTTGTCGCGCACATCGTTCTTCAGCACCACGAAACGCCCGCTCTTGCGATCGAAGAAGTTCAGTCCGCCCGTGGGCGTTCCCAGCCAGAGGTGGGCATCGGCGTCTTCGAGGATGCAGTAGACATAGGGGTGGCTAGGACCCCGATCATCAGAGGTGGGCGGGTAGCACGTGAACCGTTCGGTCTCTGCATCGAAGCTGCACAAGCCGCCGCCCGCCGTGCCGATCCACAGCAGGCCGTCGGAGCTCTCGGTGATCGTATGCACCGTGTTGGCGTTGAGCGCACCCGGGGCATCGCGCTTCGCGTGGTTCGTGCAGCGGATGCCTTGCGCCGAACGTTCGACCTGTGCCAGGCCACCACCACGGAAGCCGGCCCACAGCCTGTTCTTGCTATCGCGGTACAAGGCCTGCACATCATCGGCGGGCAGCGATCGCGGGTCCGTGGGATCATGGCGGAACGCTTGCAGATGGTCTGCTTGGCGATCCCAATGATCAAGGCCGCTGGCCGTTCCGATCCACAGCGTGCCATCCGCATCCTCGATCATCGGTCCCACGTGCCGATCGCTCAGGGTTCCCGGCTGCCCGGGTTTGCTGCGGCGCACCTTGATCGCCGGATCCGCGTGGTCCAAGCGGTCCAATCCGTTGCGCGTGCCGATCCAAAGTTCTCCGCCATGGCCGGGTAGCAGGGCAAGGACATTGCTGTGTGCCAGGCTGCGCGGGTCGGTGGCGTCGTGCCGTAACAGGATCGCCTTGCCGGTGCTCGGTAGCCACTGCACCAACCCGTGGCTTGTGCCGATCCACCAGCGATCACCGGCAACACGGACGCGGTTGAAGCTCATGCGCGGATCAGCGCCGGGCACTTGGGCGGGGGAAAGCAAGAGCGAATCCGGACGCATGCCGTTCCCCAGCCTGACCAGTCCCGCACTGCAGCAGATCAGCACTTCTCCGTTCTCCACGGCGGCACTCGTCACCGCTCCGAGTTCGACCGAAGGTGTGTTGGGCGCGCGGCGGAAGTGTGTGGCGACCAGCGTGCGCGTATCCATCCGCGTGAGGCCGCTGTCGGTGCGCATCCAAACGTCATCGCCTAGGCGCGCGAGCCCGCTCACGAAATGCCCGTTGCCCTGCGGTTCTTGATCGCTTTGCGCGAAGAAGCGCCGCACCTTCCCCGTGCGCGGATCCAACGCGGCCAGTCCGTTGTTGGTGCCGAGCCAGAGCGTGCCGCGATCATCCTGCACCATGCTGAAGATGCGATCGCTGGGCAGTGAGGTGGTATCCGAGGGATCGTGCCGGAAGTGCTGGAACACACCGGTCGCGGGATCCAGTCGATCGAGCCCGCCGCCGAAGGTGCCGATCCACAACGCACCGACGCTGTCCTCGTGCAAGGCCCACACGTAGTTGTTCGCGAGGCTGTTGGCGCGGGCGCTGTTGCGGTGGTTCACGAAGGTCCTTCCATCGAAACGGTCCAGACCATCCTGCGTACCGAACCACAGGAAGCCCTGACGATCCTGCAGCACGGCGCTCACCGAGTTCTGCGAAAGGCCGTCGGCGATGGTGAGGTGGTGGAAGGTGAGGTCGCTGGTCTGCGCGTGAACGACGTCCTGGAAGAGCAGAACGGATGAGGCCAGCACCGCGATCCACCTTCGTGGTGGCAGGAGAGGATCCGCGCGGCGCATGATCCAAAGTAAGTGGCTATGCGCTGCACGGGTGTTCGCACTGTGCTGCGCATTTCCCCAACTTGCCGCCATGCGCGCACTCGTCTTCGTCGTTTTGTTGATCACCGCCCAGGCGGATGCGCAGATGGACAGCCTGCTACGCGTGCGCGATGCGCTACCGCAAGACACGTCGCGGCTGGGCGTGCTCACCGAGCTGCTGCGCGCCACCGTGTTCAATGATCCCGACAGTGCGCTGGTCTTCGCTGCGGAATACCGGAGCATCGCCAAGCGCAGCGGCATCGACCTGGAGATCGGCAAGGGGCACAACTACACCGGTATGTGCTACACCAGTCGCAGTGAACACGATGAAGCCTTGCGGCACTACCTCGCGGCCGTGCCCTACTTCGAGCGCGGCGGCGATCCATGGTACGAGGCCATGGCGCACAACAACATCGGGTCGGTCCATGAGAAGATGCAGCGCAGCGACAAGGCAGCATACGAATTCACCGCCGCGCTGAGAGCGTTCCGCAGCCTCCGCGATACGGTTTGGATCGCCAACGTGTCCAACAACCTCGGCAACGTGTTGTATGAAGAAGGCCGGTTCGACAGCGCTGTGGTGTACTACCGGCAGGCCGATGATCTGCTCACCGCCCTTGGCATGGACATTTATGCAGGGACCACGCGTATGAACTTGAGCAATGCCCTGGACCAATTGGGGGCGCAGGACGAAGCCTTGGCGATGATGCGCAGCGCACATGCGGTGATGCCCGAAGGGGAGGACGAGAACACGCGGGCGAACATCCTGGCCAACCTCGGCCGCCTGCATGGCGTCGCAGGTGAGGCGGACAGCGCCTTGTACTTCCTGCGTGCGGGTCTCCAGCTTGCGCAACGTGCGCAAGCCCGGTCGGTGGAAACCAATGCCCACGAGTTCCTCAGCGCGTTCTTCGAAGAGCGCGGCGCCATCGATTCGGCCTACCGGCACCACAAGCTGGCCACGGCCCTGCGCGACAGCATCTTCAGTCAGGAGAGCAGCGCCCGCATCGCCGAGATGCAGGAGAAGTACGAAAGCGGGAAGAAGGACGTGCTGATCGCGGAAGGCAACGCGCAGTTGGAGCGGCGCGCGCTCACCATCAAGGCCATCGCGGTGGGTGCGGTGCTGTTCCTGGTGGCTGCGCTCTTCGCCTTCCGCGCCTACCGGGTGAAGCGGAAAGGTGAAGCGGAGATGATGCGCCAGAAACAAGTGATCGAAGCGCAGTTGAAGGAGAAGGAATTGCTGTTGCGCGAGATCCACCACCGCGTGAAGAACAACCTGCAGACCGTGAGCAGCTTGCTCAGCATCCAAGGGCGCGGCATCACCGATGAAACAGCGAAACAGGCCGTGAACGACAGTCGCCTGCGCGTGAAGAGCATGGCCCTGATCCACCAGGACCTCTACCGCGAAGGCGACCTCACCGGAGTGCAGATGCCCGACTACGTGGCGAAGCTGGCCAACGGACTGGTCACGAGCTACGGCATGACGGATCGCGTGAAACTGGACCTGCGCGTACACCCCATCAACCTCGATGTGGACACCGCCGTGCCGTTGGGCCTCATCCTGAATGAGCTGATCACCAACGCTCTGAAGTACGCTTGGCCCGATGGGCGCTCAGGCCGATTGCACGTGTCCATGGCGGAAGCCGCGGACGGCCAACTGCTGATCGACGTCATCGACGATGGCATCGGCATGAAGGACGGCGCACAAGTCGCGGCGGGCGGCACCGGTTTCGGACTGGGCATGATCCGCACCTTCGCCAGTAAGCTGAAGGCCGAGCACACCATCACCGGCGAGAACGGCACTTCGGTGCGACTGGTCGTGCGCAGCTACAGACGCACCGGCTGAGTATTTTTCGGCATGGCAAATACGATCCGCATTCCCCTTTTGGGCATGGTTGGGGCCTTCGTTGCACAAGTGAACGGCCAATCCATCGACACCGTGCTGGTTACCGAACTGGGCCGGTATCAGCATCCGTACGTGCAATTCGCCGACAGCTTCAGCGCACCGGTGCTGAGCAGCCGCATCGATCGGCTCGGTCGGCCTTACGTCTACTTGGCGTGCAGCGATTCCGGCCTCTTCGTCTGGGACATCACAGTGCCAACAGCGCCGGTCGTGATCAAGCGCATGCCCACTTCGTTTTTCGGGGATCTGAGCGTAACGAACCTCGAGCAGGACGGCACGTTGTTGTACCTGGCCTTGGGCGCGCTGGAGAACAGCGAACCAGGGATCGCCGTGCTCGATGTTACCGACGCGACCGACCCGATGGTGCTGGATCACTACGCACATCCGGCTTTCGCGCATGGCGGAGCCATCGTGAAGGTGAAGGACGGGTTCGCATACGTGGGTGCCATGTCGGACGGTTTGCTGGTCGTGGATGTGAGCGATCCACAGGATGTGCAGTTCCATTCCACCTACCTGCCGGATCCATCCTGGCCGGGCATCGCATCGTACGCGCCCAACGCGCGCGGCATGGCCATCGTGGATACGCTGCTCTACCTCGCCTTCGATGCCGGCGGCCTGCGCGTGCTCTCCATCGCCGATCCTTCCGCGCCGTACCAGGTCGCGCAATACCTCAATCCGCAGCATCCGCTGCTCACCAATCCGGCATACAACAACATCGCCGTGAAGGACGACCGGCTCTTCGTGGCCATCGACTACTGCGGGCTGGAGGTGCTGGACATCGCCGATCCGGTCGCGCCGCAACAGGTCGAGTGGCTGAACCCGTGGTCGTGCTTCGGCTTCAGCTGGTTCGGCAGCGATGGCCATGCGAACGAACTGGTGCTGGCACGCAACGACAGCTTGCTGCTGATGAGCGCGGGCGACAGTGAGGTGCTCGTGTACGATGTCACCAACAGCGATGATCCTGTTCTCAAGGGCGGTCATATCGTCCCCAACGACACCGCCGCGGCGTGGGGCGTTGATGCCTTCGGCGACCTGATCGTGGCGGGCTACATCAACAACCATGGGCTGGCCTTCCAGCCCTTCGACAGCAAATTCGGGGGCGCAGTGCTGTTCAGCATGCAGGTTGACTTCACGACTTCCGTGGCGAACGCGACCATGGTGCACACTCCCTTCGTGATCTGGCCACAGCCCGCTGATGATGTGCTGAACGTGCGATGGGATGATGCACGGGATGCGGCGACCAAGGTGGAACTCTTCGATACGCACGGCCGGACCGTAAACATGTCCGCGCGGCGATCCGCCGACGGGTGGTCCTTTGACATGGCCTCTTTGCCGAGCGGGATCTATGTGATGCGCCTCGGGTCCAGTTCAGCCATCCGGACCGTGCCGGTGATCGTTGTACACTGACCGGCTTCACCATATGGGTAGACCGCGATGAGGGGAATGAGCTTCGGCTTGATCCCCACGTGCTCATTTCAGGCGATCTGAAAGCGGAGCACACGAGCAATGGTGATAGGGGCATTCCTATGCGATAGGTCGCGTGCAATTGCATCACACGGAATAGGCCTGGACGGGTTCACCCATCCGGATCGTTCGTTCACCCGATCGGCCGATGCGGAGCGGGTGCGATGGGTCAAGTTCGCGGCAACCATCTCCACCATGATGAAATTCCTCTCCACGTCGATCGCGGTCGCATCCCTCGCCTTGGCCGCGTCCAACCTTCACGCTCAAGTAAGCGGCATCTTCCACATCGGCGGCTTGGGCGATCCGTATGCAACGATCCAAGAGGCGGTCGACGACCTTGTTCAGGTGGGCGTATCCGGCCCCGTGGACCTGGTAGTGGCTCCTGGGGTCTACACGGGAGGTCTCGCTTTGGACCCAATACCCGGTGCAGGTGCGAGTGCGCCAATCCTGATCCGGCCGTTGAACCCAGGCGCATACGATGTGCACATTACTGGTGAACCAGTGCTCTTCCGAGGCGTCGTCCATATCCGCGTACCGTTCGTTTCTCTCCACGAGATGTCGATCATCGTTGATCCGGATCCATCGAGCCCCATGGCCACGAGCTGCGTGTGGGTTGACGCGGACGATGTGGTGATCAGCTCTTGCACGATCACCAACAACGCCGCTACTACGAGTGGTGTTAGCGTTTATGGGGAAAGAAGCTTGCTGCTGGATAATGTCATTGTGAATGAAGGTGCGGACAGCACACAAGGGTCCACGGGACTTCACGTCTATGGAGTGGAACGGGTCACTGTTGACGGCAACAACTTCTCCGGCTGGGTATCCGGCATGTACTTATCGTCCATCGGACAATGCGATGTGATTGACAATGGAGTCCTGCTCGCCAAGACCACGTTGAGCGAACAGTTGAACCGCGGGATCACCCTCGCGCTCGTGGAGAACACCAACATCCTCCGGAACAGGATCGTCATGTACGAGGCCGGGGCCGGCATATGGATCGGTGGATACTCGGACGAAGGAATAACAAGACGGATCGAGAACAACATGGTCAGCAACATCAAGTACAGCACCGCGGGATATGCGACAACGGGGATTTATGTGCACCTCTACACAACTCCTGCCGTGGTTCTGACAACACCGGCTGAAAGCGGATTGTACATCCGTCACAACAGCCTCTATGTGGAAGGAGATAGTGCGAGCGGCATTCTTACGGACTATCCTCTCGCCCAAGAAACCGTGGTCACATCCAATTCCATTCGCATGGTAGGCAACGGATGTGTCGGATTGAACTATGCGGCCAATACCGCGGCCCCCTGGCCTACGAGCGACTACAACAACGTGAGTTTCTCCGGTGTGGGCAACTGGTACGGGATCTATCAGACCAAGGCGCTTATCCGGACGAATACCACCATGGAAGACCATTCGATCGGTGCTGTGCCACATTATGTCAGCAAGACCAACTTGCACATCAAGGACACCTCTCCGAACATCAACACGGCCTTCTTTGACGCGGACATCACCAATGACTATGACCAGGATCCACGTCCGGGGCTGGGGCAACACGATATCGGAGCCGACGAATACGGTAACCTCGGTTTGAAGTCGTTGGTGGTCGCTCCGCCGGTGCTTCCCGCGGCTACCGTCGAGATCGGTGCTTATCCGAACCCGGCCCAGGACCAGGTGGCGTTCGAGTTGCCGGATGATGAAGTCCAGCCTTTCGTGCTGCATGGCACGGACGGACGCGTGGTGCTGAGCGGCATGAGCGTTCCTGGCCAAGCCATCCGCTTGGATGGTCTCACCCCGGGCACGTACATCGCACGGTTCCCGCAATGGCCCGGCGCCACCACCCGCGTCGTGGTCGTGCACTGATCGAACGGTCCCTCCCGACCACCGAACGCCCCGGCGCCTCTGCAGGTTCCGGGGCGTTCACCCATGGATACCGTTCGTTCACCCATTTCCGCTGGACAGGCGGGGCTGTGTGCGGGAATTTGCAGGCTCAAGGTCCACCCGCCATGTCCCCGCTCGCCCGCCTGCTCCTCTTTCCGCTGCTCCTGCTCACCAGCAGCCTCAGCGCCCAGCTCAACGGCACCTACTCCATCGATGCAGGCGGTGGTGGGGATTACCTCAGCTTCAGTGCTGCGGTCACCGCGCTCAACACGTCGGGGGTCAGTGGCCCGGTGGTGTTCGAAGTGGCCGATGGCTTCTACACGGAGCGGATAACGCTAGTGAACATCACAGGGAGCAGTGCCACCAACACCATCACCTTCCGTGGTCAAAGCCTCGATAGCTCCTTGGTCGTGCTCAGGTCTAACAGCACCACTACGGTAGGTGGTTTCAGCGGTCCGAACCACGTGGTACACTTCGCTGGTGCGCGACACATCTCGTTCGAGCATCTCACCGTGCAGCGAACCGGATCCAGTCTTTATGGTCATGTACTCGTGTATGCAAGTACTGCCACGGACATCAACTTCAGGCATTGCCGGTTGATCGGGGTGACTGCACCCACCTTCGTGAACAATGTACGGAACGTGGTGTACTGCTTTGATACTTTCAACCAGACGGGGATCCGGTTCATTGCCACCAGCTTCAGTGGAGGGAACTACGGTGTGTATTGGTATGGTGGAGCGACCCAAATGGATGAGCTTCAATTCCATGATTGTGTGATCACCTCTCCCCAGATCCATTTGGTCTCCATCAATGGCGGCTTGAGCCTCTTACGCAACCGGGTGTCCACTACGACAACAGGGATCCATATTTTCATCAATGGGCAAGGAGCGATCGTCATTCAACACAACCTCTTCATCAATACGACCGCAGGGACCGCTGGCGTACTCCTGAACTTACAAGGTATCGCGGGCACACCGGTGTTGGTCGCTGGCAACATGTTCGTATTCCCGAACAGGTCCGAAGGAGTAACACTTTCGTCCAGTCAGTATGTGGACCTGCTCCACAATAGTGTCTCAGGAATGTTGCACGTATCCGCCACTTCTTCGAACATCACCTTAAGGAACAATATCCTGCGTGGCAATGCTAACAGCGGCTTGAGCGTGCAGGATGCGACGAGCATTACGGCATCGGATCACAATTTCTATTGGAGTGCGTCAGGGCCTACGGCGGTTTCCTGGTCAGGCAGTCACAACGACCGGAACTCGCTTAACGCCGCAACGGGTTTCGATGCGAACAGTCATTTCATGGATCCGCTCTTCGTGAACAACATCAGCGACCTGCACCTGCAAACAGCTTCGCTATGTGCCGGAGCGGGTATGGCGGTGGCGGGGCAAGTCCTCGACTTCGATCAGCAAGCGCGGCCACAACCTGCATTGACCGCGCCCGATGTGGGTGCGGATGAGACAGCGGAATACTGCTCCTCCCTGAGTGGAACATACGTCATCGGCCCTTCGGTCGGAGCGGATTTCAGCGCATTCGCGTCAGCGGTCGGCAAGATGCAGATATGCGGCATTACAGGGCCGGTCACCTTCTTGGTGGAGGATGGCACCTACACGGAGCAGATCGTGCTGCCGAACATTCCGGGCAACAGCAACGTGAACACCATCACCTTCCGCGGACAGAGCTTGGACAGCTCGCTGGTCACCCTCACCTGGCCCACCGGTTCAGCGTTGCCCACTGTGCGCATGAGCGGTGCGGACCGCGTCACCTTCGAGCACATGACCATCCAGCGAAATGGCATCTCAACGTTGCAAGGCGCGGTGGTGGATTGGGAAAGTACCATCGCCAACGCGACCACGCGTTCGCAATACACCACGATCCGTAATTGCCGACTGATCAGCAACGCCACCACCAATAACCTTTCTGCCTTGGTGTTGGGGATCGCACAGAACGATGAGTCCAGTGTAAGTGTACTGTACTGTAGAATGCAGGGCGGGCATACCGGTGTGCGCTGGTACATGGATACCGATGCGAGCATCACCATTCAGGGCTGCGTATTCACCGGGCAGTACGATCGGAGCATCGCGTGCATCAATCCGGGCACGGGAGATCCGGAACTCGTGATCGATGGAAATGTCATCCAAGGACCGAACAACTCGAGCCGGACGGCCGTGGAAGTGCGTCACAACAGCAATTGGTTGCGCATCACCGGCAATCGCATAACGGCGAACTCATCCAACGGGATCGGCATCGACATGACATGCACTGGCGGCGCGCCCTCGTGGACCCAAGTGGCCAACAACATGGTGCAATGCACGAGTAATACGAGGGGTATACTGCTGAGTGGTGACAACAATGGTCTGGGAGTCTATCACAATTCCGTTAGCACGTCTACTGGCAATGCGTTGGAACTATCAGGCACGGGCAGCAACAGCCACATGGTGGGCAACGCGTTCCGGAGCGCTACCGCGTATGCCATATACCGTACAGGCACGATCGCTTTCGCAGCTGCTGATCACAATGTGCTTTATGGCGGTAACACGCCATTCGTGTTTTGGGGTGCTGATGTGGTCGACCTGTCAGCGCTGCGCTGCCTCACGGGCCAGCAGCTCAACAGCATCCAGGCGGACCCGCTCTTCGTGAACAACTCCAACGACCTGCATCTTCAATCCGGATCGCCATGCGCGGGCCAAAGCATCTTCATCTCCGGCGTGGACTACGACTACGACGGCGAACTGCGGGCGCTGCCCTTGGCCACCCTGCCCGACATCGGCGCGGATGAGATCAATGAAGTGTGCACGCCGATGATCGGGACCTATGTGATCGGACCATCGGTAGGGGCCGACTTCCTGAACTTCACTACGGCGGTAAGGCAGCTTCTGGGCTGCGGGATCAGTGGTCCGGTGGTCTTCGAGGTGGAGAGCGGTATCTACACTGAGCAGGTCCAACTCACGGCCATCAAGGGATCCAGTAGCACGAACACCGTGACCTTCCGCGGACAGGCGCTCGACAGTACCACGGTGATCCTGCAGTACACCTCGTTTGCTGGTGCGGCGAACAACCACGTGCTTGCGAACACCGGCGCGGATCATGTCCGATTCGAGCACATGACCTTGAGCCGATATGGCATCCAACCCAACGCGCGGGTCGTTCACCTCAACCCTGCGTGCGATGCGATCGTGGACATGCGCCTGTCGCATTGTGTGATCTCCAGCAGCGGTACGACCCTGTTGAGCGCCGATCTCGTGGGTAGCGTGCTCGGTGCGATGCCGACCAGCTTCGTGCTGGAGAACTGTGCGCTCGTAGGGGGAGGCTATGCGGTCTATTCCCAGCCACTTGCTCCGCAGGATACCATTACCATCGTAGGCTGCACGCGCACCGGCGGTACATCGGGCATATCGCTGAACCAGATCTCCGGACCGATCACCATCCGTGGCAACCAGCTCACGGCAACGGCAACGGATGCGGTGCTGGTGTATCAATGTACAGGTGCCGTGGACATATCGCGGAATCGCATCACCGGTGGAACGGCCTTGACCTCTTCTGGCGTCTTCGTCTTCGGTTGCCAACCCGTGGCACCGGCCCGCATCGTCGTAGCCAACAACGAGATCATCTCCACTGTAGGTCAAGGCATCCGCATCAACGGACCTTCGAGCCGGGTGGATGTGGTGTACAACAGCGTGCGAACGAACGCGGCCTCCGGCACAGCCATGCTGGCGATCACCGGCGGCAGCTCCACCGACACGCACATCCGCAACAACATCTTCAGCAGTACCAGTTACAGCGCGGCGACGGTCTCGCTCACTGGCATCGCCTCGGATCGCAACGTATTCTGGCGCACGGGTACGGTCGGCAATACCGTGCAGTGGAACGGCGTGCCCTACACCACCGTGACCGCTCTTGCTGCGGGCACAGGCACCAATGCCAATTCCAAATTCCGCGATCCGCTGTTCTATTCGTCCACCGCCGACCTCCGCAGCTATTCCATGGAAGTGGACCAGGCCGCGTTGCCCTTTGCCGGCATCACAGTGGACAAGAACGGTGTAACGCGCCACGTTACCACACCGGACATTGGTGCGTTCGAGTTCCAACCGGAACTCTGGAACGAGGCCTTCAACACCTGCGGCCCCGCCGATCCGATCATCAGCAGCGGCACCGGCCAGGACCAGTGGATCTACAAGGACCGCAAAGTGGTGGCCCGCTTCAACGACAACGGCCAGCCACTGGGCCTGGTGAGCATGAACGTGTACGTGCACAACGGAGCGGTACGCCAAAGCGTGATCGGCCAGCGGTACATGGACCGGAATTGGCACCTGACCACACAGAACCCGATCACCAGCGGTGCCATCGTGAGGCTCTTCCACAGTGCGAACGAGTTCGCTGCGTATGCAGCAGCGGATCCGGTGGTGAACGTGTACGCCGATGCCGGTGTGGCGCACTACGTGGGGCTCATGGAAGATTGCAACTTGCCGAACAACCCGGCAGGCAACATCTGGACACCCATCTTTCCCGCCTCACCTGCATTGGAGCCACGCATCCAAGGCAATGGTGGCACGCATGGCTACACGGCCGTGCTGGCGAACGATGGTGAATTGTACATCACCACCACGGGCTTGCCTCTGCCCGTGGAACTGATCGCCTTCACCGGCGAGCGTACCAGCGACCGCGAGGTGATGCTGCATTGGACCACCGCCACGGAGCACAACAACGCGGGCTTCGAGGTATGGCGCTTGATCGAGGGCGAAGAGGAATTCAGCAGGGTTGCGTGGGTGGAAGGCGCCGGTGAAAGCCATGCGGTGATCAACTATGCCCTGTCCGATGACAACACCACCAGCCGCGTGAGCTACTACAAGCTCAAGCAAGTGGATCTGGACGGGCACTACAGTTGGAGCCCAGTGATCGCGGTGAAAGGTGCAGTGAACGGGAACGCCCTTGTGCTTTTTCCGAACCCTGCCAGCCAGGCCTTCGACATCCGGATCGGGGCGTTGGACCATAGCGGGGTGCAACTGGTGAATGTGAGCGGACAAGTTGTGCGCGCATGGGGAGCAGTGGATCACTGCGATGTCCAGGGCATTGCGCGCGGGACATACCTGGTGCGGATCCTGTGGCCCGATGGCGCCGAGCGCTCCAGCAGGTTGATCCTGGAGTAGGTTCCGGCGGTCGCGCAACGTTGGCTTTGATCCACCGGGCGCACCATGCTGTTCACAGCCGGGATCGCCCGTTCACAGGTTGCTGCTTTCGGTGCGTGTTGCGGCGGGGAATGTTTGCCCCACCAAAAACACAACACATGCACCACTCCACTTCAACCACCCGTGCCAAGCGCACGAACCGGGGCAGCCGCTTGCTGGCGGCCCTGCCTACCCTGGCTTTGCCCTTCGTCCTTTCCGCCAACAACATCCAGGTCAGTAACGTGACCTTGACCGGTCAGAACGCCGTTGCCGACACATGGCAGGTGCAGTTCGACATCAGCTGGGACAACAGCTGGTATGTGAACACAGCGCCCGCCAACGGCGATGCCGCCTGGGTGTTCATCAAGTACCGCTTCGGAATGAACTCCGATTGGCGGCACGCCACGTTGTCTCCCTCTGGTTCTATAGCGCCTGCGGGGTCCGTGCTCATCCAATCAGCCGATAACAAGGGAGGGTTCATCCGGCGCAGCACGTTCGGTACCGGCACGTCGAATTTCACGGGTGTGCAGATGCGGTGGAACTATGCCGGCACAGGCGTGCAGGATACAGACCCGATCGATGTCCGCGTATTGGCGATCGAAATGGTGAACATTCCTTCAGGTGCTTACATGCTCGGTGATGGAACGGCCACGAACGTCCGCGGCCAGTTCGAGCAAGGGCAGACCGGTAGCCCGTACCTGGTCTCTTCCGAAGCCGCGATCACCTTGGGCGGGGCCGCTGCCACCAGCCTCAACGCCAGGAACAACACCGGGCTCAGCAATCTGGCACCAAGCGCATTGGACGATTTCACCTACACCACCACACAGACGCTGCCCACAACCTATCCGAAAGGCTACAATGCCTTCTACATGATGAAGTACGAAATGAGCGAAGCGCAATACGTGGAGTTCCTGAACCTATTGACACCGGCGCAGGCGGCGGCGGGGTTCCCCGACGCCACGGGTGTCAGCGGCCACACGATCGACGATAACGGGATCTCGCCGAACTTGTATGTGACGACCGCACCGGACCGGGCGTGCGCCACGAACGCGAACAACCAACTTGCCTATGCGGACTGGGCGGCGTTGCGACCGATGACCGAGCTGGAGTATGAAAAAGCCTGCCGGGGTCCTATGCCGGCCTTGGCCGACGAGTACGCGTGGGGTACAGCCGAGTACACCACGAACCAGGTAAGCCTGAACGGTGCGGGTACACCGACCGAATCCGCCGCAGGGAGCTTGCCCATCGCCAATATAGCTGGTGCTGCTGGCAACTATTTGCGTCCATGGCGCGTTGCCGCCGTCGCGTCGGGGGTTGCTAATCCAACACGGACGCAGGCGGGTGCCTCCTATTACGGAGTGAACGAGTTGTCAGGGAACTTGAGGGAGTGGTGCGTAGGTGTTACATCACCGTCAGCCCGTGCGTTCAGCGGTGCTATCAACGGAGATGGCGCATTGTCCGCAGCTGGCGCCACGGACGTGGCCAATTGGAATACGATCGCGGCCACCGTAGGGGCTACCCGCCTCCGCGGTGGATCTTGGGCTGGAACGAGTCCGGAAGGCCGGGTGTCGGATAGGCGCGCTTCCCTCGCCATCCCTGCCACCCATTCCGTAAGCACGACCATCCGTCTATGCCGCCTGCCATGATCGCGCGCGAACGAACGATGATCCCCATGCGCTCCATTTGTTTCCTGTTCATCGCCGGGCTCAGCCTGGGATCTCAGGGCCAGAACATCTTCGTGAGCGGGGCGGGCGACGGGTATGCGAGCGCGACCTATATCGGTCATACGAACGCCACCGGAGTTTTCACCAGCGGCGTCGCCGATGGCTACTCGGCAGGCTCGTTCAATACACCCGTTACACTCAGCGGCATCTACAAGAGCGGGGTGGCGGACGGCTACGCGGGTGGTGCTTACAACACGCAGGTCGCGCTAAGTGCGATCTACAACAGCGGTGCCGCGGACGGCTACGCGGGGGGTGCATACAACACCCAGGTCGCGCTCAGCGCGATCTTCAGCAGCGGCATCGGCGATGGCTACGCGACGGGTGCAGGCAGCAATGTGAAGGTGAAAGTGCAGGGTTTCGCCGTGCTCGAAGGACCTTGGAACACGGGCACACAGCTCATGAACGATGGGCTGCGCAGCGCGGGACTGGTCCCGCTCACCGAGCCCTACACCGCGCTGGGCTTCGTGAACGCGGGCAACAGCGGTGGTGAGACCACGACGGCAGGCCTGCTGGCGATCAGTGGCACCGATGCGGTGGTGGATTGGGTGCGGGTGGAGCTGCGCGATGCGACCACGCCCACAACGCTCGTGGCCGCCAGGCATGCGTTGCTGTTGCGCACGGGCGATATCGTGGATGCCGCAACGGGCAACGACTTCGTGGAGATGAATGCACCTCCCGGCAACTACTACGTGGTGGTGCGCCACCGCAACCACTTGGGGGTGATGAGCGCTGCGGCGATCAGCCTCTCCGGAACGACAACGAGCATCGACTTCAGCAACACGGCAACGGCCACCTTCGGCACCGCGGCGCAGAAAACCATCGGTTCGGTAAACGCACTGTGGGCCGGCGACGTGGGCCACGATGGGCAATTGAAATACACCGGCAGCAGCAACGATCGCGACCCCATTCTGGTGGCCATTGGTGGCTCCACGCCGAACAACGTGCTCAACAACCAGTACCGCACCGAGGATGTGAACATGGATGGCACGGTGAAATACACCGGCAGCAGTAATGACCGCGATCCGATCCTGGTGAACATAGGCGGCTCAACACCCAACAACGTGCGCACAGCGCAATTGCCATGAGAACGATCATCACAACCGCGGCCATCGCGGTTGCCTCCACGGCCACTTTCGCCCAGCCGGTCCTCGACATAACGCTCGCGCACACCAGCGGCACCACCTACGAGGTGCGCATACGTCCGGACGACTCCTTTGATGGTGTCTTCAGCTCGCTGGTGTTCACCTTGCGTTGGAACGCCGCCGATGGCATCGGGATCACGCAGTTCGATACGCCCGCCAGCGATCGCATCGGCATCGCACCAGCTGCACCTGTCGCGAACGAGGCTTCGTACATGTACCGCACATTTTCCGGCTTCGGGTTCACGCCTTTTACCGAGCTGGGCGCGGCATGGATCCCCGGCGAGGAGTACGCCCTCTTCACCGTCACCTTCAGTGGTACGGGGAACGTGGAACTGGTGAACGACGACTGGACGGCCGCGAACAACGGGGACTTCTACGTTTCGCTGAACGGCGAACCACGCGCGGGCAACATCTATGCAACGGAGATCACCACGCTGGTGGAAAGCACAACACCGTTCACCCCTCCGGCACTGAGCGTTTGGCCGAACCCCACCGATGGGCCAGTGCGCCTCGACCTCCAGGGCTTCAGCCCCGGACCGATCGAAGTGTACGTGCACGATGCAACGGGCAAACTGGTGCTGCGAACGCGGGTCACCGGTCCACAAGCGGATATCGACGTGGGCGCGCTGACCTCCGGTACGTATCAGGTGAGCGCTCGTCAACGGTCAACGACGATGCGCAGTCCGATGGTGGTGCATTAGGCGCGCGTCGCGAACGGGGGCCGCTCAGCGATGGGCGGCCCTCGCACGTACCGCCCGTATCCACGTACCTTCCCATCTTTCGGCCATGCGCTCTGCCGCGGCACTCTCGCTTTTGCTGGCTTGGTCGGCAACGGCGCAGCGCACGCCACCCCGCATCACCTTCGACCTCATCGGGGTGAACGACGGGCTGCCGCACGCCATCGTGGAGTGTTTCATGGTGGACAAGAGCGGCATACTATGGGTGGGCATGCAGCAAGGGCTGGCTGTGTACGACGGCTCTGCCTTCACTCCGGTGGACCTGGCCGATGATGGTGCGCCGATAAGTGTGCGTGCCTTGACGCAGGACTCCGAAGGCATCATCTGGGTGGCGGCCGAGCAAGGCCCGGTGCGTGTTGATCCGGTGACCCGCAGGGCTGAACTGCTCCCGTACCCTGATTCGCTGAAGCAAGGGGTCGAAACACTTTGGTCGCATGCAGTGGCAGCAACCGCTCCAGGCGAGGTGTTGTTCGGCACGCACAAGGGCACGTTCTTCATCGATGATCGAACGCGCGCTTTCAAAGGACTGCGCCATGCCGATGGGTCGCATGTACGCACGTACTGGAAAGACTTCCAGGAAGACAGCGCTCGCAACGGTGTGTGGATAAGCACGCACGATCGTGGGCTTGTGTTCTACGACAAGCGCGCGAGGAGGCTGCTCGAGCAAGCTCGCGACCCTTCCTTCTCCCCGTTGCTCGGCACCAACGCAGTGAGCCTCTGCCCTGATGGCCGTGGCGGCTTGTGGTGCAGCGACCGCACCACGGGTCAACTTTGGAATTGGGATGGGCACTCCAAGCGGATCCGCACATGGGACCATGTTCCCGGTCGGCCCGATGTGAAGGTATCCCGCACATGGACCTTGGTCCGCGACGGTCGTGGTCGTATTTGGGGGGCCGCATCCAGGTCGGGAGCGTTCATGTTCGACCCCAACGACAGTTCGGCAGTGATCTTCCCCACCAACGCGCCTACCGGTGGATTGCCGCGCGGATCGGTGAACGACCTGTACGAGAGCGCGAACGGGGAGATCTGGATAGCCAATTACATGGGTATCGCCATCCACGACCCAGCACAGCCCCAGCCGCGCATGTTCGACCTCGTGGATCGCAAGCTGTCACCCAGCGCCCCGCGTATCTGGGCCATGGAATTCGCGGGCGATAGTGCGCTGTGGTGTGCCATGGGGGAATTCGGCCTGGTGCACGTTGACCTGCATGGGGATGAGGTCAGAAGCGTGCCGCTTGGTGATCTCGGGCTGAAGGACTCCTTCGTTTGGGACGTGTTGCCCCATGATGGCAAATTGCTCGTGGCCTGTGCGAGCGATCTACTGGAACTCGATGTGAAGAAGATGAAGTGGAGGAAGATCCATGTGGTTGACGAGACCGGGGCACCACCGCTTCCTGACCGTCGATGGCTGGCGAGCGGTGCGGACGGGTCCATCTGGATGGGTCTTTGGCCCATGCGGATGGTGAACGTGGATCCTCGGACCGGCCGCTGCACGTCCCACGTGCCGGATAGCACTCGTGAAGGCGCGTTGCGCTACGACAACGTGTATGGCGCCGTAAGCATGAAGGATGGACGGACATGGGTGTGCGGCAACTTGCATGGACTCGCTTACCATGATGCGGGAACGAGTGAGTGGGTGGACCTGAAGGCCGACGTGACGGAGCGGCGGTTGCGTGTGGGGCGAGTGGTCGGCATGACTGCTTCCTCCGACAGCGTGCTTTGGCTCGCCTCCGATGGGGCCGGCTTGATCCGGTACGATATCCCGACCGGCATCTACACGCACTACGATCATCGGCATGGTATCACGGAGCTGGGACTTTACTCGGTGGTGGTGGATGGTCGAGGGCGCATCTGGACCGATTCCGACGAACGCATTTTCTCCTTCAATCCCGTGACCGAGCATGCCATGGTGGTGGATCCGAACAGCAGCACCGGCGGTGATGCCGCCAAATGGACCTTGGCCATTTCCAGCACAGGCCTGTTCGCCATGAACATCGGGCGCGAGTTAGCCGTGTTCGATGCCGATGCAGTGGTGAGCGAACGTGTGCCACCGGCTCCATTGCTTACACGGATCCTGGTGGATGGAACGGCGGTGGCCGTGGGTGCGGAAGGGGGGATCAAAGTGCCTCATGACCACACCCAACTTGAAGTCCGCTTTGGCGCCATGCTCCCACCGGGCAGCATCGTGGCCTACGCCATGCGCGCTCCAGGGGAGGAATGGAGCGCATACAACGAGGGCCGGGTGACCCTGCGCGGCCTTCAGCCCGGCGAACATGCGTTCGAGTTCCGCCTCAAGAGCAAGGAAGGCTCGTGGGGGCCGGCGGCCAAGTTGCTGGTGAAGATCCCGCCGCCGTGGTGGCAAACGCTTTGGGCACGGATCCTCTTCGCAGTGCTGCTCGCAACCGGCATCGTGCTCGTCTTCCGCGCACGCCTCAACTGGGTGCGCAAACGTGAACGCGCGCAAGAGGAACAGGAGCGCCATGTGAACGAATTGAAGCTGCAGGCCCTGCGCGCGCAGATGGACCCCCACTTCGTGTTCAATTGCCTCAATAGCATCGACAGCTTCATCATCGCCAACGACCGCGAACAGGCCTCGCACTACCTCGGTCGTTTTGCCAAGCTGATCCGCTTGATCCTGCAGCACAGCGACAGCACGCGCGTGCCCTTGGAGCGCGAAGTGGAAATGCTGCGGTATTACCTGGAGTTGGAGGCACTTCGCTTCAAGTACCCCTTCACCTTCGCGGTTACCATTGATGATGAACTCGAAGGCGAGCCGGTTGAACTGCCCACGATGCTCGTTCAGCCTTACATCGAGAACGCGATCTGGCACGGCTTGCGGCACAAGGAATCATCCGGCCACATCGCTGTCGATTTCAAACTGCACGATGACCAGCTGGAGTGCACGGTTGAAGACAATGGAATCGGTCGTGCGGCCTCACGCGCCATCAACCAGCAGCGCAGCGGCGTGCACCGCAGCATGGGCATGCGGGTGAGCGCCGATCGCCTGCGCATCTACGGCGAACTGGAGCAGGGCGCCTCGCGTGTGACCATCACCGACCTGATGGATGCTGATGGAATTGCGCAAGGGACACGTGTGGTGATCATGATCCCGATACTTGCTCACTCGGAATAGGCATGAAGAAGAAGCTCGAACGGAGGCACGGGGACACGGATGAATGCGCTTGCCAATGTTCTCTTCTCCGTGGCTCCGTGCCTCCGTGTGCGGTGTACTTCCCCGCGTCCCCCGCGCCTCCGCGTGAGGCACATCAATCTCCCCACCCATGATCCGCGCACTCATCATCGACGACGAGAAACCCGCTCGTGACAAGCTGCTCATGCTGGTGCAGCAATACTTCGCCGACCGCATTGAAGTGCTCGCGCAATGCGAGGATGGCGCACAGGCCGTGACCGCCATCGCACAGCACCGCCCCGACCTGCTCTTCCTCGATGTGGAAATGCCCAAGCTCACCGGCTTCGATGTGCTGCGCAAGTCGGACCTCAACGGCATCGAAGTGATCTTCACCACGGCGCACGACCACTATGCCATCAAGGCCATCAAGTTCGCGGCGGTCGACTACCTGCTCAAGCCGATCGACATCGATCAATTGCGGGAGGCCGTGGACCGTGTGCAGACCAAGCGCGGGCTCAGCGGCAACCTGGAGCGCATGGACCGTATGCTGGAGGACGTGAAGAGCGGCATCACTCCGGACCGCATGAGCGTGCCCACGCTCAACGGATTCCAATTGGTGAAAGTGGAAGAGATCGTGTGGTGCGAAGCCGTGAACTACTACACCGTGCTGCACATGGTCGGCAACCAGCAGATCGCCATCACGCGCAGCCTGAAGGAGATCGAAGAGACGCTCGACGGCCCAGATTTCATCCGCATCCACCGCAGCCACACCATCAACCTGAAGCATCTGGCGAAGTATATCAAGGGCAGCGGAGGGCAAGTGGTGATGAGCGACGGCAAGACCCTGGACGTGGCACGCTTGCGCAAGGACGAGCTGCTGGCGCGGATCGGGAGCCGGTAGAGCCGATCGGGGCCGGCTTGTGCGAGGCCTTCCCCACCCACCCTCTACCGTTCACAGCCACGGATCGCCACTCACTGACTGTGACTTTCGCACCCCTCAGGCGCAGGGGACTTTTGGCCCGTCAAACACGACAAGGCCATGAAAACCAATGCCCGCCGCCGCTTCCTCGGTTTCTCCCGCAAGGATCTCTTCGAACTCTTCGTTTGCATCGCCCTTGCGGGCTTGTTCGTGCTATTGAGCAGCGGCACTGCCTTCGGACAAGGCAACGTTGGCATCAACAACCCCACGCCGCACGCCAAGTCGCTGCTCGACCTCACCAGCTCGGACAAGGGCCTGCTCACCCCGCGCCTCTCAGCTGCCCAGCGAACGGCCATGTTCCCCGCGCCGGACGCCACGGGCAAGGGCATGCTGGTATACCAGACCGATGGCACCCAGGGGTTCTACTACTACGATGGTGCCGCTTGGGTGATGCTCCAGAGCAGTGGTTCGGGCTGGGGCCTCACCGGCAATGCAGGCACGAACCCGACCACCAGCTTCCTGGGTACTACCGATGCGCAGCCCTTGGCCCTGCGCACGAACAACCAGGAGCATCTGACGGTGGCGGTGAACGGCAACGTGGGCATCGGCTACAACGCGCCCAACTTCAAGCTGGACGTGCTTGGCTCCATGCCGAACGGCCTGATGGCGGCCTTGCGCAATTTGGATGCTACTGGCTCGAGCACCATGTACACTTTCAACCATTCGGCTTCCGCGCACGCCATCTTCGGCATGCAGAACCCAACGGGCCTCGGCATAGCAGGCACAGGTACGGCCAACCCGTTCGCTCTGCTAACGAACAACTTTGAGCGCATGCGCATCGATGCTGCCGGCAACGTGGGCATCGGCACGACCGCGCCTGCACGTTTGTTGGAAGTGGCCTCGGCAACCCAGGGCGTGCAGCGCATCAGCTCTGCGAACGCGGTGAACGGTTCGGTCTTGGAGCTGAGCAACTCAACGGCCGGGAACAACAACCTGGGTGCGATCAACTTCCTGGAGGGCAACGTGGCCAATGGCCAACTCGGATACCATAAGACCGATGGCATGACCTTCCGAACCTTCAGTATCGAGCGTATGCGCATCGATGTGAACGGCAACGTAGGTGTTGGCACAACCACACCCGCGAGCAGGTTGCATGTGAGCAGGGGTGCCGCCGGATATGCGCCGAATGCGAACAGCGGCATCACCCTGGAGCATAGCGGCAACGTTTACACGAATGTGATCTCGGCCACCGGAGAGACCGGTGTGCTCTTCGGCTCAGCCGCCAATGCCGCGCATGGCGGTGTACTGTACCATAGCACCACCGGCATGGTCCTGCGCACGGGCGGCAACCTCGAGCGCATGCGCATCGATGCGACCGGCAACGTGGGCATCGGAACGAACGCCCCTTCGGTGAAACTGGAAGTGGTGGATGCCGTGGGCCTCATCCCCATGCGTGTGCGCAACACCTTGAACACGGGGTATTCCGTTACGCAGTATTACAACCTGAACAGCACCGCTTGGGGCCACATCGGTATGGTGAACCCTGGTGCGGTCAACCACGCTGGCAATTTTATTGTCGGCACGGCAAGTTCCACGCCCGTCTCGTTCACAACGGCCGATGCCGAGCGCATGCGTATCGACCCATTAGGCAACGTGGGCATCGGCACAAGCGCCCCATCGGCGAAGCTGCATGTGCATTCCGCAACGGAGGCCATGGTGCGCCTCACCTCGCTGAGCACCGCGAACGGAAGCGTGCTATCGTTGAACAACACCACGGCCGGAGCGAATTTCCTGGGCGCAATCAACTTCGATGATGCGGGCGGCACCCCCGGGCAACTTGCTTACCATTCCACCGACGGTATGTTCTTCAGGTCCAACAACGCCGAGCGCATGCGCATCGCCGCGAACGGCAATGTGGGCATCGGCACCACCGCACCCACCAGCGCTTTGGAAGTGAACGGCTTCACCAAGCATGGTAGTAACGCTCCGGCCATCAAGCAGGTCGAATTCTCCGGCACCACCGCAGCCACTGAAGGTGCTTTCGTGGATGTGGCGCACGGCCTCACCGCGAGCAAGATCATCGATGTGCGCGTGCTCATCGAGTACACGGCCGGCAATTGGATCACCACCGGGTACACCATCAACCCCGAGTATCTGGCGGACTATGTGATCGGTGCGACGAACATCCGTTTGTACAACCACAACGGCAGCAGCGGCAGCATCCTCGGCAAGCCGATGAAGATCCTGGTGACCTACAAGGCCTGATCGCAACGCGTACCCGCAACACGGACCACCATGCGCTTCATCAAGTACATCCTCCTCTTGCTGCTTCCGATCGGCGCGCACGCCCAGCTGCTCACCAACAACGGCGCGGTACTCTCCGTCGCCACCGGTTCAGTGATCGTGGTGAACGGCGATGTGCTTAACCAAGGAGCCTCCGGCATGTTGGATAACAACGGCATCCTCATCCTCAGCGGCGACTTCACGCACAATGCACCGAACAACTGCTTCGGTAACAGCGCAGGCGAAGTGGGCTTGAACGGCGGGGCACAGACCATCGGCGGCAGCAGCGTGGCGGTGTTCAACTACCTGGAACTCGCGGGCACGGGTACCAAAACCTTGTTACAGGATGTGGAAGTGGGCGGAGCCTATGCCGCACCGGCCGGTGGCCTCTTCGTGAACGCACAGAACCTGGATCTCGGTACGCACCAGCTCACCGTGCGCAACGCCGACCCCACCGCCATCACGCGCAGCACGGGCTTCATCGTGAGCGAGACGGATCCCAATGCGGGGTACTCGTGGGTGCGTTGGAACATCGGGGCAAACACGGGCAACTACACCATTCCCTTCGGCAGTGCGGCGACGAACGCGTTCTTGCCCTTCACCGCCAACATCACGGGGGCCGGTACGGGAGCAACGGGCCACCTGCGCATGGCCACCTATCCGACCATCACCCTGGCATTGCCCAACAACCGCCCACTTCCGGCGGGCATGCCGGCGCTGATCGATGTGACCGGGGCGGAGAACGCGCCCAACGTGCTGGACCGTTGGTGGATCATGGAAGCAGGTGACTACGCCACTGCTCCCGTGGCCTCGGTGGGCTTCACCTATCGCGACAGCGAGTGGAGCACGGGCACGAACATGATCGTGGAGGCGGGCCTGCAACTGGAGCGGCAGCAAGGCACGTGGTCGATGCTGCCCACGGTGCTGAACACGGGCGCGAACACATTGACCGCTTCCGGTGTGCCACTGAGCACCTCCATCTGGACGGCGGCGGAGATCGGTTCGCCGCTGCCCGTTGAGCTGCTTTCGTTCACGGGCGAACGGGTGAACGAGCGGGAGGTGATGCTCACGTGGTCAACGGCCACCGAGCACAACAACGCGGGCTTCGAGATGTGGCGGATGATCGAGGGGGAGGAGGAGTTCAGCAACGTTGCGTGGGTGGAAGGTGCCGGTGAAAGTCAGGCAGTGATCAACTATGCCCTGCCCGATGACAACACCACCAGCCGCATGAGCTATTACAAGCTCAAGCAAGTGGATCACGATGGACATTTCGCATGGAGCGCGGTTGTCGCCGTGGATGGATCGGTTGTTGGCAATGACCTGGTGGTCTATCCGAACCCGGCGCGTGATCGTGCGGCGCTGTCCGGTTTGCCTGGCAACGTTGTTCGCATCAGCATGATGGATGCCGCTGGCCGCTTCGTTCGTGCATGGAGCAACACGACTGAACTGGACAACTTGGACGGGTTCGAGCGCGGGGTGTACACCGTCGTTGTGGAGGGTCCCGAAGACGTGAAGACCTTGCGCTTGGTGTTGGAATGACCGTTCAGGTAAATCGGTGAAGGATGGTTTCCACTTGGCCCAAGTACGATCCGCCAAAGAGGTTCACGTGCACCAGCAAGGGATAGAGGTTCCAAACATCAAGGCGCTCCTGCCAACCTTTCTCCAAGGGCCGTTCAGTGTTGTAGGCAGCGTAGAAGGCATCGTCGGATCCACCGAACAACCTTGTCATGGCGATGTCCATTTCCCGATGGCCGTAGTACACCGCCGGGTCGATGAGCACGGGCCGTTCTGATGCATCGCACAGGAAGTTGCCGCTCCACAGGTCGCCATGGATCAGAGCGGGCGGTTCTTCGGGACAGAGATCGGGCAGTTTCGTGCACAAGCGCTCGAACCGCAGAACATCGCTATCGCCCAAGCGCTTGCGGTCGCGCGCCATCATCACCTGTGGTTCCAAGCGGTGGGCAATGAAGAACTCCGGCCATGTTGCGCAGGGCGTGTTCACCTGCTTCAGTGTGCCGATGTAGTTGTTCCGCTCCAGTCCGAACGAAGGCGCGGTGTTCTTGTGCAGCTGCGCCAACGAACGCCCGAATGCTTCCCAGAACGCAGTGGACTTGGGCCCGCCATCGATGTGTTCCAACAGCAGGTAACTGTCATCGTGGTCTTCTCCAACGGCGATCACCGTGGGTACACGGACCGCCCCGGTGGAACCCAACCTGCGCAGCCCGTCCGCCTCCGCCTCGAACATGCTGGGGTGCTGATCGGCCGCGTTCACCTTCACGAAAAAGCGTCCGGCATCGGTGTCCAACCGGTAGCAGTCATTGATGCTCCCACCACCCAGGGGCACTTCGCGTTCAATGTCCACGGCATGGCCGGTATGGTGCGCCAGGTCTTCGCACAGCCGTTCGATAAGGGAACCGGAGAGTGGCATGTGACAAAGGTGCTCCAGTTCCGGCGGATCATGCTAAACTTGCGCTCCCGTTCCAAAAACGGGTTGGCATTCTGGGGAATTAGCTCAGCTGGCTAGAGCGCTTGCATGGCATGCAAGAGGTCACCGGTTCGACTCCGGTATTCTCCACAGCAGGGGCTGTCTCAATATGAGGCAGCCCTTTCCTTTTTTTGTCGGACACATTTAGATGCGCTGTCCTGGGATACGCACAACCTCGTTGGCCGCATTTACAGGTTGTACGGCCCCTCCCTTTTACAATGGCTTGGCTGGAGCGTCCCGCACCACGTGCGGGAAGGTCACCGGTTCGACTCCGGTATTCTCCACAGCAGGGGCTGTCTCAATATGAGGCAGCCCTTTCCTTTTTTTGTCGGACACATTTAGATGCGCTGTCCTGGGATACGCACAACCTCGTTGGCCGCATTTACAGGTTGTACGGCCCCTCCCTTTTACAATGGCTTGGCTGGAGCGTCCCGCACCACGTGCGGGAAGGTCACCGGTTCGACTCCGGTATTCTCCACAGCAGGGGCTGTCTCAATATGAGGCAGCCCTTTCCTTTTTTTGTCGGACACATTTAGATGCGCTGTCCTGGGATACGCACAACCTCGTTGGCCGCATTTACAGGTTGTACGGCCCCTCCCTTTTACAATGGCTTGGCTGGAGCGTCCCGCACCACGTGCGGGAAGGTCACCGGTTCGACTCCGGTATTCTCCACAGCAGGGGCTGTCTCAATATGAGGCAGCCCTTTCCTTTTAGTCGGACACATTTAGATGCGCTGTCCTGGGATACGCACAACCTCGTTGGCCGCATTTACAGGTTGTACGGCCCCTCCCTTTTACAATGGCTTGGCTGGAGCGTCCCGCACCACGTGCGGGAAGGTCACCGGTTCGACTCCGGTATTCTCCACAGCAGGGGCTATCTCAATATGAGGCAGCCCTTTCCTTTTTTATCGGACACATTTAGATGCGCTGTCCTGGGATACGCACAACCTCGTTGGCCGCATTTACAGGTTGTACGGCCCCTCCCTTTTACAATGGCTTGGCTGGAGCGTCCCGCACCACGTGCGGGAAGGTCACCGGTTCGACTCCGGTATTCTCCACAGCAGGGGCTATCTCAATATGAGGCAGCCCTTTCCTTTTTTATCGGACACATTTAGATGCGCTGTCCTGGGATACGCACAACCTCGTTGGCCGCATTTACAGGTTGTACGGCCCCTCCCTTTTACAATGGCTTGGCTGGAGCGTCCCGCACCACGTGCGGGAAGGTCACCGGTTCGACTCCGGTATTCTCCACAAGAAGGGCGGCTGATAAGGCCGCCCTTTTCATTGTAACGCGCCTTCCGTCATCCGCCGGAAGTCGCCGCTCCAGCGGGCGGCGCTCTCCTTGCGCAGATGCAGGCCGTCGGTGGTGATGTAGCCCTTGGCCATATCAGGCTGCACGTAGGCATTCCCGGGGAAGTGCTTTGCGATGAGTGCCCGTGATGCCTCGGCGAGGGGCATTTCCATCAGGCGCGTATCGAGGGGCATTTCGAAGAACACCACGTGCGTGCCGTGCCGCTCCAGTTCGGCCACCGAAGAGGCCAAGCGCTCCAGGTGCTGCTGAACGGTGTCTTCCCCGGGGATGCGCTTGTAGTGCTCCAACTGCTCATCGAGCATGAAGCGCCCGGCCACTTCCGTGTTGCCGTCCAGCTCGGTGCTGGCGGCTCCGTCCGCACCCACTTGTTCTTTGGCGCGCTGTTTCACCCAACCGAAGAGCCAGCCACTGGGCTGGTTCTTCTCGCGGAGCATCGGCACCTTCTCCCGCGCGGCCATCATCACCGGGTCGCTCACCTTGTCCATGAATCCTTGGTCGTACTTGCGGAAGAGGATGTTGGCCTCCACGAACACGCGCTTCGGCCAGCGTCCGCTTTTGCTGATGAGGTCCAATCCTTCCTGCAAGCTCAGTCCGCCCACGGCCAGGTTATAGGTGCCAGATGGCAAGCTGTCGGACACCATGCGGAAGGCCAGCGAGCTGCCCACGATCACATCGTTCGGTGCGGCGCCTTCACCATAGAGATAGCCTTCGGCCTTGATGCGGTTGCTGCCCTGCAGGTGCTGGCCGGTATCGTACGTCACGGGCATCCACTTCAACAGTGCCGCGTACGCTGCCACCAGCACACCGAACGTGATGAACATGCGTTTGAACATGGCCTAGAACTGGAAGTAGATGAAGGCCCCGCCACTGCCGCTGTTCACGAGCAGGAGGAAGATCATGATGCCGTACGCATACGGTTGCCAACGCGCGCGCCGCGCCGCAGCCTTGGCTTCGTTCCCGTAGTGGAACAGGTGGTAGCACACCACCGGTATGCTCAGCAGGCCGATGAAGAACAGGACGAGCGGCTGCAGGTCGGCCCCGCTCCAATTGCCGGCCAACGACTGCATGTACGCGATCACGTGATCGAACTCCGGCAGCTTGAACAGCAGCCACGCCAGCGTTACGCAGATGAAGATGAACAGCGTGCTCAGCAGCTTCGGCACCTTGAACGGTCCGCCGAACTTGTCCTGCAGCAGGCGTTCCACCGCCAGCATGCCGCCGTGCCAAGCACCCCAGATGGCGTAGCTCCATGCGGCGCCGTGCCACAGGCCGCCGAGCACCATGGTGGACATCAGGTTGATGTAGGTGCGCACCGGTCCTTTGCGGTTGCCGCCCAACGGTATGTACAGGTATTCCTTCAGGAAGCTGCTGAGACTGATGTGCCAGCGCTTCCAGAACTCGCTGAAGCTGCGCGAGAGGTAGGGAAAGTTGAAGTTCGTCATCAGCGTGTAGCCGAACAGATGGCCCAGACCGATGGCGATGAGCGAGTAGCCCGCGAAGTCGGCGAAGATCTGCATGCTGTACCCGAACAGCAGGGCCAGCAACGTGATGGACGAGAGTCCCTTGAAGTAGGGATACGTGAGCCAGAAGGTCTGCTCGCTGAGGTTATCGGCGATGACCATCTTCAGGAAATAACCCACAACCAACGCGCCCACGGCTCTTTCCCAGTCGATGCGCGTGAAGTACTTGGTGGCGATCTGCGGCATGAAGTCGTGCGCCTTCACCACAGGGCCTGCAACGAGCTGCGCGAAGAAGGCGATGAAGGTGGTAGTGCGCAGCGCATGCCGGTACATCCCCTGCGCCACGATGCTCCGGTAGGCCGCTACGTCCTTGCTCCTGTACGCGTCGATCACGAGGCTGATCCCTTGGAACGTGAAGAAGCTGATCCCAACGGGAAGGGGTATCGACACCAGGAACTGGCCCACCCCATGGCCCGTATCGAAGAACGATCGGCCGACCAGTGGACTGTATTTGAAGACGGCCAGCACCAGCAGGTTCAACACCACTCCCAGCGTACTGTACAGTTTCCGTCGCCCGGGATCGCCGAACACCACTGCATGGCTTGCCCATATGTTGATGCCAATGGAAAACACCAGAAGGGCAAGGAGCCAAGGTGCGCTGTACGCGTAGAAGATGAAGCTGCCCATGACGATGAGGTGCAGCTGCCAGCGGTGCAGCAGCGGCAGGTAGTACAGCACGAACGTGGGCACCAGAAGGCAGAGGAAGTCGAGGCTGTTGAAGAGCATGGGGCCGTGGGTCTACCTGCCGCAGGCAAGGGGCGAAGTACGGTCCGGTACGGGCTGTCACATGGCTTGGTCGATGCACTGGACCAACATGGGAGTGTTATTCCGCGGCTATGGTTATCCTTGTGACCCTTCGGAAAAGACCTCCCACATGAGAACACTTCTGCTCTTCGTCGCCCTATTGACCGTGCTTCTTGCAGCGGCCCAACCGCCCAACGATGAATGTTCGGCTGCGACCGTTCTGCCCGTGAACCAGTTGGGCCAATGCCCGGGTGCCGGGTGGGCGGGCAACACCGTGGATGCTACCCAGAGCGGGATCCCCGCGTGCAGCAGCACCACCACGGGTTTCAAAGACATCTGGTATGCTTTCAACAGCGGCGCCAACGTGGAGATCCTGGTTGATGTCACGTTCTTCACGATCGACGAATGGGGTATTGAAGTCCTTGATGGTTGCGGCGGTAATACGCTCTTTTGCGATAGTGCCACGAACGCCCAGTATGTCGTGCCGGTTTCCACGGCCACGGACTATCTCATCCGCTTCTTCACGAACACGGATATCGGGAGCGGTGGTCTGTTCACCATCTGCTTGAGCGGCGATGGCACGGTCCCTGTTTGTGATGGGGGTGATGTAACGACGGACCAGGGCTTTCCTTCCGTCACGATCTGCGCCGACGGCATACCTGATGTGATCGGGTTCGGCAGCACGTCCACCTCGGCGGAACAATACACGTTCATCCTGACACATCTCGGAGGGCGGATCATCGGCGAGGTGACCGGGGTGATCGATTTCGATACGATGGCGGTGGATCTCTACACTGTGTACGGGATCAGCCACAACGGCGCCCTGGTGGGCGTTGCACCCATGGAGGACATCCTCAACGTTACCAGTACCGGGCAATGCCTTGAAGTAAGCACTACGGGCGCCGATGTTGATGTGCAGCTCTGCATGGGGCTTCCGGAACATGACCAGGATCAATGGGGCATTCCCCGCGTGCAGGAGGACAGGATATGGTTGGTCGCCCCCTCGGACATCGGCGCAGCCACCGTTGGCGTTTGGGATGCGAGCGGCCGGGTGGTGGCGCAGGAGCGCTTGGCGTTCAGTGCAGGTTCTCCAGTGGCTATCGCTACCGGCGGGCAGCACGGCGTTTTCCGCGTGCTGGTGCAGTGGCCGGAGGGGCGCAAGGTCTTCTCCGTTGTCCTGTAACCGGTCGGTTGGGCTTTAGGCGGCCTATTTTGGCCGTCCATTCAACAGCATGCCCATCCGCCGTCCCTTCAACCTTAAGCAGTGGATCGCTGACAACCGCGATCTGCTGAAGCCGCCCGTCGGCAACAAGAACCTGTACGTGGAGGCCGGCGACTACATCGTGATGATCGTGGGCGGCCCCAACGCGCGCAAGGACTACCACTGGAACGAGACCGAGGAGCTCTTCTACCAGATCGAGGGCGATATTGAGGTCGGTATCCAAGAGGACGGCAAGGCGGTGACGATCCCCATCAAGGAAGGGGAGATGTTCCTGCTGCCAGGTCGCACGCCTCACCAGCCGCGCCGCGGGCCGAACACCGTGGGACTGGTCATTGAAGTGAAGCGCGACGACCGCGAGATGCTCGATGGTCTCCAGTGGTACTGCGAGCAGTGCAACAACCTGTTGCACGAATACAAGTTCGTGCTGCACAACATCGAGAAGGATTTCCTGCCCCGCTTCCGTGAGTTCTACGGCAGCGTGGAGCACCGCACCTGCAAAAAGTGCGGGCATGTGATGGAGACGGACCCGCGCTTCGTTTGATCCGCGCAATGGCCGAGTTCCTCACGATAGACATCCACACGCATATCCTGCCGGAGCACATCCCCGATTTCGGGAGCCGCTTCGGGTACCGGGGCTTCATCCATCTTGACCATCACCGGCCGGGCTGCGCGCGGATGATGATGGACGATAAGTTCTTCCGCGAGGTGCAGGCCAATTGCTGGGATCCAGTTGTGCGCATCGGTGAGGCAGACGCGCAGCGTGTGCACGTGCAAGTGCTGAGCACCGTGCCCGTGATGTTCAGCTACTGGGCCAAGCCGCACGACACCCTTGCGCTGAGCGGGTTCCTCAACGACCACATCGCGGGCATCGTGCACAAGTACCCGAAGCGCTTCGTGGGCTTGGGCACCTTGCCCATGCAAGCACCCGACCTCGCCATCAAGGAGCTCGAGCGTTGCAAGAAGATCGGTCTTGAAGGCATCCAGGTGGGCACGCACATCGAAGGTGTGAACCTCGGTGAGCCGCGCTTGCTGCAGATCTTCCAAGCGATGGAGGAACTGGGCATGGCGCTCTTCGTGCACCCGTGGGACATGATGGGGAAGGAGCGCATGGACAAGTATTGGCTGCCTTGGTTGGTGGGCATGCCGGCGGAAACGGCGCTCGCCATCAGCAGCATGATCTTCAGCGGACTGTTCGAGAAATGCCCGAAGCTGCGTGTGGCCTTCGCGCACGGCGGTGGTTCGTTCCCCGCCACGTTGGGTCGCATCCAGCACGGCTTCGAGGTGCGCCCCGACCTGTGCGCCGTGGACAACAACGTGGCGCCCACCAACTACCTCGGCCGCTTCTGGCTCGACTCGCTCGTGCACGATCCGCGCATGCTGGAGATCGTTGCCGACATGTTCGGCGCCAACCGCATCGCCATGGGCACCGACTATCCCTTCCCGCTCGGCGAACTGGAGCCCGGCGCGCTCATCCGCAGCATGCCATGGAGCGATGAAAAGAAGGAAATGTGCTTGAGCGGAGCAGCACTGGAGTGGTTGGCGGCGGGGAGGGAGAGGTTCGTGTAGCGTGCGTCGGGTGCTATTTTCGTCGCATGCGGAAACCAGTTGACCTCCTCGACAAGAAGAAAGTCCTGCGGTCCATCAAGGAACTTCCCGACCGGTTCAGCGTGGATGACGTGGTGGATCGGATGATCATCCTGGAAAAGATGGAGCGGGCCTTGGCCGACAGCGCTGCCGGGCGCACGCTCACCTTGGCTGAGGCGAAGAAGCGCCATGGCAAATGGCTCAAGTAAGGTTTACGGCGCAGGCTATCCGCGACATCGAGGAGATCCGCGCCTACATCGCACAGGACTCCGTTCGGTATGCCGACCGCCAGGTGCGGTTGTTCTACAACGAAGCGGAACGCCTAACCACGGTGACAACGCCGGGCCGAATGGTTCCGGAGATCGGAATGTTCGCCGTACGCGAGTCGATCATCGGCAACTACCGGATGATGTACCGTCTGCTCGATCCCGACATCGTTGAAGTGCTGCTCATCCACCATGGGCGAAGACGGTTCCCTTTCGGTAGGCTGATGCCAGGGGGCGTGCGCAGGTCGCGCGGTAGGTGAGTCGGAGCGGACCGACCTTTGAACTGCTGCTCCGCAGCGCTGTGATGGAGTGGCTGGCAATGGTGGGGGAGCAGTTGGTTCAGGCGTGCCTGGTGTCCGAGGTGCCCGCTATTTTCGAACTTGGTGCGGGCTGAACTGGCCTGACAACCGAACTCCTCATGAGTCCAATCCGAAAGCCCAAGCTCTATCGCGAATTCATAGACGAAATGGTACGCGATAGCCTTCAAGGACAGGGTCAAATCGGACCTGATCGCGTCCGAAGCGGGGTCTGGAATTCGAATGCCAATCCGGACTTCATCCCTGAACAGCATGAGATCAATCTACTGTTAGGCCGTCTGAGCATTTCGGATCGCGAGATCATTGCCCGAATGCTCGCAGACGAGTTCGTGGGCGGTGTTTTTGAGACGCTGAAGGCACTGGAGACTTTTGGTATCGATCCGTTCAACGAGGGATATGAAGGTAGCGCATACAATGACTTCATAGGACGGCTGGATGATTGGGAATGGCCTGAGCCGTGAGCTCTACCTCACCAGGTTCACGTGCCCGATCAGCTTGTGCTTCTCACCGCTGAGCTCGCTGTACTCCAGCTTCCACACGTAGGTATCGATGGGCGATTGTACGCCGCTGTACGTACCGTTCCATCCTTCGCGGATGTGATTGCCCTCCCAGATCTGCTCGCCCCAGCGGTTGAAGACCATCAGCTTGAAGTCGTCGATCTCCAGCCCGAAAGCATAGAAGTTGTCGTTCACGCCATCACCGTCGGGCGTGAAGGTGTTGGGCACGTAGAGCGAGCCGTCCACGATCACCAGCACTTGGTCGATGGCCTTGCAGCCATTGGAGTCGGTGAGCGCGATGGTGTAGAGCGTCGTCGTTTCGGGGTTCACCCACGGATCGAAACAATCCGTGCAGCCCATCATGAAGGCATCGGGCGTCCACAGCACAACCCCTTCGCCTGTGCCGTTCAGCTGCGTCACATCACCGAAGTCGATCGTCACATCGTTGCCCGCCGACACCCACGGCATGGGGAAGAGGTCGACAAAGGCATAGGCGGTATCGGTGCAACCCGCAGGACCGGTCACCACCACTTGGTAAGTGGTAGGCGACGGGGGCGTTGCATCGGTGGTTGCTGAAGAAGGCGAGCTGAGCGAACCAGCCGGTGTCCATGCGTACGTGCTGCCGCCGGTGGCAAAGAGCGTCACCGTTTCGCCGGGGCAGATGATGGTATCAGGCCACGCGTCGGCCACTACGATCACGATGTCCACGAAGGCGCTATCGAGCACCGTGCCGCACGCATTGCTGAAGGCGCACACGTAGTACATCGGTGCGGGCGGCGTCACGAAGGGATCCGGCACATTGAGCGTGGTGATGCCCGGATCAGGCTGCCACACGTAGCTATCAGCACCGCTCGCTTGCAGTTGCACGGGGTTGTTCGGACAGGTCGCTGTGTCGTTGAGCACCGGCACGGGCAATGATGTTTGCACGAACACCGTGGTGGTGTCCTGGATCACACAACCGCCCGGCGTGGTGATGGTAACGATGTAGTCGGTGGTGTCCGACGGTGTGGCGATGGGGTCCTGTGCGGTGGTGTTGTTCAACGTGGCACCGGGCGACCATTGGTAGCTGCCGCCGCCGGTTGCGCTCAGCTGCGCGCTGCCACCGATGCAGATCAACGTATCGGGGCCCGCTCCACCGGCAGGCAAACTGATGTCCACCACCACGCTGGCCGTGTCGGTGCCGCACTGGTTCGTCACGCTTACCACATAAGTAGTCGTGGTGTTCGGGCTGGCCCATGGATCGGCGATAGTCGCATTGCTCAGGTCAGCGGCCGGGTTCCAGCTGTACGTGCCACCGCCGTGCGCCTGCAGTTGCACGCTGTCGCCCACGCATATCGAAGGCGCTGGATCAACTGACGCGACCGGTGGCGCCAGGACTTCCACCGTGAGGAAAGCCGTGTCGCTGGGGATGCACAGCGTGGTGTCGCTCAGGATCATCATCACCGTGAACGTGCCGGTATCGGCGTACACATGGAACGGCTCGAAGTCGATGCTGAACGTACCATCGCCGAACGACCAGTCGTACTCGGTGCCGCCCACGCTGTTGTTGTTGAACGACACCGTATCGCCCAGGCAGATCTGGTTGGGGCCGTTGATGCTGATGACCGCGAACACCTGGCTGAGGTTGAACTTGAAAACGCCCAGATTGCAGTTGAAACTGTTGTTCGTGTTGCTCCACGCGCCCGGGGTCGTTGGGAAGTCGCTGTTGCCGCCGCACCCTGCACACACCGCCTGGTACACGTTGCCCTTCTTATCGAAACGGCTCGTGCCACCGTCCACGTGCTCGGCACTAGTCATGCCGCCGAAGAAGGTGGCGTAGTTGAGCGCGATCGCTTCAGGCTCCAGCACCATGAGGTAGAAATCGCTGCCGTTGGTGCCGGACTGGAAACAGCCTGGCGTGGTGGGCAATCCGGTGGTGGTGCTGGCCGGGTTGCCCGCGTTGCTGTTGGTGGTGCCGCCCCAGCCGCTGAAGTAGATCTGCCCGCAGTCGCTCACCAGGAAGGCGCTCGGCGCGATGTCCTCATTGCCGTTGCCGTTGCCGACTCGCGTGCTCCACAGCGACGCGTTCAGGTCGTGCGACAGCTTGTGGATGAACTGCGAGCTGCCGGGGTTGCTGTACTTCCCCGGGGTGATCGGATACGCACCGTGCGTCTGGCCCACCACGAACACTTCATCCGCCAGGTTCAACTGCACGAAATACGTCTGGTCGTAGTTGCTCGTGCCGAGGTAGGTGCCGCTCAAGCGAGCGGTTCCACTGGCGTTGTAGCGCACCACGTAACCATCGCAGGTGCCGCTGAACGTGCTGATGAACGGCGAACCGCCCAGGGGCAGGTTGCTGCTGTTGGTACCACCGGTGCAGAACGTTTGCCCGTTGCTGTCGAACTGCACGCCGAACCCGCTGTCGTCCAACGAACCACCGTGGTAAGTGCCCCACATCAACGTCGTCAGCGCCGGGTTGAAGCGGCAGAAATAAGCGTCCTGCTGACCGCCGGATGCGGCTTGCGGCGCGCCGGGGGTCGTGGGGATGTTGGTACTCTCGGTGCTGGTGGCCACCACGGGATTTCCGTTCAGGTCCAGTGCGATCTCCCCGCGGAACGCATCACCGTAGTTGTGCGCCAGCGGCACGGTGTTGTTCAGCGCATCGTTCATCGACCCACCGATGTAGGTGGAGCCGATCAGTGATGTCGCATCGGCACTGAAGTGGGCCACATAGCCGTCCACGCCGTTCATGTGGAAGTAGCCGTAACCGCCGAGCATGCCCGCCCAGCCGGTTCCGAAGTTGTCGATGGCCGTGCCGCCATCAAAGCTGTTGTCGAAGCAGCCCGGCGTAACGGCGAAGTCGCTGCTGCCGGTGCTGCCGAACACGAAGAGCTCGTCGTTGGCGTTCACCACCATACTGTGCGGGCTCTCATTGCCGTCGCTGCCGCCCAGGTAGGTGCTCCAGATCAAGCTGGTGCCATCGGGGGCCCACTTGCTGATGCCCACATCGATGCTATTGCCATTGAACGATGCATCCAGCACGCCCAACGTGGTAGGGTAGCCCACGCCGAACACGATGCCACCGCCGTACAGGTGCTCACTCTCATCGTAGGTGGCAGTGAACCCGAAGTTGTCTGCTGTGCTGCCGCTGTAGCTGCCGAAGGTGATGTTGGGGTCGATGAGAAGAGGCGAAGAATCGTCGTAGTCGTCATCGAGGTCGAAGCCCAGGATGTTCCCTTTCAGTAAGTACGAACTACCCACCTCACGGCGAGTGACCTTGCACGCTAACTCATCGGCGCCTTTGTGGTAGAGATCCCCGCAGGAAATCATGCCAACCTGAAAGGCAATTGGGGCGTCTTCCTGAACGGTGCCTGCGCTTGTGCGGACGATCAGGTTACCGCCGGACAATGAAAGGCCATCCTGACCCTCATACCGCATCTTGATCCTTCGGGGATCCGCGTCGGCGTCAACCAACAGATCATACTTCAACCCCTTGCTGCCATCAATGCGCAGGTCGATGCCCGGGTAGATCCCCTTCACCCATACCTCGCCGTACACCGCGCACCCCGTTCCCCATTTCGCCGGGTCGTTGCCCAGGAAGTAGTTCTCGTAGTGCGCCTGCTTCACCTTGCCTTCGCCCACACCACCACGACTTCCCTCGAAGGTGACACGGTACGCGTGGGCCTTTCTCGGTTCCGGGACTTCACCCGCATGATCATGTCCGTGGTGCAGGTGCTCGCCACCCTTTGTCAGCACGTAGGTCATGGCATTGCGCTCCACGAAGAGCGCCCCGCCGGGGATCATCGCCCGGTACAGCACCTGCCCAGGCCATTGTCCCTTGTTCTCCGTGAAGCGCACCACCGGTCCTTGGGCCATGGCGCCCAAGAGGCTGAACAGGATGGTTATGGAGAAAAAAGCGCGCACGGTGGGCCAGGGTTCCCGAAAGTACCGGGGAATAGACCGAATGGGCGCTACGAACGTTGCTTGCAGGGGGATCCTTGTGGATGGAATGGGCAGGACCGGTCGTGGAAAGGAGCGTTAAAGCGACAAAGCAAGACGGCGGCCTACTGGGAAGTGTTTTCGACCGTGCCGGGCAGCACGAACCGTATGGTGGTCCCGTGGCCTTCCGGGCTTTCCGCGCGCACATCGCCGCCGTGCGCTTCCACGAAGCTCTTCACGATGGCCAGTCCCAGTCCCGTGCTCTCTTCGCGCTCGGCGTCACCTTCACCTTTCTCGAACACCGCCACCAGTCGATCCGTGGGTATACCGGCACCGTTGTCCGCAACCCAGCACTCAACGGCCCCGTCCTCACCGTTGGTGCGTCCACCGATCCGCACCTCGCCCCCGGGCGAGTATGTGAGCGCATTGCTGAGCAGGTTCTGGAAAACGCGACGCAACAGTCCGGAATCGGCGAACGCCACCAGATCGTCGGAGACCAGATTGATGAGCTTGGTGCCCGCGGTTAGCGCCACCGGCTTCATGTCGTGCACGATCGCCTGCACCAAGGGCCATAGGTCGAAGTGCCGCTTCACGGGTTGCACCCCTGCTTCGGTCCCTTCATCGTTGTTCTCGTCGAGCACTTTGGCCACTAGGGCTTCCAGTTGGCCCACGTTGCGGTGCAGCGTCTTGATCATCTGGGCGCTTTCCGCGTTCCCCATCTGCTCCTGCAAGGTCATCTCCAGCACGCTCGCCGCCAGGGAGATCGCCGTGAGCGGATTGCGCAGGTCGTGCGCCACGAATGCCAGGTACTCCTGCCGGCGTTGCTTCACTGCCAGGGCCTGTTGCTCGGCGTGCGTCTTCACCGCCAGCCCGATCGCCTGGTCCAACACCCGGTTCAGGATGTGGAACGGTTTTCCTTCCAGGGACAGGCTGTTCTCCTGCGCCAGATCGTGCACGCTGCCACGCAGGATGTTGTACTCCGACACCACTTCCGTGATGTCGAAGCCGTCCTCGAACCGCTGGATGCCATGCTCGGGCGGCGTCCCTTCCTTCAAGGATTCCGTGATTGTGCGCTCGCTCGGCTGCTCCAACGCCTGGGCCAGTTCATCGAGCAGGGCGGGGATGTGGTCGTTCAGCGTGGGAATGTCCAAGTGGGCGGCGGAAGGCAGCTGGCGCACGTGGTCGCGCCAACGCTTCAAGAGGCCTTCTTTCTCCTGCCGTATGAGCCGGGCGAGCTGGTTGATCACTGGGGGTGTCATGGGTTGAGCGATGGGCAGGGGGCTTGCAAGCTAGGTGGCCCGCGGGCCGTGCCGTGGAGCGCTGCGGTGCGGGCGCGGTGGTGCTCGCCATTCTACCGCTGTTATCGTCATCCATCACGCCTTGCCCATGAACACGCCGCAAGCCAAGTTCGGCTCCTCCGCTCCTCCTGTAGCGCGCACCGGGTCCGCGCCTTCAACGTGCAAAGCGGTGGCCACCGAGGTCGAAGTCGCTTAAATCGTTGGCAAGCCGCACCCCATCAACAAGCGAGAGCCCCAGGTGTCGCTCATGCGCCGACCAAACACAGGAGGTCCGCGTTACTTCAGGTCGGCGGGCAACGGCCACCGCTTGTGCGCACCGGTGAGCCGCGCGATGCCGGCACCCGCACCGAAGATCAGGTCTTGCAACCAGAAGGGCATGCCAGCGAGGCGGTATTCCTTCCGCATCTTCCATAAAAGGTGCATGGCGGCCAGGGGTGGCATCTTATTCCAATCGCCGCCCCGTTCCATCGCCGCATCGCCCATCGACTGCAGCATCCATTCGATATGCAGCGCCGGCTCGTACCAGAACTCAGCCTCCACCCGCTCGGTGGCGCTGCCATTGCGGAAGTTGTGCACTTCGCCGGAACGGATCACCGCGCTGTCGCCGGGCCCCAGGGTCACTTCCTTCTTCCCGATCTGCACGATGAGCCTCCCGCTGAGCACCTTGAAGCCCTCTTCCTGGCCGATGTGGATGTGCGGGCCGGGCCCCTTGTTGCCCGGGCCGAGACTGAGCGTGGCCTCGCTCCGTCGCCCGTTGGTGCGCTCGCGGGCGTCGTTGAATTGGATGCGCTCGCCGATGGCGTGCAGGTCGATGAGGCGTTTCATTCCAGGTTGTTCGATGGGTGACGACTGGGGCGGGTCCGTCTTAACCCCGCGGAACGAAAATGATGAATGCCGCTCAGCCGGGCAAAGGCATTGACCCAGATCACCGCCACGGGGACTTGACATCTATCTTCTTCTCACACGTCGTTGTCATGAACCAGGCCTGGACCAGGCACGGGTCCGCAGAGTTCCATCCACAGATGGCGCCGATGTCGCAGATAGGGCGACGGTTCGCAGCCGCGTAGCGGCATCTGTGACATCGGCGCCATCTGCGGAAAGTTCCAGCGGCTGAGCTTCCTTGAAAAGTCAGGCGTTGTCGCGACACCCCGGAGACCTTGCTACATTCGTGCGTTAGCCTTCCGCCATGAGTTCATTCCCACAGGCCAAGCATTCCAGCTCTCCGGCTCCGGTCGCGAAGACCCAGTCAGCACCCGCCACGTCCAACAAGGTGGCCACCGAAGTGGACGTCGCCTTCATCGACGGCAAGGCCTACCCGATCAACAAGGGCGAAACGATGCTCGCCTTCCTGAAGCGGCACAAGGGACCGAACCCGGTGCCCACACTTTGCGACGCGCCCAACTTGGAGCCGTTCGGCAGCTGCCGTGTGTGCTCCGTGGAGGTGGCCTTGGCCGAGGACGGACCCAGCAAGGTGATGGCCAGCTGCCACACCCCCGTGGGCAAGGGCATGTACATCACGGTGAACAGCCCGCGCATGGAGCGCCTGCGCAAGAACATCGTGGAACTGGTGCTCACCGACTACGACACCGAGCGGCTCAAGACCGAGGACCACGGCAAGAACGAGCTCTACAACGTCGTCCAGCAGATCGGCTTCGACATCGACAGCGTGCGCTACCCGAAAGGGAAGAACCATTTGGACACGCCGATGGACACGAGCCATCCCTACATGGTGAGCGACCTCAGCGCATGCATCAGCTGCTACCGCTGCGTGCGTGCCTGCGACGAAGTGCAGGGCGAATTCGTGCTGACGATGGCCGGTCGTGGGTTCGACAACCACATCGTCAAAGGCACCAACGAATCGTTCAAGGACAGCGACTGCGTGAGCTGCGGCGCCTGTGCGCAGGCCTGCCCCACCAGCGCCATCACCGATGTGTTCCGCGCCAAGGAGACCAAGCCCGACAGCGTGGCGCGCACCGTGTGCACCTATTGCGGCGTGGGCTGCAACCTGGAGGTGAAGGTGAAGGACGGCAAGATCGCCGGCATCACCGCGCCCTACGATGCGGAGGCGAACCAGGGGCACACCTGCCTCAAGGGCCGCTACGCCTTCAAGTTCTACGATCACCCCGAGCGGCTGCGCTCACCGCTGATCAAACGCAACGGCGTTCTTGAGGAAGTGAGCTGGGACGAGGCCTACGACTTCATCGTGGACGGCTTCATCCGCATCCGTGAGAAGCATGGCCCCGACGCGCTCGGCGGCGTGAGCAGCGCGCGCTGCCCCAACGAGGAGAACTACCTCATGCAGAAGTTCTTCCGCGTGCAGGTGGGCACCAACAACATCGATGCGTGCGCGCGCGTGTGCCACAGCCCCACGGCCCTCGGCATGCAGAAGACCTTCGGCACCGGCGCGGCCACCAACAGCATCGACGACCTGAAGGACACGCACACCATCATGGTGATCGGTGCGAACCCCACCGACGCGCACCCCGTCACCGGTGCCAAGATCAAGCAGCAGATCATGAAGGGGAAGACCCTCATCGTGATCGACCCGCGCCGCACCGAGCTGGCCCGCTACGCGAAGTACCACCTGCAGTTGAAGCCGGGCACCAACGTGGCCCTGCTCAACATGATGATGCACTACATCGTGAAGGAGGGCTGGGTGAAGAAGGAGTTCATCGACAAACGCACCGAAGGCTGGGAGGACTTCAAGCAGGAAGTGCTCAGCGTGGACATCGCTGCGATGGAGCGCGAGACGGGAGTAAGTCGCGACCTGGTGCGCGAAGCCGCCAAGGCCTACGCGACCAGTCCCGCCGCCATGAGCTTCCACGGCCTGGGCGTCACCGAGCACTACCAGGGCACCTTCACCGTGATGCAGATCGCCGATCTGGCGATGATGACCGGCAACATCGGTCGCCGCGGTGTGGGCGTGAACCCGCTGCGCGGACAGAACAACGTGCAAGGCGCGGCCGACATGGGTTGCCAGCCGCACCAGGGCGCCGGCTACTTCGCGGTGGACGAACCCGCGAACATCAGCCTGTACGAGAACTTCTACGGCGTGGAGCTGCCGCACGTGGCCGGCAAGAAGATCCCGCAGATGTACGATGCCATGCTCGATGGCACCCTCAAAGCGTTCTGGGTTGCCGGCGAGGACATGGGCCAGACGGACCCCAACACGCTGCATGTGCGCAAGGCCCTCGGCGAGCTCGAGCTCTTCGTGGTGCAGGAGCTCTTCATGACCGAGACGGCCAAGATGGCCCACGTGGTCTTGCCCGCCGCCAGCTTCCTGGAGAAGAGCGGCACCTTCACCAACGGCGAGCGCCGCATCCAACGCGTGAACGCCGCTGTGGAACCCATCCCGGGCACCAAGAGCGACGGCCAGATCACCTGCGACATCATGGAACGCTATGCGCGGAAGACCGGACGCAGGAGCGGCAACGAGAAGACCACCTACCACCCCGAGTGGGTGCTGCGCGAGATCAGCGGCATCGTGCCCTTCTTCAAGGGCGTGAAGTGGGAGGAGCTCGGCACCAACGGCAAGCAATGGCCCGTGGCCGCCGATGGCACCGACACCAAGATCCTGCACACCGACACCTTCAAGCGCGGGCTCGGCAAGTTCATCTTCAACAACTGGGAGAAGAGCCCTGAGGTACGCACCAACGAGAAGGAATACCCCTACATCATCACCACCAACCGCGAGCTGGAACACTACAACTGCGGCGCCATGACCCGCCGCACCGGCAACGGTGAGATCCTCACCGAGGACGTGCTGATGATCAACCCCGCCGACGCGCAACAGAACGGCATCGTCGATGGCGACATGGTCTGCGTGGAAAGCCCGCGCGGCAAGGTGGACATCAAGGCCCGCATCACCGACGAGGTGAAGCCCGGCATCCTCAGCAGCACCTTCCACTTCCCGGAGATCATGCTGAACATCATCACCAGCAGCGTGAGCGATTCACTGGCGATGTGTCCGGAGTACAAGGTGGTGACGTGTCGGATCCGGAAGGCGAAGAAGGGGTATTTGCGGAAGGCGGGGGAGGTAACCTTGAAGGCATGAAAGCAACCGCGCTGTTCTTGATGGCGATTCTCTTGAGGGGGTTCGTCGTGGGTCAGGTGACCTTGACCACCGAGGAACACCACCTGCTTAAGGCGATCTGTGAGCAATACAATGTCCCGAAGAAGGAGAGTACCCTAAAGGCGATGCAAAAGACCGCCTCCGGTCGCTTTCAGGGTTTCATTGGCCAGATGATGATGGTCAAGGGCTTGAAAGGAGATGTTCTTGACACTACCTACTTGCGCAGGCCCACGCACGAGGAACTGGTCTTTTGGTATGCTGTACGAGAGTTCCATTACAACAATGCCGAGCCGGATTCGCTACAAGTGCCAAAGGAGCAGATCATGGGCTGGGTGCTCAAGGACACGGTAGACAAGCGATGGTTGCTCGACAACTACTACTACAGGATATCAGCGCCGCTATCCATGTTGTTCAATGAAGCGGACCTGAGCAAGTACGACTTTCAGGTCGACAAACTCGGATTTCAAGACGAAACGGAGAAGGCCATCTTCTTCCTCTTCCTAATGCACTCATGTGGGGACAGACTATCGGTGATGGCCTTCACGCGTAAAGGTGATCCCAAGTCGGTGATCAAGAGGCTGCCCAAGGTCAATGGACAACCATACTTCCACTACGCCGATTTCGACTATCCGGATTTTCAATGGGTCGGACACAAGAAGCTGGAATCATACAACGATCGGCATCTTGGCAGCTACTACGGGATGCTGCTCAATCACCTGAACATTCTTTTGGAGAACGGGGCGAAGGAGGAGGCCGAAAGGCTGGTCAAGAATTCCATACTCTCACAGCCGGAACTGTTTCAATACAGCGGCTCATCGGCAACGCTGCAGAAGGTCTATGAGACGTGGAAATAAGGCGATACCACTTCCGCTGTCTGAAGAAATTGGACATCCTCAGCAGCACCTTCCACTTCCCGGAGATCATGCTCAACAACTTGTCCCGCCACCGCGGGATCATCACCCGCTACCTGGCCTTGCCACTGGCGCTTCTGGTGAACGTGCCGTGCTTGGCCAAGAAGATGCAGATGGACATCGAGTCCGTCATCCTCAACGCGGAGCTGATCGTGGTCGGCGAGATCATCAGCAAAGGCATCGGCTCCTATTCCTTCCGGATCCAAGAGACCCTTCATGGCGACACCTCGCTCCGCACCATCCACGTTGACAAGTGGAAGGAATGGACCTGCGACACCCGCAGCTTCGAGATCGCCAAGGGACAACGGCTAGTTCTGCTGCTGGGCAAAGGCAAGTCAGGCTACTACCCCTACAACGACAGCACGGGCGAGATCCCCATCACCAACGACAGCCTTGGTGCCCAGAACGGATACTACGGTGTCCTGCCCCGCAGGCTCTCCATAACAGAGTTCAGCGAGGCCGTGCGCGCGCTGCGTTCGTGCTGCCACATCACGGCCGTCCACAAGGACTTCGGGGTCTCCTACGACTGGGTCTGGGACTGCACCCAGGAAGAACGTGAGCGTAGCGCCACCGGCAACGACTTCACGGCGTGGTTGTTCCGACGCATGGCAAGGATGGAGGAGCGATAAGCGTGGGTCGGAAAGCCTCCGAGGTCCATGCCGATCGTTCCTGCCATCAGTCCTCCGCCGCGCTACCATCGCCGCACATCCGCACGATCTTGGGCGTGAACGAGCCCAGCACCTCGACCAGATCACGTTGGTTCCGCATCACCGTGGCGATGTCCTTGTAGGCCATCGGAGCCTCGTCGATACCACCGCCGATCAGCTCGATGCCGTGCTTTTCCAGATGCTGCTTCACGCTCTTGGGGTCGATGGTCTCCTTCGCCTTGGTGCGGCTCATCAAGCGGCCGGCGCCGTGGCTTGCGGAGCTGATGCTCTCGGCCACACCCGTGCCACGAACAATGTAGCCGGGCGCCGTCATGCTGCCGGGGATCACGCCCAGCACGCCCTTGCCAGCGGGTGTTGCGCCCTTGCGGTGCACGATCACTTCCCGGCCTTCGTGCATCTCCTTCCACGCGAAGTTGTGGTGGTTCTCCACCACGGCCGCGGGCTTCTCACCGAGCGCCTTGGCGATGCGCGCATGGATCTGGTGGTGGCAAGCGCTCGCGAAATCACCCGCGAGGTTCATCGCCGCCCAGTACTCCGCACCGGCAGCGCTATCGAGCGATAGCCACGCCAGGTTCTGCGCTTCCGCAGGCAGCTTGCAGAGCTCCTTCGCCACGCGCGTGTAGTGCTGTGCGATACCCGCGCCCAGGCCGCGCGAACCACTGTGCGAGAGCAATGCGAGGTAGCTGCCGGGCGCGAGGTCGAATTCGTTGTTCGCACCGGTGATCTCCACCACACCGAACTCCACGAAGTGGTTGCCGCTGCCGCTGGAACCGATCTGGCTCCACGCGCGGTCCTTCAAGTGCTTCACCACGGGAATGGTGCTGAACTCGTCGCGATCGAGCACGGGATGGTCCATGCGCTTCTCGTGCACGGCGCGGCCGAACCGTGTGTGTTCGCTCAGCAGGCGTTTGTGGTCCGTGCGATGCGACCGCAGCACCTCCGGGGCAACGTTGAAGATGCTCAAGCACATGCGGCATCCGATGTCGACACCCACGCCGTAGGGGATCACCGCGTTCTCCACGGCGAGCACGCCGCCGATGGGCAGGCCGTAGCCCTGGTGCGCATCGGGCATGAGCGCGCCGGCCACCGTAACGGGCAGTTTCATCGCCACTTCCATCTGGTGGATGGCGCCCTGCTCGATGTGCTCGAGGCCGTACGCGCGGTATTCCTTGCGTGCCACGAGCTCGTGCTGCGCTTCCGTCTTGCGGTCGCGACCGGTCAGGGCATCGGCGATGGGTGCATAGTGTTCGTGGTCGCTGTATGCATCGGGGGAGGCCGCGATGCGCTTGAGCTCATCGAGCACGTCCTCCTTCTTCGTCTTGCGGTGATGCTTCAGCATCACGTTGATGGCGATGCCGATCGCGCGGCCTTCGGGGAAGCCTATCGCGATGAGGTCCTTGCCATGCAGTTTCAGTCCTTTCATGTTCGTCGTTCTAAAGTTGCTTTCTTCTTTCGTTCAGTGGAAGCCGCAAGGCTCGAACTTGCTCAGCCCGCAAGGGCACCGGTTTTACGGACCGGCCCGGCTCACCATCTCCGGCGGACTTCCATGGGGTGGGTCAACGGGATCGAACCGTTGCCTTCAGCTCCACAAGCTGACGTGCTGCCATTGCACCAGGCCCACCATGTGCGAAGGAGGCAGGGGTCGAACCTGCACGGTCCGGTCTTCAACCGGATGCTCTACCATTGGAGCTACTCCTTCGTTCATCTTACTGATCGCATCGTGTTGGCCCACCCGGATTCGAACCGGGACCTTCCGCTTAAGAGGCGGGTAGTCTTCCATACGACCTCTAGGCCAGGGATCCATCATTCGTCGACCCGGCTGGAGTTGAACCAGCAACCAACTGCGTATAAGGCAGGCGCTCTCACCATTGAGCTACAGGTCGCATACTTCGCGGTGCCGACGGGGTTCGAACCCGTGACCTTCCGATAGACAGTCGGATATTCTTCCACTGAACTACGGCACCATCGAGGGAATGGAAGGGATCGAACCTTCGACCGGCTGCTTAACAAACAGCTGCTCTACCACTGAGCCACATTCCCATTGTTGCCGGAGCCGGACTCGAACCGGCACCATCCGGGTCCCAAACCCGGTGCCCTACCAATCGGACCATCCAGCGATCCCACTTCACATGCACTACGTTGCCAGGACAGGATTTGAACCTGTATGGCTGGGCTCAAAACCCAGTGTCCTACCGTTAGACGACCCGGCAATTGTCAACTCCTGTAGTTCGGTCCCCGCTGCTTGCGCTTGTGCTTCACCACCATGAGCACACCGCTCTTTGGATGCACATAGAATTCAGGCAGGCGATACCAGGTATCATCCTTCAGTTCACGCGGCTGTCGTCCATCGTGCGTGATCAAGCGCATGCCATCCTTCACCACATTGGTGTGTACCAGGTGCTTCAGGTGCTGCATCACATGGTGACCCGTTACCGTGTTCGTGTCCAGCGATCGGCAGAGGTCTGAATGGACCTTGTCCCAATGCTTGCCCACATGTGAGCGCAGGTAGCGGATGAGCGGCTCCAGGTTGTCGTTCAAGCCCTTGCGTTCTCCGGTGTGCCGCGCTTTGATGCTCTCGTGCATGGTCGGCCCATCGGGTACCGAATGGCGGGTCCGCTTCAGGTATCCCTTGCCATGTTTCGATCCGCACCCGCGGCGGTAGCACTCGATGACCTCCTCGTCCAATCGCTTGTCACGGCGTTTCTGGCGCCGTTGCAGCGAAGGCTTCAATTCGTACAGTTCCATTTTCGTTCGTGTTTTCGACCATCAGGAAGGACTCGAACCTTCATCCTCCGCTTTCGCAAAGCGGTGCTGGCATCCATTTCAGCTTCTGATGGGTGGTGGTGTCGGGAGGAGCCTGCACGCGTCCGTGCAGTACCCCGCCCTTCACCTATTGTTCCTCAAGGACCCTTGCCCGCGCTGAACAGCTCCTTCAGCTGGTCAAGGACCTTGGCATTGCCGCTGATGGTGATGGCGCCGACCTTCTCCGCGATCTTTTCCACGTACTCCATCTCCTTCAGCTTGTAAAGCATGGCGTTGTCTTCCATCAGCTTCGCGGTGTTCAGCAGGCTGCGCGTGCTCGCTGTTTCCTCGCGGCGCATGATGGTGTTGGCTTCCGCCTTCTTCTGCGCGATCAGCACCTGGTTCATGATCTCCTTCATGTCGCCCGGCAGGATCACGTCCTTGATACCGCCAGCGCTGATGGCGACACCCAGTGCTTCGGCCTTGGCACTCACGCTTTCCTTCACGTAGGCCGTCACCGCGTCCTTGTCGGCCAGCACTTCGTCCAGCAGACGGGTACCGATGAACTCACGCAGGGCCAGTTGCACCAGGACGTAGAGTTGCTTTTCGAACTCCTTGTTCTCCAACAGCGCCTTGCGGATGTCGGTGATGCGGTACTGCAGCGTGAAGTTCACACGCAGGGCGGCCTTGTCCTTGGTGAGGATCTCCTGGCCGTTCACCTCCAGCTGCAGCTGGCGCATGTCGGCCTTGAGCACCTGCACCGCGGTGGCGTTCTTGGCGAACACGTAGGTACCCGCGTCGAGCACGCGTTGTGCTTCACCGTCCACCATAAGCACCGCTTTCTCGTACGGCTCCACGCCGTAGGCGCGGATGTAAGGCAGCAGCGCGGGCTTCATCAGCAGTTCGCGGTCCACCTCCTTCGGCAGTTCCAGTGCACGCAGGTCCAGCGTGATGAACGCGTATTGCACCAGCCCCTTGAAGAAGGCGTAGCGACCGGGCTTCAGTACTTCCTGGAAGTTGCCGTTGCGGTACTTCAGGACGATCTGCTCGTCGCGCACTTCCACCACCGTGAGCAACGCGGCCAGTTCGGCATCCTTCAACAGAAGGTCCAGTTCCACCGGCGCGGTGAAGGGGTGCGCGGTGTCGTACACCTTCACAACGTCGAACGGACGCAGGAGGTGGAGGCCGGGCTTGATCACGCGGAGGTAGTCGCCCTTGCGGAAGACCAGACCGACGCGGCCTTGATTGATGCGTAGTATTTGAACCATGGTACTTGTGTTTTTGCCAACGCGTCGCAGTACCGTGCGGCACGCTGGTGAATGATGGTGCCCTTTGTCCGGTGGGCACCTCGCCGGTATATGGTGAGCGCGTACGCTCTTGGATGAGTGAGAAAGCAATGTGTATCAACCACCTGCCTGCGTCGGGAACAGCGATGCATGTCGCGGGTTGCGCTTGTCCGTTCACCGTTGCGCGCCATCGTCGTTGTCCCATGGGCGGACATTGATCCCGATGCGTTCGGATGAAAGGAGTTCACGAAGCCGTTTTCATGCAGAGCGTTGCTCGCAGGACGAAGGCCGGTCGTCCGTTGCGCTCAAGGGCAGCGTCGGGCCGGTGGATCCATCACCGCTTTCAGCGAGGTGGGCATTTGAGAAGCGCCCTACTTCTTCCTCTGGAACCTAAATCCAGTGCTCTACCGCTGAGCTATCCGATTTTCAGTCGGAGTGGGATTCGAACCCACGTCTATTGGTGCTCTGGCCAAGCTGAGCTACATCGTCTGTTTGTTGTGGCGACGATGGCAGGATTCGAACCTGCGACTTCCAATTGGAGGGGAACAGAACGACCGTGTGGCGGCATACCGCATGCGAAACGCTGCGGCACCAAGGGGTGCTAAGAGACCCTCATCAGGTCCGACACCATCGGCCTTTCCCCGTGCTTGCCCTTTCGAGCAAGATGTTTTGTGCTGAAAGCACAGTATGTAAAGAACTTCTTCCGTACCGGGTGAAGGACTCGAACCTTCAAGCGCCTCGTTCTGAGCGAGGAGTGTCTTCCATTTCACCAACCCGGCATTGCCATCAGGGGATCCCCGCGCTCCGATCCCTCGGAGTTCAGCCCATTGCGGGGATCCCCTTCGCGTACCGCACTGGCCAAAAGCAGCGAACCCGGTCGTTTCGGACCGGGTTCGCTGCTGATGCTGTGTGGATCACATCATCGTGGTGAACACCGGTACGTGCGTGCGTCGAACTGCTTCCGTTCGCTATTGATCGGCAACGAATAGCCCTTGAGCGCGCTATTGCCTATCGCTGATCCCTGCATGGGTCGCTTGTTCCTATGTAGGCTGTTGCTGGTCATGATCACGATGTTCTCCGTTGTTCCTTCCGTATTGTTCGAACGCGGCTCGCGCATTCGGACCCCTAGACGGCGCTTGCCGATCACGGGTTGCTTCGATGCGGAAAATAATTCCGCATGTTGGTCGCACATGGGATCACCCGGGCAACACCAACGCTGCGCTCGCCCCAGTGCGCACTGGGGCTTCGTCGTTGGTCATCATCGTGACTTGATGTGGAACTTCGTTCCGCTCGGCATGTCGTGCATGGCTTCGATCATCTTTCTGCCAATGTGGCCTCCTTCGCATCGAGCGCCCTCCGCAGCATCACGGCTGTCACACCTGTAGCTGCTCCGCATTTCGTTCAGTATCCATTGACCATAGGCATCCTGGACCGACGGCGGGTCTGGACTTTCCATGTGCCACCTACCTTGCCCATCATGTGGAAGAAGGTGCTTGCTGTGCTTAGCCTGCCCGTCGCGCTCTTACTGACGTATGCGGCGGTGGTGCCCTTGATCAACTTCTCCGGCCCGCCATCGGATGCACCCGCCGGATACCGCATGGCACACATGGCGGGTTCCGTGCTTGCAGTGCTCTTCACCTTCGGCGTGCTCTTCTTCTGGTGGCGCTGGATCATCCGCACGCTTTGGCGACGACGGAAGTCCGTGGAGTGAGGAGCGCTAATGACCTTTCTTCACCGCGCACGCCGAAGCGCTGGGCCATGTGGCGGAAGTGATCTACTTTTCCTCAATGAGACCGTACTCGATCCTGTTCGGCGCGCTCTTGCTCGCAGGGTGTGCCCAGGAGCGCATCCAGGTGTTCAACACGGCTTCTGTTCGCCAGAGCCTTTCCCCGGATCAATGGGTCTTCGAATCCGACAGTGTTGTCGTCTCCTACAGCTTTTATGCTTCGGAGGGCGTGATGGCCTTCTCCGTGTACAACACGAGCAGTCGTCCGTTGTACATCGATTGGAAGAAGTCCTCCTTCATATACAACGGGGCCAAGTACGACTACTGGGAAAGCGTTGAGGTCAGCCAAGCCAGCACAACCGGAACGATGCAAGGCGTCAGTGCTCAAAGCTTGGATTGGGGCTGGATGAGATCCTCTACCATCGCCTCCTACGGCTTCTCCTCGTCATCCACCGCATCGGTATCCCGACGCGCGCAGCAGGTGGTGTTCGTTCCACCGCATTCCTACCTCGACCATGCCCAGTTCAAGCTCTACCCGAGCGAGCAGTTTGCTTTCAACAAGGCCGAGACGAAAGTCGTCAAGGAGTCCCGTTCCGATAAACCGAAGGCGCTCACAAGCGTTGCCCAGCAGGAATTCGATCAGAGCAACAGCCCTCTTCGCTTCCGTAACTACTTGGCCATCGGTTGGGATGAAAACGTGTCCAACCCTGTCTTCATCGACCACGAGTTCTGGTTGTCCTCGGTGCGGGAGATGGAGCTGCGCCACTTCCGGGGAAAGTCAACGGGCTTTGACGACAAGGGCGAACGACAGTACCCTCGGCCTTTCCGAACGAAGAAGTCGTTCTACATCAAGTTGCAATAGAACAAGGCTTTGCTGGGGTAGCGCGCCCGGTTCACCACTCTTAACCGCACACGAAGCTGAAGTGAGCGCCCAACTCGCGCTCACTTCCCCTGCGCCCTTGCCCTCAACACCGTAACGCCCGCCCAACCCATTCCCGCGAGCACCAACAGCAGCGGCACCGCGCCGGGCTCGCCTTCCACCACCACCATGTACACCATGAGCGCGAGGCCCATGGCGATGAACAGTACAGGCAGCATCAGCCGCTGCCAGGTGCTGAGCGGCGTGCCGCGAGCGGCCTGCCTGAACAGCACCGCTGCGACGCTCCACAGCCCGATGAAGAACCCGTTCACCACGATGATGATGAAGGTCTCTTCCACGCGCACCAGGCCGGTGGCGAATGCCATGATGGTGATGAGCCCATGCGCAACGGCGGTGATGGTCATGGCCTTTGCCATGCCCGCCGCCTTGAAGCCCACCGCGATGCTGCTGGCGAAGGCCACCCCGATGAGCGCCACGTAAAGCACGTTGGCCGGGTTGACCCCGGAGCCCACGAAACCCACCGCCGCATTGGTCCATGCGAGCAGCAGGGTGGTGAAGAGCGCCAGCACGGCGCCTGCGCGGTAGTTGTTGTCGCGGTTCCTGCGCACCACCAGTTCCACCAGCAGCCCGGTGCCGATGAGCAGCACCGCCGCCAGCGCGAAGTCGCTCGCTGTCCAGTTCACCTCATCGCTCACTTGCATGCCGATGGCCGGCAGAAGAAGAAGGATGGCCACCAGTCCCCAGTCGATCACCCGCAGGCGGCCCAGCCACCGTTCATCCCTGTTCGTGTCCATTGTCATTTTGTGCTCCTGCGTGCTCGCCATGGTCGTTCGTGTTTGTTGTTTTGTGCCGTTGTTCATGCGCGGGATCGTCCCCGTTGTTGCTGGCGCAAACGTCCGCCGGTGGTGCATGAGCGGCATGAGGGAGTTGTGAGATATTCGTGATATGGTGCTGAACGCCACGCATTTCCGCTTCGATGACTTCCGCGTTGACGTTCCCGGACGCCAGCTGTGGCACGGCGACCGCCTCATAGAGCTGAACGGCCGCTACTTCGATGCGCTGGTGCTCCTGCTACGTGAGCACGGTGAGCTGATCTCCAAGGAGCGCTTTTTCGAGGAGGTGTGGCGCGGAGTCATCGTCAGCGACAGTGCCCTCACGCAATGCATCAAGGACATCCGCCGCCAACTGGGCGATGATGCGGCCGCGCCGCGTTATGTGCAAACGGTGCCGCGCTACGGCTATCGTTTCGTGGGCAAGGTTGAAGTGTGGCAGCCTGATGCGCCAGCGCAAGCCCCCGCCGCTGCCGTCGCGGAAGCATCTGCCCAAGTGGCGCCGCACCAACGCAAGTCGCTGGAGCGCGCCATCCGCGAGGGCATCGCGGGTACACTGGGCGGTGGTGTGGCCGGTCTGGTCGGTGGCCTGTTCTACGGACTGGTCATGGCCAGCGCGACCAGCGCCGAAGGCGTGGGCACGTTCAGCACCTTGGTCGTCTTCCTCAGCCTGGTCGTCTTCATCGGCATGGCCGGTGGTTTCGGGGTGAGCATGGGTATTGCAGCGGCGGGCCTTTGGGCGCAGCAGCGCAAGGCGTGGATCATCGTGGGCGCGGCACTCGGCGGCATGCTCGTGGGCGGCATCGGTGATCTGCTCGGCCTCGATGCCTTCAACCTGCTTTTCGGTCGCACGTTGCCCGGCATCACCGGCGCATTGGAAGGAGCGCTGCTCGGTGCGATGCTGGCCGGTGGTGCTTTGCTCGGTGGTGGCTTCGATGCCTTCCCCTCATGGCGGCCCGTGGTGGGCGCGGGCGTGGCGGGTGCAGTGGCGGGCGTGCTCATCCCGCTGGCTGGTGGACAGCTCTTCGCGGGCAGTCTCAAGAGCCTCGAAGGTTCCTTCGTCACATCGCGCCTTCGCCTCGATGCGCTCGGCGATCTCTTCGGCGATGCGGACCTGGGCACCACTACACAAGCCTGGCTCGGCGGTGTGGAAGCGCTGCTCTTCGGCATCTGCCTGGTGGGCGCGCTGGTGCTGGCTCGTCAAGTACGCGAGCGGCGTGCGGTGCCTGTGCAGTGAAGCTTCCGTCGCTGAGGTGGATCAGCCCTTGCCTTCGCGTGCCAGCAAAGCCTTGGCCCACGCCTGTGCACTGCTCATACTACCGACCACCGCGAACTCGTACCCGGGCGGATGTTGTGCAAAGTAGAGCGACACGATCGCGCGCACATCTTCCTCCTCCACCACGTTCACCATGCCGATGATGGAAGTCTCCACAGCGGTGCCCTTGTACTGGTTGTTCTCCAGGAAGCTCATGGCGAAGCGGCTGCCCTCGGGCACCACCACGATGATCACATAGGGGTCGGCACCGAAGAACTCATGGCGCACCAGCATGGTACTGCGTATGGTGGCCACGTCGAGGGTGATGCCCGGCTTCCAACGTTGGATGACGAGGTCGCCCGCGCGCTCCAGCCAGGCGTGGTCGGTTTCTATTTCCTGCTTGCGTTCTTCCATGGTGGGAGCATGGAACCAGTGCGGTGGGTGGGATAAAGATGCGAAAGGAGCGTGGCTGACGTACGGCAGTTGCGTTCGCGGTGTTCACGTGCACCTTTCCGGAAACAACCTGCGATGTGGTGGAAAGCCATCCTCTTCTGGTTCGTGCTCATGGTGCTCGCCATCGGCAACGGCACGGTGCGCATCAAGCTCATCATTCCGCATACCGGTCTCGCATGGGGTCTCGCCATCAGCACCCTCATGTTGTGCGGCTTGATCCTGCTCGTCACCTGGTTGGGCATCCATTGGATGGGACCCGACGGTGCACCGCAAGCATTGGGCATTGGTGCGCTCTGGCTGGCCATGACGCTCGGCTTCGAGTTCGGAGCCGGGCACTTCCTCTTCAAGAAGCCGTGGAGCGAGCTGCTGGTCGACTACGACTTGTCGCGCGGCCGCATCTGGGTGCTGGTACCGATCGTTACTGCGTTGGCGCCGTGGCTCATGGCGAAGGCGCGGGGGTTGATCGGCTGAAGCCAGGGTACGATCATTCCGTGGGCGGCGGCAGGCAGGCAAGCGCACCGCCCGGCGGCACATCCATGGGCATCGGACCCTTCAATGGGGCGTTGTCGGCAACGTGCGGTACAGGCATGTTGTGCACTGCCAGCACCACTTCCAATGCGCAGGTGCGCTGTTCGATGTCGGCCTCCAAAAGATCCTCGTGCGCGTCTGATGTTCGTTGGGTGCGGGATGCCGATGCCCCATCCGGGCAGGCGGTCCACGCCAGGAAGAGCGCGGCACAGCAAAAGGCGATCAGCGAATTCGTGCGCATGGGAGCGGGTTCTTCAACAACGAAATAAACGGAACGTGCGCGTGCCTGCGATGCCATGGGGTGTCTTTAACGATCGCTGAGCGAAGGCGAGTCGCTCAGCCGTATCACATCACCCCCATGGGCGTGCGCACACCGCGCTGCCCGTTGCACTTGCGCGGGCCGGCACAGGCCGTTAGCAGAAGCACCAGCAGACAGAGCAGCAGGGCAAAGCGTTTCATGCAAGATGAACGCTCACCGCAAGGGATATGGTATGCAACACGAACGCCCCCATCCCTGGAGGCGTTCGTCTGTTGGGCCCGATGGTCCGCACCATGGCTGGGCCGATCGGGTCTTGGGGGCTTTGTCGGGGCGAATGAAATCGTAAGGGTGCCGACCCATGTTCCGGACAGGTAAAGCTTCCGGGAATTCGCCGCGCTGCGCGTAACGATCCTTCAACACGGGGCGGTGTCCAACAGCACGAAGCTTCACGCGATGGTTGCGTGCAGGCCATGCGCACCGCGGTGCTTTGCACCCACAAAACCAAACACCATGAACGCAACCTTACGCAAGAACAGCGGCCCCCTGTTGGCCTACGCCCTTCTGTTGGCGCTTACTGCATTGGCCCTGCTCGCCAGCACGCTCTGAGGGAACCATGCACCTTGCCATGCACCCGCCGAAGCTGGCGCGCTGGGTGGGCTGGCGCACCACGGCCCGTCTGCGCGGCAAGCCTTATTATTTCTCCCGCATCACCTGTCCGTGCTGTGGCCGTCGCAGTTTGGACCAGATGCCCGCCAACGCCAGCGTGCACTTCTACCACTGCCCCAGGTGCGGCATCGTGGCCCGGCCGAAGCCGCGCACCTGCTGCGTGTATTGTAGCTACGGCACCGTGCCCTGCCCGTGGCGGCAGCGGTTCGGGGCTCAGGGTTGAAGGTGCTTCGCGCGGGTGAGCGGCGTCAAGCATGCCGCTCCTACATTCGCCACCGTCATCGCAAAGAGGCTCGTCAACACGAGCGGAGCGTGGCGGGATGAAGCAAATGGCCAAGGTCACCATTGACAACATCGAGATCGAGGTACCCGACGGGACCACGATCCTGCAGGCGGCACGCATGATCGGCGAGCGCGACAAGGCGCATCGCCACGTGGTGCCCCCCACCATGTGCTATTACAGCAAGCTGAAGACCAGCGGGGGCTACTGCCGCACGTGCATCGTGAAGGTGACCAAGGGCAGCGAGAAGGACCCGCGCCCCATGCCCAAGCCCGTGGCCAGCTGCCGCACCAACGTCATGGACGGCATGGTGGTGGAGAACACCATCAACGCCGAGCTGCTCGACGCGCGCAAGGGCGTCACCGAGTTCCTGCTCATCAACCACCCGCTCGATTGCCCCATCTGCGACCAGGCCGGTGAGTGCCACCTGCAGGACCTTGGCTACGAGCACGGCGCCGAGGCCAGCCGCTACCAGTTCGAGCGCCGCACGTTCGACCCCATCGACATCGGCGACACCATCAAGCTGCATATGACGCGGTGCATCCTCTGCTACCGCTGCGTGAAGGTGGCCGAGCAGATCACCGATGGCCGCGTGCACGGCGCCATCAACCGGGGCGATGCCGCTGAGATCAGTACCTACGTGCAAGAGGCCATCGACAACGACTTCAGCGGCAACATGATCGATGTGTGCCCCGTGGGCGCGCTCACCGACAAGACCTTCCGCTTCGCCAGCCGCGTGTGGTTCACCAATCCGCAGGACGCCCACCGAAACTGCGAGAACCCCAAGTGCACCGGCAGGGCCGTGGTGTGGATGAAAGGGGAGGAGATCCTGCGCGTGACCGGTCGCAAGGACCAATGGGGCGAGGTGGAGGACTTCATCTGCAACACCTGCCGGTTCGAGAAGAAGAAGACCAGCGACTGGACCATTGAAGGCCCTCGGCAGATCGACCGCCACAGCGTCATCGGCCAAGGCCACTACGCCGAGAAGCTGAAGCAGAAGCTCCTCACCACCGCAGGCCCCGATGCGCCGAAGGTGGAGCCGTTCAATATCATGGAGCGGTAGGGGCTTCGGCCGATCATTGCCGCTATCATGGGCACACGCCCTCCGTTGTTGAAAGGCCTGCAGTTCGCAGCTTTCATGGCAGGTTTGATGTGGGTGGCCCTTTGGAACGGCTACCCGACGTTCTACCCTGATTCCGCCACGTACATCGAGTGCGGTTTCCTGCTGGAAACACCGGTGGACAGACCCATCACCTATGGCCTATTGCTGCGGCTCACCAGCTTGGAAGGTGTGAGCCTCTGGATAGTTGTCCTCTTCCAGTGCGCTTTGCTCGCCGCTACCACCCTTGCGTTCATCCGCCTCTTCGCACCGCACCTAGCGATGCTAATCGCGATCGTTGTGTGCGGCCTTACCGGTGTTTCGTTCCTGGGCAGCCAGGTGATGACGGACGTGTACACACCGCTGATGGTGATGGCGTTGGTGCTTTACGGCCTCTCGGACAGGCAGTGGTCCGGTTGGTTGGGGCTCTATGTGCTTGCATTGGCCATGCACGCTTCGCACTTGGCATTGGCCGTGTGCTTGGTGCCGCTATTGTTGGTCATCCTTTGGAAGACCAGATTGCGGGATCGGAAGGCGATACTGGGGAAGAGCTGGCGGCTTTTGCTCGGGACCGGGATCGCTTATGTCGCGCTCAATATCTCCATGGTGAAATCCACGGAGGCGTTCTACGCGGCGCACTTGGCGGAAACGGGCGATCTGCAAGCGTATCTCAATGGTGCTTGTCCGGAGAAGAACTATGAACTCTGTTCCCGCGCCGTAGACCTGCCCCGTAGCGCGGAGATCTTCCTCTGGGACAGCAGCGGTGTGGCGCACTCCTATCCCAGCCGGGAGCGGATGCGGGCCGACCTGCGGCGCATCATTGGGGACATGTTCGCTGATAACGCCACGCGCAACGGCATCATCGCGTCCACAGTGCAGTTCGGCACCCGCCAGCTATCGGCTTTTGGGATCGGAGAAGGGAACGTGCAGTTCCAGCCGGGGAGCACCGTGCACCGGCGCATTGCCCGGTTCTTCCCTGCGGAAGTCGAACGGTTCGAAGCCATGAAGCAGAACACGCCGGATGTTTTCAGCCCGACCGTCAGCCGCTTGAATACCTTCTATTGGTGGGTGACGGTGGTTGCACTGGTGCTGATGCTTCCGGTCGTGGTGTCGGTGTACAGGAGGAACGGCCCGCTGTTCCCCGCTATCGCTCTGTTCATCGTGCTGAGCTACGTGGCGAACTGCTTCATCAATGCGGGCATGGTGGTGGTGGCACAACGGTTCGGCGCCAAGCTGATCTGGATGTTACCGCTGATTGTGCTGGTGGGCTTGGGGGTGTGGTTTTCCAAGCCATTGGGCGGGGCCATTGCCAGATCGCGCGCTGTAGTGAACGATCCTGCGGAAGGATGATGGTAGCAGGCCCGTCTTGCCGCTCCACCTCTCCCGTTACATTCGCCACCGCTCGGCCCGATGATCCTTACCACCGTCATCTTCCTTAGCGTACTGCTGCTCATCACGCTCGGCGTGGCGGCGTACGAGACCTATGGGGAGCGCAAGGTGGCCGCCTTCATGCAGGATCGCGTTGGTCCTGATCGCGCTGGCCCGTTCGGGCTGCTGCAGCCCATCGCCGATGGCGTGAAGATGTTCATGAAGGAGGACTTCGTGCCGGCCACCGCCAACCGCTGGCTCTATTTCATGGGCCCGGCCATCGCCATGACCACGGCGTTGCTCACGGGTTGCGTCATCCCGTGGGGCGGCACCATCGTCCTCGGCGACTTCACCCTGAACCTGCAGGCCGCTGACCCCGAGATCGGCATCCTGTACGTGTTCGCTATGGTGAGCATCGGCGTTTACGGCATAATGCTCGGCGGCTGGGCCAGCAACAACAAGTTCGCATTGCTGGGCGCCATACGCGCCAGCAGCCAGATGATCAGCTACGAGCTGGCCATGGGCCTCAGCATCGTGGCGCTCATCGTGCACACGGGCACGCTCAGCTTGGGCGGCATCGTGGCAGGCCAGGTGGATGGCATCTGGAACATTGTGGCCACGCCGATCGCGCCGCTGGGCTTCTTCATCTTTCTGGTGTGCGCCTTCGCTGAAACCAATCGCGCGCCGTTCGACCTGCCCGAGTGCGAGACCGAACTGGTGGGCGGCTACCACACCGAGTTCAGCAGCATGAAGTTGGGCTTCTACCTCTTTGCCGAGTATGTGAACATGTTCATCAGCAGCGCGGTCATCAGCACGCTGTTCCTGGGCGGTTACGACATCCCCTTCGTGGACCAGGCCGGCGCCACCGATCTCTGGACCAACGTCTTCGGCACGCTGGCGCTCTTCGGTAAGATCATCTTCTTCATCTTCTTCTTCATGTGGGTGCGCTGGACGCTTCCGCGCTTCCGCTTCGACCAGCTGATGAACCTCGGCTGGAAGACGTTGATCCCGCTGGCCATCGTCAACATCCTCATCACCGGCCTGTGGAAGTTCCGCCACGAGCTGATCGCCCTGTTCTGAGCACCGATGGCCACCGCACTACAGCCCCTCACGCAGCGCAGCCGCCAGGTGAGCAACAAGAAGATGACGTTCATGGAACGCATCTACCTGCCCGCTATCGTCAAGGGCATGCTCATCACCCTCAAGCACTTCTTCTTCGTGAAGCGCGCCACGGTGAAATACCCCGACGAGGAGCGGCCCCGCAGCGCCATTTACCGCGGCCTGCACGTGCTGAAGCGCGATGAACAAGGGCGCGAGCGCTGTACGGCGTGTGGCCTGTGCGCCGTGGCTTGTCCGGCAGAAGCCATCACCATGGTGAGCGGCGAGCGCAAAAAGGGCGAGGAGAAGCTGTACCGCGAGGAGAAGTACGCCGCCATCTACGAGATCAACATGCTGCGCTGCATCTTCTGCGGCGACTGCGAGGAGGCCTGCCCCAAGGAGGCCATCTTCCTCACCGACCGTTTGGTGCCCACCGACTTCACCCGCAAGCCCTTCGTGTACGGCAAGGAGTGGCTGGTGGAGCCGCTGGATCCCGCGCTGCGCGTTGACGTGAGCAAGCGCCAGACCCCCGAAGTGGCCAAGTTCAAGCAGCAGAAGCAGTACGCGCACAACCGGTGAGGGCAGGGCTACATTTGTAGCACCATGACCTACATCGAGAAGAAAGAGGCCATCAACAAGGAACTGAGCGATGTTCCGGAAGCCATCTTGGACGAGGTGTATGCCTTCCTGAAAGAGTTCAAGAAGAAGACACCGGAAGAGCAACGGAGGATAATCGGGCTTCAACGGATCTTGACCGAGAAGAAGGAACTTCTGCTGCGCTTGGCATGATCGGGCTCGACGAGGCGGTTTCGATCCACGACCAACTTCTTAAAGCAAGTGGTGGTACGTCCGGTCTTCGCGACCAAGGAGGATTGGAGGCTGCGCTGAACAGGCCCTTCATGACGTTCGGGGGTGCTGATCTCTACCCGGGACCGGTCGATAAGGCTGCTGCGATCATGGAGAGCATCATCAAGAACCATCCTTTCATGGACGGCAATAAGCGCACGGGCTACGCGCTGGGTCGACTGATGTTGAACACGCAGAGCCTTGATTTCCGGGGCTCGGACGACGAAGAATATGACCTCGTTCATGCGATAGCATTGTGGGCACTGGACGTTAGCGGGATCAAGGATTGGATCTCGGCCCGTCTGGTGCCGTTCTGATGTTCGGCGCTGGGCTTTCCCCTTCAACCTCCCCTGCTACATTCGCCACCGTTCCGAAAGGCATCCCCTGAGCGCACCGGATGGAGTACCTGTTCTACCTCTTCGCCGCCGTATCGGTCATCAGCGCATTGCTGGTGGTGGCCGCAAAGAGCCCGATCAACAGCGTCATCGCGCTCATCGTCTGCTTCCTCAGTTTCGCTGGGCACTACATCCTGCTCAATGCGCAGTTCCTGGCGGTGGTGCACATCATCGTTTACACGGGCGCCATCATGGTGCTCTTCCTCTTTGTCATCATGCTGCTCAACCTCAACAAGAGCGTGGAGCCGCAGAAGAAGTTGATCACGCGGTTGGCCGCCGTGCTGGCCGGGGGGCTCTTCCTCATCACCCTGTTGGGTGCCATCAAGAACGGCATCGGCATCGCGCCCAAGGAGGCATATGACGGCGGCGTGGGCCTGGTGAAAAGCGTGGGCACCTCGTTGTTCACAGAATTCCTGCTGCCCTTCGAGATCAGCAGCGTGCTCTTCCTGAGCGCGATGGTTGGCGCGGTGATGTTGGGGAAGAAAAGCACCCCATCCCTGCCCTTCCCCGGTGGGGAGGGGAAACTACCCGGTGCGGCATGAACGAGATCGTCACCGCCATCAACTCCGTGCCGCTGGACCGCTATGTGTTCCTGAGCTTCGTGCTGTTCAGCATCGGGCTGGCCGGCGCGCTGTTCCGTCGCAACACCATCATCGTGCTCATGTGCCTTGAGCTGATGTTCAACAGTGTGAACCTGTTGCTCACCGCCTTCAGCGCCCACCACGGCGATGCCGGTGGGCAGGTGTTCGTGTTCTTCATCATGCTCGTGGCCGCAGCGGAAGTCACCGTGGGCCTGGCCATCCTGGTGATGATGAAGCGCAACGTGGACAGCATCGATATCAACCAGTTGAACCGGATGCGCGGGTGATGGACTTCCAGCAACTTGCCCAACTCACCTGGCTCGTGCCTGCGCTACCGCTCGTGGGCGCGCTGGTCATTGCTGCGCTGCGCAACAAGCTGAAGGGCAATACGGCGGGATATCTCGCCACGGCGATGACATCCATCGCCTTCGTGGTGTCGCTGCTCACGTTCATCGCGCACAAGCCCGGGGAGCAGGCCCACGCCACCGTGCACCTCTTCAACTGGATCGACCTGCCCGCCATGCAGGTGGCCATGGACCTGCGCATCGACGCGCTCAGCCTGGTGATGATGCTGATCGTCACGGGCATCGGTTCACTGATCCACTTGTACTCCGTCGGCTACATGCACGACGACAAGCGGGTGAACACCTTTTTCGCCCTGCTGAACCTCTTCAGCTTCGCCATGCTGATGCTGGTGATGGGCGGCAATTTCCTCGTCACCTTCATTGGTTGGGAGGGCGTAGGCCTGTGCAGCTACTTGCTCATCGGCTTCTGGTACACCGTACCGGCATACAACTACGCAGCCCGCAAGGCCTTCATCATGAACCGCATCGGCGATCTGGGCTTCCTGATCGCTTTGGCGATGATCCTGTACCAATTCGGCAGCTTGGATTACGGCGCGGTGCTCGACAAGTCCAGCACCATCAGCACAGGCGGGCCTTGGATCACCACCGTTACGCTGCTGCTCTTCGTGGGCGCCTGCGGCAAGAGCGCGCAGCTCCCCCTTTTCACCTGGCTGCCCGATGCCATGGCCGGTCCCACACCGGTGAGCGCGCTCATCCACGCTGCTACCATGGTCACGGCGGGCATCTTCCTGCTGGTGCGCAGCAGCGCGCTCTTCGTGCTGGCCCCGCTCACCATGGACGTGGTGATGGTGGTGGGCCTCGTTACCGCCTTGGTCACTGCCACCATCGGTGTGTTCCAGAACGACATCAAGAAGGTGCTGGCCTACTCCACGGTAAGCCAGCTTGGTCTGATGTTCGTTGCGCTCGGTGTTGGCGCGTTCAGTGCGGCCATGTTCCACGTTACCACGCACGCCTTCTTCAAGGCGCTGCTGTTCCTGGGCGCGGGCAGCGTCATCCATGCGTTGCACGGCGAGCAGGACATCCGCAAGATGGGCGGCCTCAAGGGCGTAACCAAGGTGACCTACTTCACCTTCCTCATGGGCACGCTGGCCATCGCGGGCATCCCGTTGTTCAGCGGCTTCTTCAGCAAGGACGCCATCCTCATGGCGGCTTACCAGGAGCATCCGATCCTGTACGCGGCCACGTTGCTCGTGAGCCTGCTCACATGCTTCTACATGTTCCGGCTGTTGTTCCTGACCTTCTTCGGCACCTACCGTGGAAAGGCGCATCCGCACGAGAGCCCTGCCGTGATGACCGTGCCGCTGATCGTGCTGGCTGTGCTGAGCGTGGTCGGGGGCGTGCTGAACCTGCCGCATTTGGTTGGCGGCCATGAGACGATGAAGCATTACTTGGAAACGGCGGCGGACGGCATTGGTGCGGAACACCTGCACCTGAGTGCTTCAACCGAGTGGATGCTTATGGGGATCACAGTCGGCCTGATCGCGCTGGTCATCTGGTTCGCGTACGGCCGTTTCGTGAAGAAGACCACATTGGATGCAGAGGCCGATCAACTACCCTTCTTCCAGCGCCTGCTTGCCAACAAGTGGTACGTGGATGAGCTCTATGCCGCGCTCTTCGAGAAACCGTACGGCTGGCTGAGCAAACAGCTCGATGCCATCATGGAGCGCCGCATCGTAGATGGCGCGGTGAACCTCGTTGGCAGCAGCACCATGCGCTTCGGCAAACTCGTGCGTCGGGCGCAGAGCGGCAACGTGAGCTTCTACCTGTTCGCCATGGTGGTGGGCGTCATCGGCTTCCTCATCCTTACCCTTTGGAACGCATGATGATGCTGACGCTTGCCATCATCCTGCTCCCGCTGCTGGTGGGGTTGGCGCTGCTGTTGGCGCGCCCGCATGCGCAAGCACGCGCGGTCGCGCTCCTGACTTCCGTTGCCGCTCTGGGCATGGCAGTGGCGCTCTGCGCTTCCTATGACAGTGCTGCCGGACCCGTCATCGCCTTCCAGCACGACTGGGCGCCCGCTATCGGTCTGCGCATGGTGTTCGGCTACGACGGCATCAGCTTGCTGATGGTGCTGCTCACAGCCATCGTTTTCCCCTTCATCATCGGTGCCGGTTGGAAGAACCAGTTGAGCGAGCCTGCGATCGCCAACGGGTTGATGCTGCTCACGCAAAGCGCGTTGTTCGGGGTGTTCCTGGCGCAGAACGCGTTCCTGTTCTACGTGTTCTACGAGCTGTCGCTGGTGCCCGTGTTCTTCCTGCTGCTGCGTTGGGGTGGTGAACGCCGCCGCGCCATCACCATGAAGTTCTTCATCTACACCGTGCTCGGCGGCCTGACGTTGCTGTTCGGTCTGGTGTACAGCTACCTGCAACTGCCCGCAGGGACCAGCGCGGACTTCAACGCACTGCAGGAAGTGGTGATCGTCCCCGATGCGCAGCGCTGGTTGTTCTGGGTGCTGTTCCTGGGCTTCGCCATCAAGATGCCGATGTTCCCGTTGCACAGCTGGCAACCCGACACCTACACCATGGCGCCCTTCCAAGGCACCATGATCCTTGGCGGTGTGATGCTGAAGATGGGCATCTACGGAGTTGTGCGCTTGGTGCTGCCCATCGTGCCGCACGGTGCCGCCGAATGGCAGGACGTGGTGATCGGGTTGAGCCTGGTGGGCTGTCTCTATGCAGCATGGATTGCCTTCCGCCAGAACGACCTGAAGCGCTTGGTGGCGTGGAGCTCGCTCAGCCACGTGGGTCTCATGTGCGCGGCATTGTTCACGCTGAACGCTACTGGGATCACAGGGGCGCTGTACCAGACGCTTGCGCACGCGATCGGTGTGGTGGCGCTGCTTTACCTCGTAAGCGGTCTTCAAACGCGGGTGGGCACCACGCAACTGGATGTGATGGGCGGCCTCAAGGTGAAGATGCCGCGTATGGCCGCGCTGTTCCTGCTGGTAATGATCGGTGCAGTGGCGCTTCCGCTTACCCAAGGGTTCGTAGGTGAGTGGCTCATGTTCAACGGTCTGCTCGATGTGTCGATCTGGTGGACCTTCATTGGCGTTGTCTCCATCATCCTCGGTGCGGTATACATGCTGTACGCCTACCAGCGCAGCATGCTCGGCGAGGCCTCCAAGCTGAACGTGGCCGACGCCGATGAGACCGACCACTGGGTGCTGGTGCCGCTGATCGCTGCCACTTTCATCCTTGGTGTTTACCCCCAACCCGTCCTCGACCTGTTGACGGCTCCCGTGCAACAGTTGCTCACCCAACTGCACTGATCGGACCATGAGCGCCATCATCCTCCTTTCCGTTCTAGGCGTTGTGCTCCTTTACCTCGGTTTGGGCAAGAACAAGGTCTTGCTCGCGCCAGTGGCGATCCTGGGTGTGGCCGGTTCTGCTGCGCTCATGCTCTTCGATCAACGGCCTTTGCCTGCTTGGGCGGGCGGCGCCATGTTGTTCGATCCGCTGAGCGTGAAGTTCTGCGTTGCGATGGCTGGCATCACGTTACTACTGTTCGTTTTCGGCGCGGACTACTACAAACGCACGGAGGAGAACGTGGCGGAGCATTATGCCCTAATGGTCTTCAGTCTTGTGGGCGCCTTCCTGCTCACCAGCTACCAGGACCTGTTGATGCTCTTCCTGGGCATCGAGGTGCTCAGCATTCCGCTGTACATCCTGGCCGGGGCCAAGAAGCGCAGCTACCGGAGCAGCGAGGCCGGCTTCAAGTACTTCCTGCTCGGCTCTTTCGCCACGGCGTTCTTCCTCATGGGCATTGCGCTGGTGTACGGCATGGCGGGCAGCTTCGACCTGTCCGTGATCAGTGCCTATGCCACGGCGAACGTTGAGCAGGCTCCCGCATTGTTCCTCATCGGCTTGTTCTTCATTGCCCTGGGCCTTGCTTTCAAGGTGGCTGCGGTACCGTTCCATTTCTGGAGCCCCGATGTGTACGAAGGCGCACCTACACTGATCACCGCGTTCATGAGCACTGTGGTGAAGACCGCGGGCTTTGCGGCGGTTTACCGGCTGATCGGTGTGCACATCACTGCGCTGCCACCCCAAGTGGAGCGCACGCTGTGGGTCATCACGGGCCTCACGCTGCTCGTTGGTAATGTGGTGGCGCTGCGCCAGAGCCACTTCAAGCGGTTGATGGCCTACAGCAGCGTGGCGCACACGGGCTTCCTCTTGCTCGCAGTGCTGAGCCGCAACGGCGCGAGTGGCCAGGCCATCTTCTACTACACCCTGACCTATGCGCTTGCGAGCGTGGGCTTGTTCGTGCTCTTCACCGCGGCGAAGAGGGCTGCGAACGGCGACGAGCACATCCGCGTGTTCCGCGGCCTGTTCAAGCAGCATCCATTGCTGGGTGCCGCAGCGCTCATCATGCTGCTGTCGTTGGCTGGTATTCCTCCCACCGCCGGCTTCATGGCCAAGTACCAGGTCTTCGTGCTGGCCGTGCAGAGCGGTTTCGTGTGGGTGACGCTCTTTGCCGCAGTGATGGCCGTTGTCGGCATCTATTACTACCTCGGCATCATCCGCGAGACGTTCACGGCGAACGAGGCTCCTGTACGTATCGAGCTCGGGGTGGGCAACGGTGCCGTCATCGCCGTGTGCGCTATCGGAGCGCTGCTCCTTGGCGTGTGGCCGATGGGGCTGATCTGATCTACTTCTTCTTACCGGTGCCGGTGCGCGCTGCCATCAGCAGCACCGAGCCGTTGGCGCGGGCCATGCCCATCGTGTACTCGTGGTCCATGGCGAACCCGTTGAGGCCTTTGTCCCACCGGACGATGGCACTCGGGAAATCCAGCACGTCAGTGTCAGCGCCTTCATAGAACGCCTCGTCAAGAAGGCTGATGTCCATGTCGATGGGGGCGAGCACTACTTCCGCGTTGGGACGCGCTTTCATGCGGAGGTCAATGAGCACGCGCTTGCTCACGAATCCCTCCTTGCGGAACTCGAGCATGTGTTCTTTCTGGAGCGCGAGCATCAGGCCGAATTTTCCGTTGGCCTTGGTTACCATGGAATCCACGCGGACGTTGTCGATCAGCGCGTACACGGTGACGCCTTCGAGGTTCTTCTCACCATCGGTGATCTTGCCGCCCGTCACAAGGGTGGTGATCGTTTCGTCCTGGGCGGAGCAAAGTGCGGTGGTGAGAAGCGCTGTGAGGATGAGGGGGAGGCGCATGGTCCGGGTATTTGAACGCTTCAAACGGCCGCTTCGCCCCAAGGTTCCAAAACGAGCGAGGGCGGACCGAACGGCCCGCCCTCGCGCTGTGGAAGTCGACAAGGTCAATTCACCACCACCCGCACATCATGGCGTTCGCCGCCGCTGGTGATGCGCAGTGTATAGCTGCCCTGGGCAACGCGGCCGGCCAGCTCCATGGTGTGGGCTTGGCCCTCGTTCAGAAGCACCGTGCTCATGTACACGCTGCGGCCACCGAGGTCGAACAGTTCGAGGCCCACCATACCGGAGGCACCGCCGTTGCGAACGGTGAAGTCGCCATTGCCGGGGTTCGGGAACACGCTCCATGCACTGTTGTTCGCCCCGTTAACGCTGCTGCACAGCTCAACGTTCACCGTAACGAAGTTGGTGCTGAGGTCGAAGCAGGTGCCGTTGCTGCCAACGCCGGTGATGGGAGCGCCAGGGATCACATTGGTGAGGATGCCATTGTAGCTCACGCCCCAAACGTGATACGTGCCTTGAGCAGCGGTCTCGAAATCGAAGCTGTTGCTGCCCAACAGGCTGATCACATTGTTGTTGGCGTCCGTGAGGATGTAGGAGAAGTTCTCCGTGCTCGTGCTTGACGTGATGAAGGTGATCACGTCAGCGAAGCCGTCGTCGCACACGTCCTCGGTGGAGTTGTTGTTGCCGCTCAGCACGAAGCCACCGTCGCAGGTGCCCGTACCGGCACAGGCCGTGGTGCTCACATCAATGGTGTAAGGGCCTTCGGAACCGGCCTCGGTCAACACGGCCAAGTAGTAGGTGCCAGCGGGTACGTTCTCGTAGTACACGGTCCAGTTGCCGTCCGCACAGTCCGTGTCGTTCCATGAAGTGGCCGCAATGATGTCGTCATCGGCCGGGCAGCTGGTGGCCAGGATGATCCAGACGTTGGAGAAGGCGGGGTTCGTACCGCAATGCTCCACTGTGATGTCCGCGCAACCGGGGGTAGTGAACGCATGCCACACGCTGGCGGGCACGGGCGGCGGGTTTTCCCAGGTGCTGCCGGGTACGTAATCATTGGTAGTGGTGGCGCCGGTGTTGTCACCGGAGAAGTTGATGCTGCCGGGAACTGCCAAGTTCAGTGCAACGATGTTGCCGCATTGGTCGTTCGCGGGTACTGCGCCGCAGGCGACCGCCGTGAACTCGATGGTGTATGGACCCCAAGCCGTGAGCGGGTCGGAAAGCACGGGGTAGTAGTAGGTGCCGGCGGGCAGGTCGGCCCAGGTGATGGAGAGGGTGCCATCTCCGCAGCCACCGGTACTGGTGGAGTCGATCACGCTCACGAACGGACAGCCATCCGTAAGGCTGATGAAGAAGTTGGCGAAATCCACCGATCCGCAGAAGTCAGCCGTTACCGTCGCGCATTGGCCAATGGTGAAAGCTTCCCACACGGTGGCCGTGCCGACCCCTTCCGAATCCGTTGCACCGACGTTGTTGCCGTTCACCGTCACTGATCCGGGCACACTGAGGTTCTGGACGGTAGCACCCGTGCATTCGTCGTTCACCGGTCCTCCGCCACCGCAGGCGACAGCCGAGAACTCAATGGTGTAGGGGCCCCAGGCCGTGAGCGGGTCGGACAGCACGGGGTAGTAGTAGGTACCGGCAGGCAGGTTCGCCCACGTTATGGAGAGCGTGCCATCACCGCAGCCACCCGTACTGGTGGAGTCGATAACGCTCACGAACGGACAACCGTCCGTGAGGCTGATGAAGAACTGGGTGAAGTCCACTGAGCCGCAGAAGTCGGCCGTCACCGTTGCGCACTGGCTGATGGTGAAGGCTTCCCATACAGTAGCGGTGCCGACCCCTTCTGAATCCGTTGCGCCGATGTTGTTGCCATTGACCGTCACCGACCCTGGAACACTGAGGTTCTGCACGGTGGCTCCGCTGCACTCATCGTTCACCGGTCCGCCACCACCACAAGAGGTTGCGGTGAACTCAACGGTGTAAGGCCCCCAGGCGGCACCCACCGCGCTCAACACGGGGTAGTAGTACGTACCAGCGGGCAGGTTGTCCCAAGTGATGGAGAGGGTGCCATCACCGCAACCGCCGGTACTGCTGCTGTCGATCACGTTCACGAACGGGCAGGCATCCGTAAGGCTGATGAAGAAGTTGGTGAAATCCACCGATCCGCAGAAATCGGCTGTGACGTTCGCACACGTTGAGATGGTGAAGGCTTCCCACACGGTTGCCGTACCGATGCCTTCGGAGTCCGTTGCGCCCACGTTGTTGCCGTTCGAGGTTGCCGTTCCCGGGACGCTGAGGTTCTGTACCGGGGCACCGGAGCATTCGTCGTTGGCCGGTGCAGCCGGCGTGTTGTACACGCAAACTGTGAAGGTCGGTGTGGGGTCCGCGGTTCCTTCGTAGTCATAGACCCGGAAGCGATATGTGGCCCCCACTGTGAGCCCGGTCGCATTGATCACTTCGACCTCGCCTCCCACAGTGGCGTCAGCACACGCGATGTTGGCGCCGTTGCAAGCACCGCTGCGCAGGTCAACAACGGCATCGAAGGTGCCGTCGCCATCCACCTGGATGGTGGCCGTGCTCGCTGTGGCCACGAAGCGGTACCAGACGTCATCTTCTGCCGTACCCAGGAAGGTATTGCACGTGATGGCCGCCAGCGATTGCGTGGCCCCGGCCGTGGTCCCAGCAGTGGGCACACAACTGCCGTTCACTGTGAGCAAGATCGCGTTCGCGCAATTGTCGTTGGCAGGCGGCCCGCCGAAGAACTGCGGGGGTGCGCCGTTCCCGTCCGATTTCACGGAAGGCAGGCTCGTCTTCAAGGTATTGTCTGTAGGCAGGGGCGCAAAGCGCACGGCCCCGGATTGCCCGTTGGCCAATAGGCCAATGGCCATGACCGACGATAGCGCGAGGAGAGTTCTTTTCATTGGAGGGTTTCGTTTCGGAGGTAAGGGTAGCCAAGGACGGTGGAACGGCCGTGGACGGTGCCCGCTCTTTTTCCAACGATCGTCGTTGATGCACAGCGCGCCTACTTTGGCCGCATGGACCTCTCATTGCACGGGCAACGCGCCTTGGTTTGTGGCAGTACGCAAGGGATCGGCTTGGCTGCGGCGCGGGAGCTTGCCCGCTTGGGAGCTACGGTGTGCTTGCTCGCTCGCGACAAGTCGAAACTGGCGGCAGCGGTGGCGACACTTGACCGTTCAGCCGGGCAAACCCATGAGGTGGTCTGCGCCGACATGTCGGACACTGCCGCTCTCTCCTCAGCGGCGATGGCCTATGCGGCGAAGAGCGGCCCTGTGCACATCCTCATCAACAACACCGGGGGGCCACCACCAGGTCTTGCGCACCAGGCGCCGCTGGAAGCGTTCGAGTCGGCTTTCAGGCTGCATTTGCTGGCCTACCAAGCGATGGCCTTGGCGTTGGTGCCGGGCATGAAGGCAGCCGGTCATGGCCGCATCATCAATGTGATCAGCACCAGCGTGAAGATCCCGCTGCACGGGCTCGGGGTGAGCAATACGATCCGTGGTGCAGTGGCCAATTGGAGCAAGACCCTAGCCAACGAGCTGGGAGCCTTCAACATCACCGTGAACAATGTGCTGCCGGGCGCCACGGAAACCGAACGCTTGGCGGCCATCCTCGAGGGCAAGGCGAAGAAGGGCGGGGTGTCCGTGGATGAGGCTGCCGAAGAGATGAAGCGTGAGGTGCCGATGCGCCGCTTCGCCAAACCGGAGGAGATCGCGAACGCCATTGCGTTCCTCGCATCACCCGCCGCGAGCTACATCAACGGCATCAACCTGCCGGTGGATGGTGGGCGGACGGGGTCCCTCTGAAGCAGAGGGGCGGGGGCGCTGTGAAGCAGGACGCAGTCTACTCGCTCTTGTCGGTGAGGCGGAAGCCTTTGCCGTGCACGTTCACGATCTCCACGGCCGGGTCGTCCTTGAAGTACTTCCGCAGTTTCGCAATGTACACGTCCATGCTTCGGCCGTTGAAGTAGCTGTCGTCGCCCCAGATCTCCTTCAACGCCACGCTGCGTTCCAAAAGGCCGTTACGGTGCACGCAAAGCATGCGCAGTAGTTCGGTTTCCTTGGTGGTGAGCTTGCGCTGCTGCTCGTCCAAGGTCAGCAGTTGCTTGCGCAGGTCGAAATGGTAGAGGCCGATCTCGTACTTGTTCGGGGCCTCTTCCTTCTCCGCGATGCCGTGCACGCGCCGAAGCACCGCACCGATGCGCAGTTGCAGCTCCTCCATGGAGAACGGCTTGTGGATGTAATCGTCCGCACCAACGAGGAAGCCGTTGATGGCGTCCTGCCGCATGCTCTTCGCCGTGAGGAAGATGATGGGCACCTGCGGGTTCTCTTTGCGGATCTCCTTGGCCAGCGTGAGCCCGTCCTTCACGGGCATCATCACATCGAGGAGCAACAGATCGTGCCCACCGCGGCGGTAGGCCTCGAACCCTTGCTGTCCGTCGCGCTGCAGCTCAACGCCGTAGCCTTTGGCTTCCAGGTATTCAGCGACGAGGTTGCCCAAGTTGGGGTCGTCCTCAACCACCAGCAGTTTCAGTGCGGCTGTCATGTTCGAACGGTAGGGTGATCGTAAAGGTGCTGCCAAGACCGGGCTCGCTTTCCACTGCAATGGTGCCGCCGTGACCTTCCACAACGGACTTCACGTAGCTGAGGCCGAGGCCGAAGCCTTTCACATTGTGCAGGTTGCCGGTAGGCACGCGGTACAGGCGGTCGAAGATGCGCTTGAGTTCGTTGCGCGGGATGCCGATGCCGTTGTCGCGCACCACGATGCTCAGGTGACTGTCATCGCTGGTGGTGGCGATGGTGATACGCGGCTCCTTCTCGCAGTATTTCACAGCATTGTCCACCAGGTTGTAGAGCACGTTGGCCAGGTGGATGCGATCGCCCTTGACGTGCGCCAGCTCCGCTCCCAGCTCAGTGGCGATGCGCCCATTGCGGCGTTCGGCCAGGATGTTGGTGTTGCGCGCGACCTCCGTCACCACCTGGTGCATGTCGAGGTCGACCGGACGTAAGCGCATACGGCCGCTATCGAGCACAGCGCTCTGCAGCACACTTTCCACCAGTACGCCCAAACGCTTGTTCTCGTCGCGGATCATGGTGGTGAATTTCCTGGTCCGCTCCTCTGTCTTGGTGATGGACGGATCACTGAGCGCTTCGCACGCCAATGCGATCGTGGCGATGGGTGTCTTCAGTTCGTGGGTCAGGTTGTTCACCAGGTCGTTCTTGATCTCGCTCATGCGCCGCTGCCGAACAATGGTGACGATGGTGAAGATGAACATGCCGGCGATGATCAACACCAGCAGACCGCTGAGGGCCAGCTGCCAGCCCATGCCCTTCAGGATGTGCGAGCGCTGTTCAGGAATGGACAGTACCAGCCAGTGTGCGGTTCCTGCCGGGTCCAAGCGGAATAGGCGCACACGATGGGGCGAATGCGCCAACTCAACGGCCATTGCCGTGTCCGCGATCGCATGCATGAGCACCAGCTCGTTCTCATCGTTCACCACGGCGAAGGCCGCTGCTTCGGGGATACCGCGCGCGCGCAGCTCCTCACGAACGAGTGAATCAAGTAACGGTTCATCGACACGCTCGGTGATCGGCCGCTGCGAGTTGCCGTAAAGCAGACCGCGCACCACATCGTCCACAAGTGCTTCGCGTGGGTCCCCGACATGCTCCACCGTGGCCGGAAGGCCGTCACCGCCAAGGCCGATCACCACATCCGATTGTTGTTGCGCCGAGAGCGATGCTTGGTGGGCACTGTCGAGCGCGGCCAGCATGCGGGCGCCTTCGGAGTGTTTGCGGATGCTCATCAGCGCATCGATCCGCTCGAGGCGCTCGCTCACGGCGTTCATGGCATTGTCCACGCTCTGACCGAACTGGGTGTCGCGGGCTTCGATGACGCCGCGGATCCACTGCACTTGGATGACCGAGAGTCCCGCGAGTGCGATGGTGATGCCGATGAGCAGGGCGGCGATCCAGCGTTTCTCCACGGGTGCACCACCTGAAATGCGCGGTGGTGGCCGAAAGTAGAGCGGTGCAAGGGGGCGAATGACCACTTAACGTTCATTAACCGCAGTTGGCGCGGGCTTAACAACGGTGCCTTTGGACGTCCAGTACGTTCGCCCCCGTTCCCTCACCGCTCCACCATGAAACCCGTTCGAAACATCTTGCTGCCATTGGCTTGCATGGCGGTGCTAGGCGCCACCGCCCAACAGATCGTTGAGCACCGCACCACCCGCACTATTGACATCCGGGAGGACGACAAGGGCGCAGCGACAGTGACCATCGTGACGGAGGAGAACGGCTCCACGAACACCACCACGCTGACAGGCGAAGAGGCCAAGGCCTGGTTGGCCGAGCACCGCACGACCGAGCCCATGGTGACCGCTGAAGCGCCGGGTGAGGAAGGTGATCTGGTGATGCCGGTGTTCTGCCGCGTGATCGTGCAGCCTGACGGAGGTCAAGGAAGTGCCAAGGCCGAAGTCTTCCGTTACAGGACAAAGCCGCGCACCACACCAACGCCTGTGCACACTGCTACGGGGAATGAAGAGGAGGTGACCGGCGTGGAGAAGAGTGCGACGACCTCGCCAGAGAACGACGAAATGCGCGTGCTCCCGAACCCGAGCGAGGGCTTGTTCACACTGGCGTTCAAACTCCCGGAGGAAGGCGGCAACGGAACGATGTACGTCACGGATGCCGCCGGGCGTGTGGTGCACAACGAGGTGGTGATGGGCAATGGCGGCCAAGCGCGCACCGTGGACCTGCGCGGCAAGGAGAAGGGTACCTACATCGCCACCGTGATGGTGGGCGACAGAACACTATCGAAGAGGCTTGTCATCGAATAGGTCATCCCCCGACGTGTCGGGGAATGGACCGGGGCAAGTGCAACAAGGCGTCGGAGGGCTCGCGGAAGCGGGCCCTTCGGCGTTGGGGGGAAAGGAGAAGGCGCGGTCCTTCGTGGTGCTTAACTTGGGCAGGCCAAAGCTCACACACCATGAAGAACAGTGGACTTGCATCCGTACGAAATGCCATGACCGCCATTCTTTTTTTGGCCGGTATGACAGTGGTTGCCCAGAGCCATTGCTGGGTGAAGTACAAGTATGATGCGGCCGGGAACCGGATCAAGCGGTATTGGTGGTGCGGGGATCCGAACGAGATCGAGAAGGAGGAGGAAGTGAAAACAAAGTCGGCGATGGCGGAGGATTTCGGACTGCGGCTCTATCCGAACCCGGCCAGCGATGCTGTGCAACTGAGCAGCACTTCGGATATGGCCAATGCTCAATTGGAGGTGTTGGACCTGCAAGGCCGCCGTGTTCATTCGGAACGGGTGGCGGGCATGCTGGTGAGCATTGATGTGAGCAGCTGGAGCGCAGGGCGTTACACTCTGGTGCTGCGCCGCGAGCAGGAGGAGTACACGACAAGCTTTTCGGTGGCACCTTGACCACTTTGCCATGAAGAACAAGAATGTGCTTTTGGCCGCCCTGCTGATGATGGCAGGAGTGATGCAAGGGCAGAACTTGGTGCCTAACGGGAGCTTTGAGGAGTACGACACGGAGTGTGAGAATGGCGTGAACACCTATATGGTTGTTGCTTGGGATGAGGTAAGCTGTGGTTTGCCATTCGGATACCTGCACGCGTGCAACAACACCATCGGAAATCAGCCGGGTGTGCCGTACAACGGCTTAGGTTACCAGCAGGCTGCGGATGGCGATGGTTACATTTCGATGTGGACCCTTCGTATGAACTCGCAAGGTGGATTCCCGGACGGGAACCCGCAGATGTACGCGACAGTGGAGCTAACGGACCCGCTGGTGGCCGGGCAGCACTATTGCTTGTGGTTGCGGGTGAATATGGCGGATATCTCGTGCTATATGACGGGTGCTTTTCACGCGTTGGTAGGCTACGGGTTCCCGAACGTGTGCAACTACCAGGACACAGCGTGGGATACTTACGCGACGGCAACGTGGGACATCAGCGGCGTGGACACGGCCAATTGGACGTTGCTGGAAGCGGAGTTCGAAGCGAACGGTGGAGAGGACAACTTGACGATCGGTGCGTTCCAAGAGGCGGATGAGATCGATAGCGTGTTCGTTGCAGACAACAGCACCTTGCTAGGCAGCTTGTTGGCGATCTACATAGTTGACAACGTGCAGTTATGGGCCTGCAATGTGGGGGTAGAGGAGCGGAATGGGCTTGGAACGCTAGAGCTATACCCGAACCCAGTAAGCGATGTGTTGAACGTGGTGTTGCCAAGCGGTTGGCGAGGCGGGCTGCTGGAGCTTTTTGCTGCCGACGGCAGGCTTGTGCTGAGCGAGCAGTTGAGCGGGACTTCCGTACACCTGGGTGACGTGGGCAGTGGGCAGTATTTGGTGCGCTTGACGGGCGAGGAGGATTTGCGCACAGGCAGGGTGACGGTGGTGCGGTGATTTCTCCGTCTCACGGAGATGCGTGATCACTTACGGGTTGGGTGGAGGTGATTGCGGTACCATGAGCGCCGAGAGAACCAAGCTTTGGAGCTATCGGGGCGGAAAGTACACGGGTAGTAACGGTAGGTGCTGTTCCATGGACTTGCTCTGTTGAATTCGTGCTGGTATATACTGCCTATGTGGAAGACGGTATCTCCGAACTGTTGGGCCCCAAGATCGACGACATGGTGTACTAAAGAGCGCTGCCAGCTGAACGCGAAACTCTGCAGCTCCAGACTATCGTGCCGAACGGAGTACACTCCCCAAGAGTCGCGATAAAAGCGCCGGGGTGCATTTTCCATGGCCCAGAGGCTACTATCGGGATTTTTCCAAAACCACCCCGGGAGCCACTCAGTGTCGTAGAAGAGCACCTTGCCATCGGCATAAAAGAACAATGCCGATGAACCGTTCGAGGAAACGTAGAGCCCAGTGGTGCGGGGCATGGAAATACCGGAACCCTGCGAGATGGGCATTTGGTGCAGCACAAAGTGCCTGTGGTTGCTGATCCGGAACGGATAGCAACCACAGCAGGAAGAGACCAGAATGACGAGGAGCGAACGTCCTGTCCACCAGCGGGTGCCCATTTAGTAGAGGGTCCAAGGAGTGTACCCTGTCCATTGCATGAACGGTCGCGATGACGGTCCGAAACCAGTGTTGAAGTGTGGGCCGATGATCACGCTGGGGTAAAATCGAAGATCGGTAAGCTGGGTCGATTTGGGCGACTGACAGTAGCGCCGACAATGCCACTCTGCAATTCGATTCGGGTGATCAATCGGATTTTCCGGCACAAGTTCAATCATTTGCGGTCGACGTGGAGTTCCTTTTGGAACCACAAACGATGGTTCAGCCAGGCTTGTGAACTATCCGGCTTATATGAGGAGTGATGGAATTGATACACCTCATTAGTAGCATAGGACTCCCGGGAGGCGTGATAGGTGGTGGACCGAACCACAAGATGTTGACCATCAAGTACGATGGCCAGCATATCAACTACACTCCGATTGCAGATGTACTCCGGGTGGTAATTGAAGTGCTGTATCGCCAGACTATCCCCATTTTGCTTGTAGCACCCCCAATTGTCCCGCGTGAACATAGGCCTACCTTTCTCAATCAGATGCAAAGCACTGTCAGGGTACAAGGTATAGTTGAAGCCAAGGCCCCTTGCATAGGCCAGTACTTGGCCGTTGGAGTAGAAGAAGAGAGCTTGGAAGCCGTTCTCTGAGAAGTAAACACCGTCGGTCCTGGGAGCTAGATGGCCACAGCGATGAGAAATTGGTGTCGTATGCACTGCGAACGGCTTGCGGCACGTGATGCGAACGAAACCGCAACCACAAAAGATGCCCAAGGACATTAGCAGATAAGTGCCTCGTGCAAGTCTGAACATGGCGTGTCAATAGAGGGTCCATGGATTGTACCCGATCCATTGAGCGAACGGCCTTGAGGTGCTACCGTAGGCCCCAAGGTTAGGATTGAAGTAGGGGGTATTGATCATGGAGTGCAAGAGGTTCTGGGTAGCGTCCTGCACGAATGGCGCATCAATCCCAATCCGGCTAACCGTGAACCCATCCGTGTAACTGGCGTACAAGAATGCGTGCTTTCTGTCACCATAGGAATAGGTGTAGTTGTGGTGAATGAAGTTGAACAACTTCTCCCACATTGATCGGAAAAGGACATCTCCACCAATTTCCCGTCCTCGCTCGTCCCCTGGTGGTTTGCCCGTGTATAGGTTGAAGCCAAGAGAGTATTGGCCGATGCTGATCTCGGCTGCAGCGGTGCGATGCCAATCACCATCGATCAGGAAGTCATTGGTGACGGAGAATCCCCACCCCTTCCCTTTAAAGCCGACGATCCAATTCCATTGAGGGTCTTTCCCGCCGAAATGACTCACACCAATGGAATGTCCCTTATAGCCAACACCGGCCCCAACTCGTGTAGAGCCATCGGGTCCAATGCCAGCGCTTGCGCCGATAGTGAAGTCACCAATGTCGTACGAGGCGTTTAAACCGGCATTGCCACTGGCTGTCAGGCTTTCCGACCCTGGAATGCTGCCCCCTAACCCAATGGCCATGCCGCCACTGATCGCGAAATCCCCATCCTTATAGGTGAACCATACCCCCACGCTCAACGAGAACGGGTCGATGCCGACGGATGTGTAGGTGTTTTCGCCGACCTGGGTGTTGATCTTGAGGCAATTGCTTATCCCGGACATGGAGGCCGACACGTTGTTGTAGGCTTTGCCGAGCGGATCGGATTCGCCGTGGATGAGGTTGCTGGTGTAGTCGGCGATCATGCCGATGGCGAAGAAGGGCACTGCCAAGAAGTGACCGGATGGGTCGGTGTACTTGAGCGGGTTATTGGCTGCGTAGGTGTAGCGGTTGAAGGATTGGGTAGCGCAGGAGCCGTTGATGTAGTCGTCGGCGCTGAGCATGCGGCCGTTCAGCGGGTCGTACATGCGTCCGTTCATGTTGATGAGGGCGAAGGGTTCGGTGTGCTCGTGGCCGGTGAAGCCGCGGTAGAGCCAAGTGGGTAGCGAAGGTGTATAATTCGGCCCCCAACTGGAGGGGTTGCGGTGGTTGCCCCAAGGGTCGAAATTCTGTTCGGCCACCACGTTGCCGTTGTCGGCATCGGTGACCGCTACAATGGATCCGAGGTGATCGAGGTAGGTTGGATATGTCTTCCAGACCCCATTGGTATTGACCATGATCGCGCATAGGCCATCGCCACCTTGGATGTAGTGGATGAGCTCGACTTGTCCATTGGTCTGTTGGGTTTCGTAGCCATCCAAGTACACACGGGTGGTTTCCGCGTTGCCGTTCCTGGACAGGATACTCCGGGTGCGCTCGTACTCCGGCCCGTACTCGTATTGCAATTCGTAGTTATCCGTACCGACGATCTCGGTGATCAGGTCTGCCTTGGAGAAGGGGGTATAAGTGATCTCCTGGGTTTCGAGGCTGATCTGATAGGGTGGTTGGTCGTAGGGCGTGGGGTAGTCGATGTGCTTTGCAGCCACCACGGCATGGTTACCAAAACCGAATTGGCCCACATCGGTTCGCTTAGTGGGGTTGCCGCGCGTTGACCCGATGTTGCCGTCGTAGGCGTACTCGGTGGGCACGAAACCCAACCCTGTGGGGTTACCGTTGGCATCGACACCAATGACAGACGACATGACCAGCCGGCTGAGCGCATCGTACTCAAAGGTCTCCATGACGAATTCATTCGGGTCCCAGCGATAGCGCATGTCGCCGGTGGAGTAGTCGTAGGCCATGCGCAGATCCTGCACGTTGCCACCCTGGATACGGGTGAGGAAGCCGTGCTCGTATTCTTTGCTTACTGTGTTGCCGTCCGCGAGGCTGAAGCCGGTGTATTGTTCGAGGCCGTTCTTGGTGCTACCCTCGAACAGGGTGCCTCCGCTCCAGCTGACGCGCTGCAGGCTGCCCGCCTCGTCGTACTCGTTCCAGACCTCGAGCGCAGATGGGTAGAAGGTTGTGACGACCCTGTCGTAGTCGTCGTATTCGTAACCGAAGGAATAGAGCTGCCCGTTGATGGTGGATTCCCGAGCCGTGAGCCTATTGTACGGGTCGTCGTACCGGTACATACGCTCGACAGTAGGCCCGGACACGGTGACCAGGTTGTTGTTGATCCGACCGTTGTCGTTGAAGTAGGTGTACCCGGTGGCCCCCTCTGGTGCGATCCGCTTGATGACGCGGCCGAGGTTGTCGTATTCGAGGGTGGTTTCGTGCCCGTTGGCGTTCTTCTGCCAGGTGAGTTGCCCGAAGGGGTTGTACTTGTACTTCGTGGTACCAGCATTGGGCGCCCACAGGTCGGTTTGCCGACCGTAGGCATCGTATGTGTTCCGGAGCGTTAGGAGTCCGTCATGATGAACGCGGGTGACTTGCCCCCAGCTATCGTAGGTGTATTTGAGTTCGCCGCCATCGTCGAGGGACCTTATCTTCTTGCCGGTGGCATCGGTGATGACCGTGCTCCATTGGCCTGAGCTCGTGTTGGTGGCAGTGAGTTGAAGCTGCCCGCCAGTGTAGGTGTAGTCGTATTGCTGGGTGCCCGTGAATGGGTTGATGACCTCGTGAGGCCGGTTGTAGGCGTCGTAGGTGTGTTCGATGGTGAGGAATTGCTCGGTGTCCTTGTGGGGTGTGGTTTCCCAGGCCATATTGCCGCGCGCATCGTAGCCCGTAGCCGAGGACACGGTTTCGTGGCCATAGGACTCGCGCACGGTGCGAACTGGGCGTCCGAGAATATCGAGGTACACCTCGGCATCGGGCCCGCCCGGATCCGTAGTGCGCAACACCGTGAATTCGTAAGCGCCATCGATGGCCCACTCCCGGCTCATGTCCACGGAATAGCGCGGAGTGCCGGCCACGTGCGGAACGTAATTGCGGGTGAGCCTGCCGAAGGCATCGTATTCTTTGAGTGTCGTAAGCCCATCGGAGCTGTACACTTCGATGGGTTGGCCCCAGCGTGGATCGGTGACGGTGTAGGTATTGACGTCGGTGAAGTTGCCGTTGTCGTTCCACACGTTGGTGTGCCAGGTAACGAAGCGGTACTTGGTGTCGTAACGGAACTCTTGAACCGGGCGTTGAGCCGCATTCAACAAGGGATACCACATGGAGCGCCTCAGCGGGGGGCCCGCAGCGTAATACTCGAACGCGGTCGTGCGGGCTCCAGGGGTTCCTGAGAATTCGGTAGCGAATTCCACCTTCCCTGTCGCGGCGAAGTATTGGAAGTAGTTGGTTTTGGTAACGGATGGCTGACCGCTGCGTGTTGTGGTTATGGTCACCTCTAGAGGTTTGACTGGTTGGGCGGACGGTCCGGCGGCGGTGTAAGTAGTAGTGGTTGTGGAATTCAGCAAGGCATTGATATCCGTGGCGCTTGCGGTGACCTTGCCACAAGCATTCCAAGCGGAGTTGATGGTGGTGGTGGTGGTGGAAGCCAAGGCATCGAAGGCGATGGTGCCGACGCTTCGTATAAGGTGCCGGCGTAATGCAGGGATACCAATTGGCACAAAGTCAAAAGCGTAGGCGGTATTGGATATGAGCGACCCAGGGATGTCGAACCGATAGACCTGGGAGCTTGCGGGATAAAGCTCCGCATAGTCGGGCTGCGCACCGAACTGATCGATGACGATCCGGTTGGTGATGGGGTCGGCGATGAAGGTTTGTTTGAAGCCCACGAAGCCCCTGCCCGTGCGATTGAGGACCGCATTACCGTAAGAATAGCTAACGGGGTTCATGGAGCCGATGCCATTGGTTGCACTTGAGGTACGGACCAAGGCGAAGGGCAATTGAGCATCGCCCATGGGGTAAGCGAAAGCCGTCCCCCTGGTGTGCAGTGTGGGGTCCGTCATGTATCCATAAGTGAACTCCTTGCGCGCCCCCATGCCATTGACCACGCTATGGACGAGGCGTTCATGACCACCACGGTCGAAGAAGTACATTTCGATGGGGTCGAAAATGTTTGTGGTGTTGATGACCTCGGATCGGCCGTCGCCGTCGAGGTCCGTTATCAATGCCGGTGACCAACCGAGCAGGCTGCTAGGAGGATAGGACACCTCCTTGAAATCGCTGTGCATGCCACGGGAATGGAACACATCGAGCACGGAGGACACTCCGCCCACGTTGCGCCCATGGCAGATGTCGGACTTGCCATCGCCGTTGAAATCGGCTACTGCGAGAACATCAGGTGTTCCACCGAGGTTCACGTATGCATTGAACTGCGCGAAAGGAGTGCCCGTTGAATAGTAGCCGTCACCATTGAGCACGCCCGTTGCATAGTGTATGTGCCATGGGCCGCCACCGTTGTATCGGTTCAAAAGGTCTGTCTTTCCATCCCCGTTGAAGTCGCCGGGGAAAAGCTCATGCTCAGGGGTCGGGAAGCCGGAACTGGACCAGACGATCTCGAACCCGGCGACCGGGGTGGTGGTGTAGCGGTAGATGCGGGTGTTCTGTTGTGCGGACAAGTCGCCCCAAACGCTGAGGATCTCGTGTGCTCCATCGCCATCGAAGTCGATCGGGGCCAAATAGCTGGACTTGGGGAGATCGCCAGCGCCGTTCGTAATGCTCATGATCTGCCCGTTGATCCCGGCCCAAGGGCTGTATAGGAAACCGTGGTAATAGCTGCCGTTGCTCAAGAAAGCCAGAATGTCTCCCTTACCGTCTCCGTTGAAATCGCCAGAGACTTGATACTTGAAGGTGTTTGGATACACGATGTTGTGGACGGTGCCATATTGGTCCGCAGGGGGGCCATAGGTATTGGTTGCGAAAGACGAGGCACTGGCACTGTTCGATTCCAACACTGTAAAATTTTGGAGCTTCCAGTATGCACCCACCTTCGAGACCTTGCCCAAGATGATGTCATCCCGCCCATCCCCGTTCATGTCGTTGCTGACATTGGCGGTGTAGGTCTGGGGGACGTTCTGGTCGTTGATGACCTGGATGTTGGGGTCGAGGGGGGTGCTCCAAGTGAGTTGAAGGTCGTTAGGGCCCACGCGCTTGTAAATCTCGAGATCGTAGTTGTAACGAAAACCCTCGATGTAGGTGTAGCCAGATTTGAGAATCTCCGACTTGCCGTCGCCGTCGTAATCACCCGAAAAGAAATCGTGGGTTGCCCCTTGCAATACGCTTGAATACTCAACCTGGAAGGGCTGAGCAACGGGATCACCGTATTTGATGATGGTGGTGTTGAGGCTGGAACCGTCGGCGCCGGATTCGCCTATTTCACGGAGATAGCTCTTGTCGATATTTCGAAGTGCGTAGTTGAAGTGATAGGTCTTCATGACTGAGCCTTCGCAGAAGACGGTGATGGTGGTAAGCAGGTTGCAGGTCTTGGGCCCTCCTAGGCCATTGATGAACACTTCGTTCTTGTCCGAGCGGTCTTGGTATGCGAACTCGATGCGGTTGTATGGAGAGAGGCCGATATTCGCGTTACCGGTGTAGTCGATGCGCACCAAGCGGCTTTCAGCGTCGAAAGAGTCGTACACGTAACTGATGTAGTTGCCGTGCGGATCCATCACCTTGTTCAGGCGCCACATGGCTACGGAGTTGCCATTGTCGCCCATGATCCTTGAATCGGCGGTGGCACCGTATTCCATGTACGTACCGTCCTGGGTAATGACAGAGAACCAAGCTGGACCGCTACCCATCGTCCCAATGGATGTGTAAACAGCGAAAGAGGCATTCTCAGTGTCGTAAGTGGTGTTGCTCGCACCGTAGGAACCAGAAAGCGCCACCAATCGCTGGCCGTCGGCGGCGAAGCGGTCGGTAGTGGCGTAACGCACCCCCTTGACAGCACCATCGTGGTACCAATCCTGACCGGTCCTGGTTATCGCCGAGACACCGGTCATTGCCCAACCCCAACCAAGAATGCCGTCACCGCGCTGGCTGTCGTAATCGATGCCCAATGAGGGTTGCACGCCATTGGTGCCGGGCGGCACGTAGAGCGGGATGGTGTATGAGGCGCTACCCATAGGCGTTACGGCAGCAATTCCTTCAGTGACCCCGACGGGTTTGCTCACGTCGATAACACGCGAGGAAATGAAGGCATCAGTGATCTCGGGCTGGTAGGTTTGCGCAAGGACCAGATCCGGCAGGCCAAGGCACAGTGCGGTGGGTGCGAGAACCACAAGCGACTTCGGGTTGAGCAGGCGGATCATGGTGGGTCGGTGTATAGTCCGAAGGTAGACGGAATCTCTGATAATGCAGGGACCGGTTTGCACATGAGTTGGAAATTCACGCTCAGGGTAGCACGAGCAAACTGGAACATTTCATCGCCCCAGCTTGTGATCTGTCTGGACCTTGGAACCAAGGGTGACCACTTAGCGGTCCACCCTCGGTACTTTCGCCGCCATGGCCCAGCCCATCCTCAATTTCATCAATGGCCAGCACGTGCCGGCCGCCAGCGGGCAATGGCTCGATTGCTTCGAACCCGCCACGGGCAAGGTGTACGTGCAACTGCCCGACAGCGATGAGCGCGATGTGAACGCTGCCACGGAAGCTGCGCAAGCTGCCTTCGCCGGGTGGAGCGGCTTGGGGCGAGAAGGCCGCAGCGAGCGGTTGATGAAGCTGGCCGCACTGATCGAGCGCGACCTGGAGCAGTTCGTGGCGGCGGAGAGCAAGGACAATGGCAAGCCACAGAGCCTCGCCTGCCGCGTGGACATCCCGCGCGCGGTGGCCAACTTCCGGTTCTTCGCCACGGGCATCCTGCACTTCGCCAGCGAGAGCCACAGCATGGACGACGTGGCCATCAACTACACCGAGCGCGCGCCGTTCGGTGTGGCCGGGTGCATTTCACCGTGGAACCTGCCGCTCTACCTCTTCACGTGGAAGATCGCTCCGGCACTGGCGGCGGGCAATTGTGTTGTGGCCAAACCCAGTGAGGTGACCCCCATGACGGCCTACCTGTTGAGCACCCTGTGCAACGAAGCGGGCATCCCCCCGGGCGTGCTGAACATCGTGCATGGCCTGGGCCCCAAGGTGGGTAGCTCCATCGTGGCGCACCCGCGTATCCCAGCGGTGAGTTTCACCGGAGGAACGAAGACGGGCGCAGAGATCGCACGGGTGGCCGCACCGATGTTCAAGAAGTTAAGCCTCGAGCTCGGTGGCAAGAACCCTGTGCTGGTCTTCGCCGACTGCGACTTCGAGGAGATGCTAAAGACAACGGTACGCAGCTCGTTCACCAACCAAGGGCAGATCTGCCTTTGCGGCTCGCGGATCCTCATCGAGCGCAGCATCTACGACCGGTTCAAGACGGCCTTCGTGGAGCGCGTGAAGGCGTTGCGCGTGGGCGACCCGACCGACGATAGGACGGATGTGGGGGCCGTGGTCAGCGAGCCGCACATGCACAAGGTGCTCAGCTACATTGAGGGCGCGAAGAAGGACGGAGGCAAGGTGCTTTGCGGTGGTGAGCGCATCCGCCTTTTGGGTGCCATGGAGAACGGCTGGTACATCGCTCCTACGGTGATCGAAGGGCTCGACAATTCATGCGCCGCCATCCAGGAGGAGATCTTCGGTCCCGTCGTCACACTGCAACCGTTCGGCAGTGAAGCGGAAGCGCTCCAACTGGCCAACAGCACCGGCTACGGCCTGGCTTCCGTGGTGTGGACGAACGACCTGAAGCGTGCGCACCGCGTGGCCCGCGAACTGAAGGCCGGCATCGTGTGGGTGAACTGCTGGATGGTCCGCGACCTGCGCACGCCGTTCGGTGGCGTGAAGCAAAGCGGTGTAGGGCGCGAAGGCGGCTGGGAGGCGCTGCGGTTCTTCACCGAGGCCAAGAACGTGTGCGTGAGGTTGTGATGGTGAGGACCGCCGATGGAAAGCACTGATAAGGATGATGAAGATGATAGGATAGCGCTCAGTAGGGCTATCCCGCATTCATCATCTTCATCCGTTTCATCTGCGGTTGCATTGCATCCTTAGTTCCGCGTCCGGTGCTCTTCATGCCATTGGTGAAGAACCAGCCGAAACGGGCGTTGAACCAATGCTCAAAACGCTGGAAGGCTTCGGAAAGTCGGAAGAGGAAGGTGCCCATGTGATCGCAGGTTGTGGTTTAGACGCAGCACACGCCACGATCATTGCCCATACCAAGGCCCTGTTCGTCACGTTATGCGCGGGTTCCCAAGGAACGGTCGAAGCCGCACGGTGAACGGCCGCCCCCAAGGGCCAACCCGTAATTTCGCCCCTGCCTGCGGCAGACAGGCTCCCTGACCATGCCCGATACCACGAACCTGGCCAACTACCCGCTGCTGTCGGGCATCACTTACCCCTCCGACCTGCGCAAGCTGGACGAGGTGCAATTGGAGCAGGTGTGCGGCGAGCTGCGCAACTTCATCATCGATGTGGTGAGCGTGAAGGGCGGCCACTTCGGGGCCAGTCTCGGCGTGGTGGAACTGACCGTGGCCTTGCACTACGTGTTCAACACCCCGTACGACCAGCTCGTGTGGGACGTCGGGCACCAAGCTTATGGCCACAAGATCCTCACCGGTCGGCGCGATCGCTTTCATACCAACCGCATCCACAAAGGGATCAGCGGCTTCCCCAAGCGGAGCGAGAGCGAGTACGACACGTTCGGCGTTGGGCATAGCTCCACCTCCGTGGGCGGTGCACTCGGCATGGCGGTGGCCAGCAAGCTGAAGGGTGAGAAAGACCGTCAATGCGTTGCCGTGATCGGCGATGGTGCCATGACGGCCGGTATGGCCTTCGAAGCCCTGAACCACGGTGGCACGGCCAACAGTGATCTGCTGGTGGTGCTCAACGACAACTGCATGAGCATCGACCCGAACGTCGGCGCCTTGAAGGAATATCTCACGGACATCACCACGAGCCACACGTACAACCGTGTGAAGGACGAGGTGTGGAAGGTGCTGGGCAAGCTGAGCAAGTTCGGCCCGAACGCGCAGGCCATTGCGCAGAAGTTCGACGCTGCGCTGAAGACCGCCCTGCTTAAGCAGAGCAATCTGTTCGAGAGCCTCAAGTTCCGCTACTTCGGTCCGGTGGACGGCCACGATGTTGAGCACCTCGTGAAGGTGCTCAAGGACCTGAAGGACATCCCCGGCCCGAAGATCCTGCACACCCTTACCATGAAGGGGAAGGGCTATAAGCCTGCTGAAGAAGGCAGCCCCACGGTGTGGCACGCACCCGGTCTCTTCAACAAAGACACCGGCGAGATCATCAAAGTGGTGCCGAAGAGCCCGCAGCCGCCGCGTTACCAGGACGTGTTCGGGCACACCATCGTGGAGCTGGCGGAGAAGAACCCGAAGATCGTGGGCGTCACGCCGGCCATGCCCACCGGCTCATCGCTCAACATCATGATGAAGGCCATGCCGGACCGCGCGTTCGATGTGGGCATCGCCGAGCAGCACGCTGTGACGTTCAGCGCTGGGATGGCCACGCAAGGCATGGTGCCGTTCTGCAACATCTACAGCTCGTTCATGCAGCGCGCTTACGACCAGGTGGTGCACGATGTGGCCCTGCAGAACCTGCACGTTGTTTTCTGTCTTGATCGTGGTGGCCTCGCCGGTGCCGATGGCCCCACGCACCATGGCGCGTTCGACATCGCCTACTTCCGCTGCATCCCGAACATGATCGTGAGCGCACCGATGAACGAGGAGGAGCTGCGCAACCTGATGTACACCGCGCAGTTGCGCGATTGCGGTCCGTTCAGCATCCGCTACCCGCGCGGCGAAGGCGTGATGACCGAATGGAAGACCCCCTTCAAGGAGATCACCATCGGCAAGGGCCGGAAAGTGCGCAACGGCAACGACATCGCCGTGCTCAGCATCGGGCACATCGGCAACATCGCCGCCAAGGGCATTGATGCGCTGCAGACCGAGGGCTACAGCGTGGCGCACTACGACATGCGCTTCGCGAAGCCCATCGACGAGATGCTGCTGCACGAGGTGTTCGGCAAATTCAAGCACGTAGTGACCGTGGAGGACGGCTGCATTCAAGGTGGCATGGGCAGCGCGGTGCTGGAGTTCATGGCCGACCACGGCTACAACGCGCAGGTGAAGCGCCTGGGTATTCCCGACAAGTGGATCGAGCACGGCAGCCAGAAAGAGCTCTACGCCGAATGCGGCTTCGATGAGGCGGCGCTGGTAGCTGCAGTGAAGGAGCTGCTGCCGATGAAAGGCGGGAAGAGCGTGACGGTTTCGGCTTAAGGCTTCACGCCGCCTTCAGCAACCCGAACAGCTTGTAGCTGAGGTCCATGAACAGGATCTTCGGATTGGCGTTGCGGTCGAGATGTGCGTGCGCCAGTTCGAGCTCCTTGCGGATGCCATCGGCATTGTGATCGTTCAGGACCGCACCGAATTTCCCGACGAACTCGTGCTCCTGCCCTGAGACACGGATCAGTTCATGGGCCTGTTGCCAGTGGTACACGCACTGGCGGATGATGTACAACGCATACCGCATCAGCGCCTTCTGTTGTTCGCGGCCCATGCTGGCGAAGTACTCGCTGAACTGTGCGGTCTCCACCACTTTGCGGCCGTAGCAAGCACGCAGCCAATCGCGGAAGAAGATGAAGAGCTCATCCTCCGTGCGTTCCACCATCGCCTTCGCCTCCAGCATGTCGCCTTCGCAACGGGCGGCGATGCTCTCGGCCTCCGCCTGTGGCAGTTGATGCTTGGAGGCCAGCACTTGGGCCACTTCCTGCACGGTGAATGCCGGGACTTTCACCAATTGCGTGCGGCTAATGATGGTGGGCAGCAACTGGTCCTGGTGCTCGCACACCAACAGGTACACGGTACCGGGCTCGGGCTCTTCCAGCCCTTTGAGCAGAGCGTTGGCCGCCTCGATGTTCATGCGCTCGGCGTACCAGATGAGCAGCACGCGCAGGCCGCCCTGGCTGCTCTTGAAGCTGAGCTTGCGCAAGCTGTTGTGCGTTTCGCTCACGCGGATGATGCCCTTGGCGTTGTCCTTTTCGATGGTGGCGTACCACGTTGTTTCATCGAGCAATGGCTCGCGCAGGACGGCGGTGCGCCAATCAGCGATCACATCATCGCTGGTGCGGATCTTCTCTTTCTCGCTGGTGAAGATGGGAAAGCAGTAGTGCACATCCGGATGCGCCAGCTTGTCCATCATGCTGCACGAAGGGCATGTGCCGCAGGCGTCGGCCAGGCCGGGCTCCTTGCATACCAAGTAGCGCGCGTAGGCCAGTGCCAACGGAAGATTGCCGCTGCCGCGCGGGCCAAGGAACATCTGTGCATGCGCAATGCGACCCTCCCGTGCGGAAGTGATCAAACGGGCCTTCAGGTCGGCGTGGCCGGGGAGCGAAGAGAAGAGCATCAGGGTGCGAAAGTACCGGGCCTCACCCTGCCCTCTTCAGAGGAGAGGGTGAAATGCCGGCAAGCGGGCATCGCGAACCCCGAACAGCTACGGAGCGGCAACTTTGTTCGCGGCCAATACCTTGGTTCGTTGCACTCTGACCCTCTCCTTTGGAGAGGGCAGGGTGAGGCCGCTTTCACGCCGCCAACAGCCGCTGCACCTCATGCACCAGATCGCTCGTGTCGAAGGGCTTTGCCATGAACCGGTTCGCACCACTGCTTTGCACCGCCGCTTGCAGATGCTGCTCGTCGCGGCCGCTGAGCGCGATAACGGGTTGTTCATGCCCCCGCGCGCGCAGACCTTCAATGAGCGACATGCCGTCCAAGTAGGGGAGTCCGAGGTCCACCAGCACGGCGTGCACGTGCACCTTGTCCATGATGCCGAACAGGTCGCGGCCGTCGGGCAGTGCGATCACCTCATGCCCGGCTGCGCTCAGCTTGCGGCCGATGAGACTGCGCAACAGATCGTCGTCTTCGATGAGGATGAGGCGGGCCATGGCCCGTTGGTACGGGCGGGCTATGGCAAAGGTTCCGATCAGAACTGTCCGGTCGCCGCCTTGAAGATGTCGTTGCCGTTGGCGTACAGCAGCAAGCCGAGCAAAAGCACCATGCCCACCATCTGTGCGGCCTCCATAACTCGTTGTGGAGCAGGTTTCCGGGCCACGATCTCATACAGCAGGAACATGACATGCCCACCGTCCAGCGCAGGGATGGGCAGGATGTTCATGAATGCGAGGATGATGCTGATCAGGGCCGTAACGCTCCAGAAGCGCTGCCAATTTCCCCATTCACCAAAGAGCTGCAGGATGCTGCCGAACCCACCCACCTGCTTGGCGCCTTCGGCAGTGGCCAGGAGCTTCATACTGCGGGCCTGGCCCGTCAAAACCCCCATGCCATGCTCGATCCCGGCGGGGAACGCGCTCAGCAAGGTGAATTCCTCTTTGACGGCTGTGAGCAGTTCTTTCGGGTCACGCGGTCCTACACCGATCCGACCAGTGCTGTCCACCAGAACGGCCATGACGTGCTTGGCGCCGCCGTCCCGCTCCACGGTGAGGGCAACAACCTGCTCCTTGTGCATCTTCAGCCGGGCTTGGAAGTCGTTGAAGAACGGTGTCGCGACCTCGTTCACCGCCAAAACCTTGTCGCCCACCTTCACCGCACTCTTTGAGGCGTTGCCATCGGCGACCAACGAATCGATGAACAATGGGAAGCGCGGCGTGAAGAGTTCTTCCTTGCTCTTCTTCATCATGCCTTGATGGATCGATTCCGGAAGAGTAATGCTCACCTCCTTGCCATCGCGCTGCACGACCACGGTGCGCGTATCGCCCAGTAGCAACGCCCGGTTGAGGTCGTCCAAGGTTTTGATGTCAACACCCTCGGCACGTAGGATCATGTCCCCATCGTGGAAGCCCATATCGGACATCAATTCGCTGGGGTGAACACCATTCACCATGTTCGCTAAGGGCAAGGTTTCCCGGCCCCAGACGAACATCACCATGCTGTAGATCAGCAGACCGAGCAACAAGTTCACCACCACACCACCCACCATGATGATCAAACGCTGCCATGCCGGTTTGCTGCGGAACTCCCACGGCTGTGCAGGCTTGGCCATCTGCTCCTTGTCCATGCTCTCGTCCACCATACCGCTCAGTTTCACGTAACCGCCCAGTGGGAGCCAGCCGATCCCGTATTCGGTTTCTCCTTTCTTCTTCTTCCAAAGCGAGAACCAAGGGTCGAAGAACAGATAGAACTTTTCGACGCGCACTTTGAACCAGCGAGCTGGGAAGAAGTGGCCCATCTCGTGCAGAACGATCAGGAGGGCCAGGCAAAGGATCAGCTGGGGGACTTGTGTGAGTAGAAGGTCCATGGAGGAGTACAAGCTTCAAGTTCCAAGTCCAAAGCCCCAAGCTTCAAGCCACGGAATTGGAACGGAGATAGTGATGGTGTATTCTGTCAATTGGGCAGTTGAGCACTTGCCAGCCGACGTGCCTCTTCGTCCGATGCGGCGATGGCAGCAAGGTCCGGATCGGGTACAAAGGTCGCCTTCGCGAGACAATGCTCCACTACATCGCTCATCTGCAGGAAGCCAATACGCCCTTCCAGGAAGGCCTTTACCGCGACTTCGTTCGCCGCGTTTAGCACGCAAGGCGCGTTGCCACCTCGCTTCATGGCATCCAGGGCCAGGGCAAGGTTGCGGAAGGTGGACAGGTCGGGCGGTTCAAAGGTGAGCGCTGGGTACAGTGCAAAGTCGAAACGCGGCCAGGTGGTTTTGAGCCGCTCCGGATAGGCCATGGCGTACTGGATGGGCAGCTTCATGTCAGGCAGGCCCAATTGCGCCTTCATGCTGCCGTCGGTGAATTGCACCAAGCTGTGCACGATGCTCTGCGGGTGCACCACGATGTCGATCTGCTCCGCTTTCAGATTGAACAGCCACTTCGCTTCGATGGCCTCCAACCCCTTGTTCATCAGGCTCGCGCTGTCGATGGTCACCTTGGCACCCATGTCCCAGTTGGGGTGCTTGAGCGCTTGGGCTGCCGAGACCTTCTCCAGGTCCGCACGCTGCTTCCCGCGGAACGGACCACCACTGGCGGTGAGCACGATCTTCTCAATGGGGTTGTCCCATTCGCCGGTCATGCACTGGAAAATGGCGCTGTGCTCGCTGTCAACCGGGTAGATGTTGGCGCCTTTCTCACGGGCCAGCTTCGTCACGAGGTGCCCACCGGCCACCAGTGTTTCCTTGTTGGCCAGCGCTATGGGTTTGCCTTCCTCCAGCGCCGCCAGCGTGGGGCGCAAACCGGCATAACCCACCAGCGCCGTAAGCACCAAGTGGATGTTCTCGCCGCGCACGGCCTGCTCAATGGCCGCATCGCCAGCGTACACCTTGATGCCGAGCGGGAAGAGGGCATCCTTCACTTCGGCTAGTCGGCCCTGGTCGCCGATGACGACAGCATTAGGGTTGAACTCGCGCGCTTGGGCGATGAGCAGATCGGCGTTGCGCCCTGCCGTGAGCAGTTCCACTTGGAAGCGCTCGGGTTGCTCGCGCACCACCTGCAAGGCCTGCGTGCCGATGCTGCCGGTGCTGCCCAGTATGGCGATGCCTTTCTTCATGTGCCCATGCGGTCATGTGCTCATGTGGCCATGAGCACGAAGGGGCGCGAAGATCGTTTGCGGCTCAGTGCGCAGCCCTCCTCAGCCGGTCGTTGATCGCACAGCCCAACCCTACCTCGGGGAAGACTTCCGCAGCGATCATGTCCACGTCGCTGGCATCCAGACGGCGCAAAGCTGCGAAGAGGTTGCGGGCGGCTTCGTGCAGGTCGCCGGCAGGAGAGAGGACTTCGTTCAAGGCCTCGCCGTAGTTGCTGGTAAAGCTGATGACACCCATGCGCTTTCCGCGTTGTTCAATCATGATCGCAGCAGGTTCGCCGATGACGACGCGTTTGCGTGGTGCGTAGTGGCTGGCCAGCATGCCGGGCGCCTCGGGCCGGTCGCCAACAGGCGATGTGATCGGTTTGCCCAACGGGCCGATCACGGCTTCGATCTCCTCAACGGGCACACCACCTGCGCGCAGCAGCACTGGCGTGGGCATGAACCCGATGATCGTGCTTTCCACCCCAACGTTGCACGGACCACCATCCAGGATGTACGGCACTTCGTTCCCGAGCTGATCAGCAACATGCTGGGCGGTGGTGGGGCTCACATAACCGAACGGGTTGGCGCTGGGCGCTGCAAGCGGAAAGGGCAGCGAGCGCAGCAGTTCCAATGCGACCGGATGCGAAGGCATGCGCACACCCACCGTGTCCAGGCCACTGGTCACAACGTCGGGTATACTCGCGCGCTTCGGCAGCACCACCGTGAGCGGGCCGGGCCAGAAGCGCTCGATGAGCAGTCGCGCTTTTTCGGGAACGTGCGCTGCAACCTCGTTCAACTGCTCCATGCGACCGATGTGCACGATGAGCGGGTCGAAGCTGGGCCGCCGCTTAATGGCAAAGACCTTCAGTACGGCGTCGGGATCGAAGGCGTTCGCTGCCAGCCCGTAAACCGTTTCCGTAGGGATGGCAACGGCTTGGCCTTGGTCCAAGAGCGCGGCTGCCTGGGCAACGTCGGTGCCGATCATGGCCGCGAAGGTGCGTGATCGTCTTTCGAAATGGCATGCACGGGTTTGCCTTCCAAGCCGAAGTAGAGGGCGTAGCACTGGTTCACCCAATCGTGCGGGTCAGCACGTAGCTCATACAACGGCAGAACCAGCGGTGGATCGACGATCACGGGCAGCCGGGGTTCACTTCCATCGGCGCGGGATTGTTCGAGCAAGGCATAACGCGCGGCGAGCTGATGGTCGTAGTGCGCGGCACGGCCCGAAAGCAGGTCGAGGAGCGCGCCGCCGGTATTGCCTGTGAGCAGCAGTGCCAAACCAGCGACGAAGGGGAGGACTTTCCCCGAAAGCGGGACGGCCGGAAGCACAGGCCACTTCTTGCTGAGCAGTGCTCGGTCCCACGCAGTGATGTTCGCGAACCAGAGCAAGAGGAAGAAGCAGTAGGCCACGTTCATGGTGCGGTGCTGGCCGAGGATGCCGGTGCCCCAGTACGCAGGGAACGCACATAGGAAGATGACGGCGCCCAGTGCCATGGTAGTGAACCACGGGGAAGGGAGAACACGATCAGGATGCTCGCGACGCCATTGCCGTTGTAGCGGGAAGTAGATGATCGAACAGAACAGCAAGGCGGGATCGAACAGCCATGTAGCGCCAAAGCGAAGCGTTTGAAGAAGGCTCATCCAAGCGGAGTGCAGCACATCATGCGTCCCCTCGAAGAGCGCAGCACGAACACTGTTGCCGGGAGCGAGGACCACGGCACCTGCACAGACCATTGCGGTCACAAGCGTCGACCAGGTCGATGTGCTGATCGGTTTGCGGCGTGACAGGTCAAACGCTGCCGCCGCCGCCACCACCAACAGCGCAAGGATCATGTGCACCTCGCTGCATCCGGCAGTGGCTATGATCAGCAGGACGTTCACGACGCCACCCTTGCAGGCCATGCAACGCGCCAACAGGAAGACGAGAAGCACAGTGCCGAACTGATAGGTGACAGCACCAGTGTACCAATACAAGCCATCGGCAATGTCCGGCATCCCGTGGAAATACACTATGGTCAGGACCACGCCCAACGACCATGCCCGCTGGCTTCCACCGACCGTGCACGCCGCGATCGAGCGCATCGCAAGGAGCGTTGCGCCGAGCAACGCGACCGGTATGGTGCGGTACAACCACAGCGCATCCGTTCCGAGGACCAGCGGGCCTTTGCCCACGAAGAGGTTCGAGGAATAGCGGCCGTTCCAATTGAGGTATTCGCTGACCAGCCAGGGACCTAGCTCCCTTGTGCGTCCCTGGTGTGCGTAACTCCAATCATCGGCCATTGGATGAGTGAACAGCGCAAGCACCCCTAGTAGCAGCAGCGCAACTGAAGCAAACAACAACAACGGCCATGCGCGCGGTGCCATGCGCCGAAGATGCACGCAAGTTCCTGGGCGTTGCCGAGGGATCTCACATGGATCTCACGGAAGGGTAGCGTGTAAAGGCAATAGCCGTGCGGTGTACCCATTGCGGTGATGGATCGGTAACCCAACGCAGGGCCCATGGCAAGACACCCACCGATGCTTTGCACACCCAACGAACGAACTCATGAACACCACATTCCCCTGGCATCCCGGTCGCGCGGTCTCCCCGCACAACCTGCTGCACTCTGCTCTTGCAGCAGGGTTGATATCCCTTGCTACCATAGCGAGCGCCCAGATCTCCATCAGCCACGTGGGCACTTATGCCACGGGCAGCTACAACACGAGCGCGGCGGAGATCGTCACCTTCGATCCCAGCAGCGACCGCATCTTCTTCGTGAACGCGCAGTTGAACGAGGTGCGCGCGCTCGATGCAAGCAACCCGGCTTCCCCATCGCTCGCCTTCACCATCCCGATGGGTGCGTATGGTGTGGCCGCCAATAGCGTGGTGGTGGTGCCGGGTGGCATCGCCGTGGCCGCGGAGGCCAGTCCGAAAACGGATCCGGGCAAGGTGGTCTTCTTCGACAACGGCGGCAACTTCCTGAGCCAGGTGACCGTGGGCGCGCTGCCCGACATGGTGACCGTAACGCCGGATGGCACGAAGGTGCTGGTGGCCAACGAAGGCGAGCCGAGCGACGACTACACCGTGGACCCTGAGGGTTCGGTGAGCATCATCGACATCAGCGGCGGCCTCGCATCCATCACGGGCGCGAACGTGATCACGGTCGGCTTCGGTGCATACACCCCTTCGATGCTTCCCGGTGTGCGGATCTTCGGTCCGGGCGCCACCGTGGCGCAGGACATGGAGCCGGAGAGCATCACGGTGAGCGATGACTCGCAGAAGGCCTTCGTGGTCTGCCAGGAGAACAACGCCGTGGTGCGCATCGACCTCGCCACGAGCACGATCGAGCAGATCACCTCGCTCGGCATGAAGGATCACAGCATGGCGGGCTTCGGCATGGATGCCAGCGATAACCCGGCGGGCATCAACATCGCCACCTGGCCAGTGAAGGGCCTCTATATGCCCGATGCGATCGACTGCTACACCGTAGGCGGCCAGACCTACGTGGTGTATGCGAATGAAGGCGATGCCCGCGAATGGGGGACCTTCGTCGAGCCGCGACGCGTGGGCAATGCCGCATACGTGTTGGATCCCACCGTCTTCCCGAACGCGGCCACGCTGAAGCAGAACGCCAACCTCGGTCGCCTGAACGCGACCATCTACAGTGGCGATACCGACAACGATGGCGACTTCGACGAGATCCATGCGTTCGGTGCGCGCTCCTTCAGCATCCGTGATGCGAACGGTGCGTTGGTATGGGACAGCGGCGACCAGTTCGAGCAGATCACATCCGCAGCATACCCGACGAACTTCAACAGCAACAACAGCGCGAACAACAGCTTCGATAGCCGCAGCGACGACAAGGGCCCCGAGCCGGAAGCCGTGACATTGGCCGAGATCGACGGCGTGTTCTATGCTTTCATCGGCTTGGAGCGCATCGGTGGTATCATGGTGTACGACGTCACAGTACCGAGCGCACCTGTCTTCATCCAATACCTGAACAATCGTGATTTCAATGGCGATGCGGCCGCCGGTACGGCACTGGACCTTGGTGTGGAGTGCATCACCTATGTGAGCGCAGCCAACAGCCCTGATGGCACGCCCCTGCTGATCACCGGCAACGAGGTCAGCGGAACGGTCTCCATCTTCCGCGTGAATCCGCCGCCTGTACCGGAGGACATCGCGGTCTGGACCTATGAGCCGCTTCAAGGCACCAGCGCGAACCCGACGCCGAACATCGGTACGGGTGCTTCGGCCGTTGTAGGCAGCATGACGGGTCCGGGCACGGCAACGGGCAGCACCACGGGTTGCGCACAGGCCAGCGGCACCACCGCCTGGGCCATCGGTACCGCTAGTCCTGGAGCAACGAATGAGTCCTCGGGCGTTGAGTATCGCACGTCCACCGTGGGCTACGAGAACATCACGTTCTCCTACGATCATCGCCTGTCGAACACTGCCACGCGCACGGCGCGCATCCAGTACACGCTGGATGGCACTTCATGGGTGAACCTCACGCTGGATGGCACGAACTACGACAACAGCGCCTGCGCCAACCGCGGCGGTCTGGACAACGGCCGCATCGACGCTTCCGATCCCATCGGCACGAACGTTTCCGATTCATGGGGCCGTCGCACGATCGACTTCTCGGCGATCGCCGGTGCGAACAACAACCCCGACTTCGGTGTGCGCATCCTCGCCGCACATCACGCCGCCACGGGCCAGTTCCGCCAGGCGAACAACGTGGCCACGGTTGCCACCGCAGGCACCTGGCGTTTCGATAACGTGAGCTTCCAAGGCATCGCGGTGAGCGTGAGCACGGCGACCATCGACGCGCCCGTTCCCGCAATGCTCACCGGGTTCAGCACCCTCGAGGGCACGCCCAGCGATGCGCAGACCTTCACCATCACGGCCAGCGACCTCACCGCGGACCTCGTGATCACCGCCCCGGCGGGTTTCGAACTGCGTGAGCAGGGTGTTGGCAGCTACGGCGGCAGCCTGAACCTGACCGGTCCGGCCGTAAGCGCCACCGTCGAAGTCCGTCTCGACGGTGTTGCGGCAGGCATCTACTCCGGCAACATCACCATCGCCAGCACCGGCGCCACCGGCCAGGCAGTGAGCGTGGATGGCCAGACAACGGCCCCTCCAGTACCCGGTGTGCTTGCGGTGTGGACCTACGAGCCGTTGCAGGGTGCTGCGAGCAACCCGACACCGAACGTCGGCAGCGGTTCCTCCGCGCTTGTGGGCAGCATGACCGGTGCCACCACGGCCGCCGGCAGCACTACGGGTTGTGTACAGGCCACGGGCACCACGGCCTGGCAGATCGGCACCGCCGCTCCGGGCGCGACGAACGAATCCTCCGGCGTGGAGTTCCGCACCTCGACGCTGGGCCACGAGAACATCGTGTTCTCCTATGATCACCGCCACTCGAACTCCTCGACGCGCACGGCCCGCATCCAGTACACGCTGGACGGCAGTAACTGGACGAACCTCGACCTGGATGGAAGCAACTATGACAACAGCTCCTGCGCCGACCGGGGAGGCATTGACGCTGGTCGCGTCGATGCTTCCGATCCCATTGGAACGAACGTCTCCGATTCCTGGGGGCGCCGGGTCATCGACTTCACGGCGATCACCGGGGCGAACAACAACCCGAACTTCGGCATCCGCATCCTGGCGGCCCACCACGCGGCCACGGGCGAGTTCCGTCAGGCGAACAACGTGACGAGCATCGCCACGGGCGGCACCTGGCGCTTCGACAACGTGAGCTTCACGGCGGACGAGATCGTGCCTCCGACGAACTTCACTCTGCAGATCCTGCACGCCTCCGACTTCGAGGGCGCCGTGCCCGCCACGCAGGACGCTCCACGTTTCGCGGCCATCGTGGACAGCCTGGAGCATACCTATGCCAACTCACTCACGCTGAGCAGCGGCGACAACTTCCTGCCCGGTCCCTTCATGAGCGCCGGTGAGGATCCTACCCTGGTGGCACCGCTGAAGACCGCTTACGAGAACTACTACGGAGGACCTTTCGCGAACAACGATTTGCGCGCAGGCATCGGCCGGGTGGATTTCACCATCATGAACCTGATCGGCATACAGGCCGCGGCGCTTGGCAACCACGAGTTCGATCTGGGCACGAGCGAGCTGCGCAACATCATCGCCGGACAGAACAGCGGCGCCAACATTCGTTGGTTCGGCGCGCAGTTCCCCTACCTCAGCAGCAACCTGGACTTCAGCGCCGATGCCAACCTGAGCAACATCTTCACGAACACCCGTGAGGAGTGGACCTTCTTCCGGAACAACCCCGCGATGGGCGCCGCCGCCATCGCTGCCACGAAGAAGCTCGCGCCGAGCACGATCATCACCGTGAACGGGGAGAAGATCGGCATCGTGGGTGCCACCACGCAGATCCTCGCGAGCATCTCCTCGCCCGGCGCCACCACGGTGACCGGTCCCGATGCGGACGACATGCCAGCGCTCGCCGCCATCCTACAGCCGGTGATCGACGACCTGCGCAACCTGGAGGGCATCAACAAGATCATCGTGCTGAGCCATCTGCAGCAACTCACCTTAGAGAAGGCCCTGGCTCCACTGCTGAACGGCGTGGACGTGATCATCGCAGGTGGTTCGCACACGCTGATGGCCGACGCCACCGACCGCCTGCGCAACGGCGACGTGGCCGCCGAGACCTACCCGTACCTCACCACCAGCCTCGATGGAAAGCCCCTGGCGATCGTGAACACCACGAGCGAGTACAAGTATGTGGGCCGTCTGGTAGTGGACTTCGATGCGAACGGCGACATCGTGCCGTCCAGCATCGATCCGAACGTGAGCGGCGCCTACCCGGCCGACAGCCTCGGCGTGGTGGAGGTTTGGGGCGATTACAATGACGCCTTCACGCCCGGTAGCCGCGGCCAGGAGGTGGCCAACCTCTGCGGCGCGATCGAAGCGGTGATCATCGCCAAGGACGGCAATCTCTTCGGCCGCACGGATGTGTTCCTGGAAGGCCGCCGCAACTTCGTGCGCACCGAGGAGACCAACCTGGGCAACGTGAGCGCCGACGCCAACAAGTGGATGGCCCGCCGCTATGATCCTACGGTCACCATCAGCATCAAGAACGGCGGCGGCATCCGCAGCGCCATCGGCTTCGTGAACGCCGTGGGTGGCAGCGTAGTGCTGGAACCACCGGCGGCCAATCCGCTCGCCGGCAAGCAGCAGGGCGACATCAGCCAGCTCGACATCGAGAACTCGCTCCGATTCAACAACCTGCTGAGCACCCTCACGCTCACCGCCGCCGACCTGCGCACGATCCTCGAGCATGGTGTCGCTGCAAGCGGACCCGGGCAGACGCAGGGGCGCTTCCCGCAGGTGAGCGGTGTGCGTTTCAGCTACGATGAGACGCTCCCCGCGAGCGCCCGCATCCTCAACGCGGTGATCACCGACAGCGCAGGCGTCACCGTCGATACGCTGGTGATGAATGGCGCGGTGCATGGCGATCCCGCGCGCACCTTCCGCGTGGTGACGCTGAACTTCCTCGCCGGTGGTGGTGATGGATATCCCTTCAACACGCTCGGCACTGGCCGCGTGGACCTGAACACCTTGCCTGATGTTGGTCCGATGCAGGCTTCGTTCGCGATCCCAGGCAGCGAACAAGACGCCTTCGCCGAATACATGAAGAGCTTCCACACCGCTGCACCCTATGCTTTGGCCGAGACTTCCGCCGCGCTGGATGAGCGCATCCAGGAGGTGAACGACCGCACGGATTGCATCCTGCCGCCGCTCTACTACGCGGACAGCGACAATGATGGCTTCGGCGACCCGAACGACTTCACCACCAACTGCCCGGGCAGCGCGCCCGCTGGCTACGTGAGCGACAATACGGATGATTGCCCGACGCTTTTCGGTAAAGTGGGCGATAGCTGCGACGACGGCAACCCGAACTCGACGGGCGATGTGTTGACCGCGAGCTGCGTGTGCCAGGGGACGTTGCCCTGCACGGAGGAGCTGATCCTGACGATCGAACTGGACGCGCTAGGCAGCCAGACGACATGGTCGGTGAAGGAGAACGGGACGAACAACGTGGTGGCCAGCGGTGGTCCGTACACGGATGAAACACCGGGCCAAGTGATCGAGCCGATCTGCGTGGAGACGGGCTGCTACAGCTTCGAGCTCTTCGACAGCTTCGGTGACGGACTGGCTTCCAGCGGTTATGTCCTGACGGACGACCAGGGCCGGCGGATCATCGATGCCGATGGCCAGTTCGGATCAGTGAGCAGCAGCGTGATCCCGGGCGATGCGGACTTCTGCGTGCCCTTGGGCCCGACGTTCATCAAGGACAACTGGTGCGACCGTACGAACCTTACCCGTAGCAGCTTCATCTATGCACGCGGAGTGGCGGGAGCGACGGCGTACCAGTTCTGGTTCTTCGATCCGCACGGTTCATATAGCCGCCGGATCCAGAAGCCGACCACGACTTGTCAGCTGAACTGGGCGACGCAGCCGATCCCCTTGGGCGTTGAGCTGAACGTGAGCGTACGCGCACTGGTGGGTGGTACCTACACGACCTTCGGCAAAGTGTGCACGGCGTTGCTGCCCGGTGGTGTAGGAAGCCTGCAGATGCTGATGGAGGAGACAGGAACAATGCAGCTCTACCCGAACCCGACGCTCGGAGAGAACGTGACGCTGGTGCTCAGCGGCCTGAGCACAGAGGAGATGCAAGTGCAGATCACGATGCTGGACGTGTACGGCAAGACGGTGCTGAGCAGGAGCCTGGCCACGGACGGAGCAGAGCAGGTGAGCACGGTTCTGGAGCTGGAGGGCTCACTGGCCAAGGGGATGTATCTGGTGAACGTGACGGCAGGCGACCGATCAATGGTCGAGCGTTTGATCGTGCACTGATCGACCACAACACACATGCTGGGGGCTCCGTCGCAAGGCGGGGCCCTTTGCTATTGTTGGCCACACTGGCTTAACACCGCAGGTGGATGCGCACAACGGCGCGCACATATGGTTGTATCCTGCCCCTATGACTTTCGCAGCCCATCGAACAGCATGTACCGCCTTACCCTCCTCCTCGCCACGTTGTCTTCTTCCATGCTCCTGTACGTTGGTGCAAGCGCACAGAGCGGAAGCATTGACCCTGCGTTCGCCACCGGCACGGGGGCCGATGACCAAGTAACGGCCATTGTACCGCTGAGTTCCGGCAAGGTCCTGGTCGCAGGCTACTTCACGGAGTTCGACGGAACACCCATCGGAGGCATCGCACGCTTGAACAGCGACGGTACCTTGGACAACACCTTCGCTTCCGGCACCGGGTTCGACAATGCCGTGAACGCGATGGTCGTCCAACCTGACGGGAAGATCGTGGTAGGCGGAACGTTCGGTTCGTACAACGGATCGGCCAAACCCGGATTGGTGAGGTTGGCCGCGAACGGGGCCATCGATGCCACGTTCAGCACACCCGGGGTGCAGGGTGGTATCAACACCGTTGCCCTGCAGTCCGACGGGAAAATTCTCATCGGAGGAACCGGCGTGGCCATCGTTGGGGGTTTCACCTCCAATCTGGCCAGGCTTACCAGCGGAGGGGCCATTGATGCATCCTTCGACGTGGATCCCGGACCCAACAGCATCGTGCTGGCGAACAAGCAACAGACGGACGGAAAGGTGATGGTGGGTGGACACTTCACGGCGTACCACGGCGCGTCGGCAGGATTCTGCAACAGGGTGAGCAGTGCTGGTGCAACGGATGCCGCTTTCCAGGTCGGTAGCGGTGCGAGTTCCATCGTCCGGTCGATCGTTCTTCAACCCGATGGCAAGATCCTCCTGGCGGGATCGTTCACCATGTTCAACGGCACCATGAGCACCAGGATCGTTCGGTTGAACACGGACGGCACCGTCGATACGGGTTTCACGACGGGCAGTGGTGCGAACTCCATCGTGCATGCAATGGCGTTGCAGACCGACGGCAAGATCCTGATCGGCGGTCTGTTCAATCTCTTCAACGGAACTGCGCGCAACCGCATGGCACGCCTGCTGGCCAATGGCGCGCTGGACCTCGGTTTCGATATCGGTGCTGGAGCGAACGATGTGGTGCGCGCGCTGGCCACTCTGCCCGATGGCGACGTGCTCGTGGGTGGTGGGTTCACGCAATTCGATGGGGCGACGCGTGGTCGATTGGTGCGGCTGAACGGTGGTGATGGAACGGTTGCGCTTTCTGTCAAGGTGCTTTTGGAGGGACCGTTCAACAGCGTGTCGGGCCTTATGGGCGATGGTTTGAGGAGCGCTGGCCTTGTCCCGTTGTCCGAACCGTATTCAGCGCTCGGGTACGTGCATGTCGGTGGTGGGGGTGAAGCCACCTCCTCCGCAGTGCTGTCCTCGACCGGCAACGATGCCGTCGTCGATTGGGTCGTTGTTGAACTGCGTTCCATGTCCAACGCACAGACCGTGGTGGCCACCAAGAGCGCCCTGGTGCAGCGCGATGGCGATGTTGTGGGACCTGACGGCACTTCGCCGTTGCAGGTGACAGCTCCCGCGGGCAGCTACTATGTGGCAGTGCGGCACCGGAACCACCTGGGCGTCATGACGGCCGGGACGATCACACTGGGCCCCACCACGACGGTCGTGGACTTGACCGTGAGCGGAACGGCAACGTTCGGCACCAACGCCCGAAAGACCGTTGGGACGAAGCAGGTGCTCTGGGCCGGCGATGTCACCGGCAATGGCATCATCGCCTACACAGGTGCAGGCAATGATCGTGATCCGATCCTTGTTGCCGTTGGAGGTACCGTCCCCACCGCAGTGGTGAACGGGCAGTACTCCCGATCGGATGTGAACATGGACGGCTCAATCAAGTACACCGGCACATCGAACGACCGCGACGGGATCCTGGTGAATGTCGGCGGCACCGTGCCCACGGCCGTTCGCACGGCGCAGTTGCCGTGATCAGTTGCAGTTGTTCCCGAAGGCGGAGTTGAGCGCGAGGAAATCGCCGACGGCCACGGTCCCATTGCCATCGATGTCGGTCCAGCAACCTGAACACGTGTTGCCGAAGGCCGAATTCAGGGCGAGGAAATCCGATACGTTGATCATTGCATCACCGGTGACATCACCGGGGCAGAGGACAAGGTTGATGGGCCCTTCCATGCCGCTGTGCACGGCGCAGTGATAGTGGATCGTGGCTGGCATGGATCCGGTAGGTGTGATCGTGATCGTATTCCCGTATGCGGCGGGCGGGAATACCGTGCCGAAGGCATTGTTGGGTTGGTTGTTGATCAGGAACGGATGTTCGTCGGTCACTGTGGTGAGGTCGAACGTGTAAGACACTCCACGGGTGAGCGTCAGGGGCGCATTGATCGCCCCGTTGATGTCCCAGGTGAAGTTCGGTGTTGCGGTCACCACGAAGTCGGCGTTCAGGCCCGGAGAAGGCACTGGCCTTTTTGGCGGGCGCGGGGCTTTGCATGCGTATGGAACGGAGGTGTCCGCGTTGACAGGGAGGAACGACGCGGCGACGACTGCCAATGCGATGCTTCCCAGAGCACCGAACAGTGAAGTACCCATGTTGGGGTTATTGGATGCGACCAAGGAAACCACCGCTTGGATCCTGCAAGTACGGACAACCTGATGCTTGGGATATTCCGATGTGCGCTGATCGTTAGGGGTCCGCACCGGATAGGCTTTTTCGGAGCAACGCCGGCACAACCCGCTGGGAGCGACAAGAAAACCGTTCAAGCAGCCATACCCCGGGCAACGGAGCGGGCATGCGCGTGTGCCTTTTCGGGAAGCCAGTGGTCCAAAAGCCGTTCTGTCCGCCGAAGGAACGGAAGGCACAGCAATACGCCCACCACGTTGAACATCATGTGGGCATTGGCGATGCGCCGTGCATCATCAGCTGCGCCCGAAAACCATACGACGAAGTCGGTGAACGGATGGATCAACAATAGCCCCAGGATGATCGTCAGCAGGTTGAACAGCAGATGGAATAGCCCGACTTTCCGTGCTCTTCTTCCGCATCGGGCCGCTGCGAGGAGGGTGTCAGAACAGGTGCCCAGTTCGGCACCAAGCATAACGGCGATGCCGGCAGGAAGGGACAACAGGCCTTTGCCCGCAAGAGCAATGGCCATGGCTACCGTCGCAGAGGAGGATTGGAGAACCAGCGTGATCAACCCGCCCGTGAGCGAGCCTTTCAGTGGATCCTCCAACCCGTGGAGCAACCCTATCAGCAACGTGCTCTCCCGCAGGGGTTCAACAGCGGTGCCCATGATGAAAAGCCCGGTGAAAAGCAGGCCGAACCCGGTAAGCACGTTCCCTATCCCTTTGGCGGTCGGCGTTCGGCCCAAGTGCGCAAGCCCGATCCCCAGCAACAAGGGCACCGCGCTCCACGCACCAATATCGAAGGCGATGATCTGGCTGCCGAAGGTGGTGCCGATGTTGGCGCCGAGCACCACGGCCAAGGCACTGCGGAGCGCCAGCTTTCCGGTGTTCACCAGAACGATCACCAGGATGATGACCACTGAAGAGGAGTCCAACAAGGTGGTGGCCACGACCCCGACCGCTGTGGCGCTCAGTACGTGGGCGGTGTACCGCTTGAGCCAACGCTCCATGCGGTCCGACGCAATGCCGCGCAGGGCCTGCGAAAGCAGATCGATGGCATAGAGGAACACACCGAGCCCCGTGAGCACCAATAGCGTGATGCCCAAGGGCGACATGGCTACAGTCGGGTTGCAGTGCCGTGCCTTCCGATCAACGCTTCACAAAGGGGAGCACCAGCCGTTCGGTACCATGCACCACCGTGATCGCATAGGTGCCAGCAGCCAAAGCGGAGAGCTCGAGGGCAACGGAACGGTCCCCGTGGATGCGGCCAAGCTCTGCAGCAAGAACAACGCGGCCGGTCATATCGTTGATCGATACCGAGGTCGACGAGCCATTGGCGGCGCCCAAGAACAGCAGCGCTGTTTCGCTTGCAGGGTTCGGTGCCACCTGCGCGGTAAACCCGTTGCGGTGCACCTCGTTGAGGCCCACGGAGCCTTCGCACAAGCAGTTCGGGCTCCAGAGGTCATTGAAGGTGTTTGGGTCGTTGTCGTCGCAAGCGGTACCCGGCAAGGCAGGGCCACCAGGCACGTTCTCGCAATCGATCAAGAGGCCTTCGCACACGCAGTTTGCGCTCCACGTATCAGCACCCGTGTCGGGGTTGTTGTCGTCGCAGGCCGTGCCGGGCAACGCGGTACCACCGGCTTGACCAAGGCAGTCAATGGCTTGGTCCACGTAGGTGAGGGTGGGATTGCTGAAGATGTTCTCCACGGAAATGCCACCGCCTGCCGTGTCGCCGGGAACGATGGTGGCGTAGTAGTCGATGTACTCGTGGCAGCCCGGGCTCTGGCACTGGAGCGAGTCCGGGATGCCGATGCGCATGTTGAGGTGGAACGACAACTGGCCGCTCGTGGTGAGCTGCGCGATCAGTACTTGGTTGTCGTTGGTGCCGCCTGTGGTGCCGCCGAGGATGGCCCATGCACCGTTCGTAGTGGCGAAGCTGCCCCCGGGCGTATCGTTGAACACATCGAGGGTGAGGCCGATGGTGGTAACTGCAGGCACCGTGCCCGCGAGGAGGCCGTCCGCTGTTGTCAGAGGAATGCCGGCAAGGGCATCGGTGTTCGCCAGTAGTGGGGTGCCAACGCTACCACCGTCGTTGTTGGGGCCGCCCACGATGGAGCCGTCCGCATCGTCGACTTTCGGAAGACCCCAGTGGTCGTCGCTGGCCGCGCCCATGGTGATCCAGCTGTCCAGAGCAACGGTGTTCTCGTCCAGGCGAGCGGCATCAATGAGGTCGCCGGTCACATCACCGCGATCGGTGTTGTTCCAGAATTCCGTGGTGGTGGTGAGGTCGAGCGAATGCTCGGCGTTCCCGTACACGGATTCCAGGATGTAGCCGGGTTTCATGTTCACGAAGATCCTGTAGGTCTTCGCCCCTGCGGTCAATTGTGGAACACCACCGCCGTCAGTGTCCGCCGCATCGTTCGCATCGCTGATGTAGTAGGTCTCCACCACGATGCCCTCCAGCGCCATGCTGTCAGGTGGGGCGTATTGGGCCAATGCGGTCGAGCAGATGGCGGAAAGCCCGGAGGCGAGGAGTAGTGAGCGACGGATCATGGTGCGTTGAATGAGGACGCGAACCAACCTTGCCGATGTACCCTTGCCACGAACGAGGTCTTGCCGTTACGTGGCCGGCACGTTATGCCAATGTTCCCTTGCGGATCATTGCTTCACCAAACGCAGCGCCCGCTCGGTCCCTTCACTTCGGGCCAACAGCACATAGCTGCCTTGGGCCAGTTCCGACAAGTCGAGCACCATTGTGCGGCCCGGCTGAACGGCTTCGATACGGATCGTTCGGCCGGTGGCATCCAACAAGCGCAACTCGCCCGCTTCAGCACCGAAAGGCCATTGCACCATGAGGTCGCCATGAGCGGGGTTCGGCCAAGCTGCGAGCACGGAGGCATCACCGACGGCTTCATCCAGCCCAACCCCCGGACAAACGATGTTGATGTCGAGCCCGTTGCAATCCCCAGGGCCGTAGCAGCACAAGGCATCGATGTTGAAGTTGGCGTTCGGGTCGAAGTTGCAGGCCGTGGTGTCCGAACATCCGAACACGATGGCCGTGGCGCAGGAGCCGTCGTCGCAACCTGCCGTCGGATCGTACTCCAGATAGTTCGGGTCCATGCAGCCGCACTCGGGCGGGTAGTTCAACAAGCCGAACGCGGTTTCGTTGGCCAAGAGGGTGTCGTCGTTGGCCACATAGCGCAACACGTTGCCGAGCGAGTCGAGCAACTCCACGTTCAGTGCGAAGCTCAGCTCGCCGGCGGTGGTGATCTGCGCGATAAGGATCCGGTTCTCGGCTCCGTAGCCCACAACGCCAGCCGGGGCTTGCGACACCATGTTCATGGTGGTGTAAGCGTTAAGCTGGTTCATCTCGAAGAATGCACTGTCCAAGTACTGGGCGTCACCGATGAACAGGAATCCGGGCGGCATGCCCGTTCCTGGCAACAGTCCGTCACGGTCCGTCAAGGGGAGGCCAGCGTCACTGGCACTGTTCACCAAGAGACCACCGGGCACTGATGCGCTTCCCCCATCGTTGTTGGACCCACCAACAACGGAGCCATCGGTGTCGTCACCTTCCAGGACGCCAATGTGTGCTTCGCTCGCATCACCAAGCGAAAGCCAAGAGTCGAGCGCCACGGTGTTGTCGCCCAGATATTGGTCTTGGATCAAATGTCCGAATCTCTTGCCGCGGTCCCCGTTGTTGAAAAGCACAGCCGTGCTGGAGATGGTGAACGGGTGGAGACTATCACCGAAGAGGCTGCGCAGCTTGTAGCCCTCGCCCATGTCCAGGAACACGCGGTATGTCACTGAGCCTTCCTGCAGGAAACCACCATCGGTGTCCGTGGCGTCGTTCGCATCGCTGATGTAGTACTTCTCGACCACAACGGTCTGCAGGCCTTGCGCGCTGGTGGAGCAGGGGATCGCACAGCACAACAGCGCTGCCAAAGCGATGGAGGTTCGGAGGTTGCGCATGGTCAGATCCGGAAGGTGAGGCTCAGGATGTACTCGCGGCCGTAGGTGTAACGATCGAAGTCGAGGTCGTATCCGCTGTCGAACGAGTACGAGCGGCGCACAGGCTGGTTCAGCAGATCGCGAACGCGGGCCCGTACGATGAACCGCTTGCCGAGCTTCTTGCTCAATGTGATGTCCAGCAAATGCCTGGGCAGCTCGTAAACGTCGGGTTGTTGTACGCCCGCCGCGGCCACCACCGCCAGTTTGGGGCCTTGCACGTTGTAGGAGATCGCAACATCGAAACCGGCACTGTCCACGCGGTAGTTCAGCATACCGTTCACGATCCACGGCGCCTGGCCGAACATGGTGCGGGTGCGGGTCACGGCGCCTTCCACCGTTGTACGGCTCTCGATGAAGGTGATGTTGCCGAGCAGATCAACGTTGCGCAGCAGCACCAGTTTGCCTTCAAGCTCCACACCGAACGCTTCGGAGTTCTTGGCGTTCTGCCAGCTGAAGTTGTCGATGCCGAGCAGTTTCACCAGTTCGATATGGTTGGTGAACTGTTTGTAGAACCCGCTGAGGGTGATGTTGTGGCCGCGTTGGAAGAAGGTTTCCAGGCGCAGATCGTAGTTGTCCACGTAGGTCATCTGCAGCGTTGGATTACCGCGCACACGGCCGCGAAGGATGAAGTCGTCGAGGTCCACGCTACTGATCTCCCGGAAGCTCGGACGGCCAAGCGAGCGGAAGTAGTTCGCTCGGAGGTTCATCAACCGCAACGAATCATCCTTGATCTTGAAGATGGCGTTGATGCTCGGCAGGATGTCCAGCTCGTCGAGGACCCCCGGGTTGGCCACTTGCCCGGCGATGCGGTCACGGCCCTCATCATTGGCAGGCAAACCCAGGTCGTAATAGCTGCGGATATCGCTGATCAGGTCGGTGTGCTCCAAACGGGCACCCCCCACCAACCGCAACCGCTCGTTGATGCTGTAATCGCTCATCACATAGGCTGCACTGATGCGGCTGATGCCGATGTCCTCATCCAGTTCCGAGGAGTTGTTCTCGTAAACCAGGGGCGTGTTCGCCCCGTCGATGATGAAACGGTCATCGGTGATGAGCTCGTCCAACGGGACGTTCACTTCGCTGCCGGCCAATCCGCGCACGTTGTAGAGGATCTGGATGTTCTCCCGCTGGTTCCATCGGTAGGCACCGCCGAACATGAGCTTGCGGGGCCGGCCGTACACGCTGTCCAACGGGAATTCGAAACCGGCCCGGGCGTCCAGCAGGTCTTCGTCCATGTACCGGAAGCGGCGCGGAAGCGATGAGTTGCTGCTGAACTGGGCGACACCGGAGACCGTGTCCAGGAAATACACGATCTCACGGAAGTCGAGTATGTTCATCTGGCCATCGGTGTACGACGCGTCCAAGTTGATGCGCAGTTTGGTGCGCGGGAAGAAGTGCGTGGTACTGGCCTGGTAGATGAGCTGTCGCCGCTCCTCGTAGGTCTGGTCGGCACCGACAAGGATCTCCGTAGGTGCGAAGTTGAACTCGCTGCCCCGGTAATTGCGTGCATCGTTCTGGCCTTGTACGTTGGGCATGAAGAGGAACGAGATGCCGTGGTTGCGGTGCGGTTTGTAGCTCAGGTTGGCCAGCGCGCTCCAGCCGTGCTGCTCGCTGCTCACGCGTTGCTTGTAGTTGAAGATGTCGGCCACCACCTCGCCATCGGGCGCGCTGTTGGTGCGGGATACCGTGCTGTTCTCGTCGTACTTCGTATCACGCCCGTAACGGAACCCGACCATGAAACCAAGTGGCCGTTTGAACACGTTCACTTGGTTCCCCAAACTGATGGTTTGGCTGAAGTTGAGGGGGGCGGTCTTTTCCGTCGTGCCCCAGGCGTCGTTGTTGAACGCCTGCCCGTTGGCTTGCAATTCCTGGTTGAACAGCGGCACGAAGTAGGAACTGCCGTAATCGGCGTTGTAGTTGTTCACGGCTGTCGCACCGGCGTTGGGGTCGTTGAACAAGGCCGGGGCCAGGTAACCCAGTTCCACCAGCCCCAGCAAGTGGTAGGGGTCGCCGGCATTCATGGTGGTGGCTGAGGTGATCCCGTAGCTGTTCAGGTAACTGCCCAACCCGAGATAGGAGAGCTGATCGTAGATCGATGGATTTGCATTGTAGCGGGGGAAGTCGTCCTGGTCCACCGCCACTCCGTCGGGGATGCCCCGGTAGCCGTCATCGTAGCCCAGCCAGTCGGTATCGCTGCCCTTGCTGCTGACGATGTTCTTCCATGTGGTCTGCGGGTTGTAGCCCACGCTGCTGGTGATGTTCACCGAGAGTTTGGACGGGTAGTCCAACGTGTTCACGGACAAGAAGGCCCCCGACCAGTCGCCGGGCAGTTCAGGGCTGCCTGTCTTGGTGATGATGATGTTGTCCACCAGACCTGTCGGGAAGATGTCCAGGCTCACGTTGTTGGTGAACGGATCGAGCGTTGGTATGCGGGAGCCGTTGACCGAGGTGACGATGTAGCGATCGGCCAGGCCACGCACGCTCACGAAGCGGCCCACGGTGCTCACGCCGGGCACGCGCTTCACCGCGGCGTCCACGCTCGCATCACCGGTGCGGGTCATACGTTCAGCGCTCACATAGTCGAAACTCACGCCACTGTTCACCTTCATCCGGTCGAGGGCCACATCATCGCGGCCCTTGGTCTTCCGCCGGGCGGTCTTCGTGTAACCACCGATCTCCTTGGCTTGCGGCTCCAACACCACGTCGCGCACCACAACGGCACCTGCGGCCACGGTCACGGTGAATTCCAAGGTTGCATATCCCATGGCGGTCACCACCATTACGGTGGGCTCCGCGCTGGGCATCCGCATCATGTAGGTGCCATCGAAGTCGGCCATCACGCCCACGTTGGCCTGGCCTTTCACGCCCACGGTGGCCGCGGCCACCAGCTGGCCCTTCGTATCGGTGATGGTGCCGCGGAGGGTGCCTTGTGCATTGACGGACAGCGCCATGGCGCACAACAGGTAGAGCAGAAGGGAGCGCGCCAGCATGCCACGTGAAATGAGGCGGCAAGGCTATCCGGGCAAGCAGAGACAGGCGTTGCGCACTTGTTATCGCTGCGGGATCGCAGTGTTGCGGGATCGTTTCGTCTTCCTCCAAAGAGAAAGCCCCTCCCGTTTCCGGGAAGGGCTTCCAAAGGGACCTTGCAGTTGCCTTACTGGCGCACGAGGCGCTCGGTGAAGGTCTGACCGTCCACCACCACGTGCACGAAGTAGAGGCCGGCCTCCATTTCGTTGCTCAGGGTCATGGCATGGTTGAGGGTACCGGCGGCCACGCTCAGTTGCTCGCTGGCGATGCGCTTGCCCATGGCGTCGAAGATCTCCACCTGTGCAGCGGTGGCTTCGTCGCTCAGGCCTTCGATCATCAGGTAGAGCACTTCGTCGCGGTTCGGGTTCGGGTACATGCTCAGGTGAGCACCGTCCGTATCGAAGCTGGTCATGTCGCGGAAGCTGGCACCACCAGGGTTCTGCACCAGCATGGTGCAAGCCTTGCCGAAGGGTTGGTAGTTGCCGCCCACGAGGGCACGCACACGCACGTTCAGCTCCAGTCCGGTGGGGATGGGTTGTGTGGCCCAGTTCAGCTGGCACACGGTGGTGGGCTTCAGGATGCGACGGCTGTAGCTGCCATGGGGGTCGAAGAACCAGAACTGGTACCCGGTTGCACCCGCAACGCCTTGAGCGTAGATGAAGCTGCTCGGTACCAGGTTGGTGCGGTCGCACCAGTTGGCCTTCACGAAGGTGCCTGTCACTGGCAGGCAGAAGTCTGGTTCAGCACCGGCAACGATGCTGCTGGTGTTGCTGAACTGACCATCGGCGTCCACGATGCGGCGGCCGATGTCGTCGGTGAGCACGTAGCCACCGGCGCTGATGCCGTCGCCATTGGCGTCGAACACGTTCAGTTGGTAGCAACCCACTGCAAGGCACAGGTTCTCCAGCACGGTGCTTGGAGCGCCATCGGTGTACGGACCGCCACTGGCCACCACTGCGGTGGTCACTTGGTCGCGCACTTCCCAGGTGGTCTGGCTACCGAAGGCATCCAGTTCGATCGTCAGCACGAGGTCCTCGGTGCAGTTCGGGTTGAAACCTGCGCACTGGCAGTTCGCGCCGATCGTGTCGTTGATCGTGTTGATGTCGCCGTCGTCGCAAGCCGTGCCGGGCTCTGGGCCGTTGGCACAGAGGTCGTTGGCGTCGCAGGTGCCGTCGTTGTCAGCATCGGCGAAGGTGCCGGCGCAGTTGCAGTTGGCATCCACAACATCGTTCACCGTGCAGGGATCATTGTCATTGCAAGCGCTGCCGGGCTCGGGACCGCCGGGGCAAACATCATTGAAATCGCAGGTGCCGTCGTTATCGGCGTCCTGGAAGATGTTGCTCACACCGTTGATGGGATCGCAGCTGTCGAGCGTGCAGGGGTCGTTATCGTCGGGGTCAACGGCCGTTCCGCCACCGCAGTTGCAGTTGGCATCGAACACTTCACCCGTGGTGCAGGCGTTCAGGTCGTCGCAAGGAGCACCTACGGTGCAGCCCAGCACACCTGCGCAGGTGCAGTTGGCCTGGATCACATCGGTGTTGGTGGCAGGGTTGCCATCGTCGCAAGCGGTACCGGGCTCGGGTCCACCAGGGCACAAGTCGTTCGCATCGCAGGTGCCATCGTTGTCGGCATCCTGGAAGATGTTGCTCACGCCGGTGATCGGGTCGCAGCTGTCGAGGGTGCAGGGGTCGTTGTCGTTGGGATCAACGGCCGCGCCGCCGCCGCAGTTGCAGTTGGCGTCGAACACTTCACCCGTGGTGCAAGCGTTGAAATCGTTGCAGGGAGCACCGGGGGTGCACCCGAGCACACCAACGCACTGGCAGTTGGCTTGGATCACATCGCCCGTGGTAGCGGCATTGCCGTCATCGCAAGGCGTACCGGGCTCCGGACCGCCGGGGCACTGATCGTTGGCATCGCAGGTGCCGTCGCCGTCAGCATCAGCGAACGTACCAGCGCACTGGCAGTTCACACCGATGACGTCGTTGGTCGTGCAGGCATCGTTGTCGTTGCAAGCAGTGCCGGGCTCAGGGCCACCGGGGCACAGGTCGTTGGCGTCGCAGGTGCCATCGCCGTCAGCATCCTGGAAGATGTTGCTCACGCCGTTGATCGGGTCGCAGCTGTCGAGGGTGCAGGGGTTGTTGTCGTCGGGGTCAACGGCCACGCCGCCGCCGCAGTTGCAGTTCGCATCGAACACTTCACCCGTGGTGCAGGCGTTGTTGTCGTTGCATGGAGCACCTGGGGTGCAGATCAACGTACCGGCGCAGGTGCAGTTCGCTTGGATCACATCGCCCGTGGTGGCGGCGTTGAGGTCGTCGCAGGGCGTACCGGGTTCGGGACCACCTGGGCACACGTCGTTCGCGTCGCAGGTGCCGTCGCTGTCTGCATCGGCGAAGGTGCCAGCGCATCCGCAGTTGGGAGCGGTGCCGGTGTACACATCGTTCACTGTGCAGGCGTCGTTGTCATCGCAAGGCGTGCCGGGAAGGGCTGGGCCGCCCGGGACACCGTTGCAGTCAACGGCCAAGGGGAAGTTCAGCGAGGGGATCGTGACTTCCGCACCGGTGGGGTTGCTGGAGACGTAGTCGGTGAAGGAACCACCGGCCAGCGGGCTCACACGCATGTTCAGGTTGAAGGACAGGCTGCCGCTGGTGGTGATCTGGGCGATCAGGATGCGGTTGGTGCCGTTGGGGTCTTCGCCCTGTGCACCGCCAAGCACGAACCAAGCACCGTTGTTGGTGCTGAAGGTGCCCGTGGCGTTGCCCGTGAAGGCGCTCAGGTCGGAGATACCGATCGTTTGGGTGGTGATCTGCGCGCCGGTGGCAAGACCGTCGGCCGTCGTCAGGGCCGTGCCCATCCAAGCGGTCTGGTTCTCCATCACCGGGCTTCCTTCGCTGTTGGGGAAGATCACACCGGTCGCATTGGCGTCCGCGCTCTTCAGAACGCCGCGCTTGGTGCTGCCGGCCATGCCGAAGGTGAGGTAGCTGTCGATGGAGCAGGTGTTCTCATCGAGGCGCCCGGTAGCGTTGGTGTGGCCCAATGCCGTACCACGGTCGGTCTGGTTGTAGAAGAACGTGGTGGTACCGATGTTCAGTGGGTGGTCCGTGTTGCCGAACACGGTCTCCAGCTTGTAGCCCGGGAGCAGGTCGGCATAGATGCGGTAGGTGCGCGATCCGGCCACCAGTTCGGCAATGCCGTCGGTGGAGCCGAATTCGCTGGCCGCAGCATCCGCGGCCGAAGCCTCGTAGTACTGCTCCACGATGATCTGCTCGAGGCCCTGCGCTTGCACACCGATGGTGGCCAGCGCCAGACTACACCCGAGCAGGAGTTTCTGGATGTTCTTTTTCATGATCGTGTTGTTGTGGTGCGGGCGGTCCGGACAGGTCAGGACCGCCCTTCACCGGGTCGTTTAGTTGTCGCAGCTCTGGTTGAACTGGCTGTTGAGCTCCAGGAAGTCGTTCACATCGATGAAGCCGCTGCCGTTGATGTCAGCGGGGCATTCGATGAGGCTGTTGTCCAGGTCGAAGCGTGATCCGAGCGTCCAGCCTTCGGTCCAAGCGGGTTGACCGGGGGCGAAAGCACCGCGGTAGTTGGCATAGGTGAAGAAGCCGTCGGTGGGAGGCGCCAGCGTGGTGGTGGCGGTACCTGCAGCGGGAACGGGGTTGTAGGCACCGGTGATCGCGTTGGTCACCGGGTCGATACCGAAGCTGTAGTCGATCAGTGTGGGGTCGCTGATGTTCCCCTGGCCCGCGAAGGTCGCGGCATCGGCTCCGCTCGGTGCGGCGTTGTTCACGCGCAGGATCTCGGCCACACCCACGTAGGTGTTGTTGCGCACCTCCAGGTTGCCGGCCAGCCACTCGTTGTAGCTGTCAGCACCAACACGGGTGTTTGCGAAGTTGCAACCCACCGGGAAGTTGGCGATGATGCTGTTGGCGATGAAGCCGCGGTTCTTCTCCTTGTTCTCGATACCACGGTTGGCATTGCGGCCGATGATGGTGGCGTTGTACACCTGCGGATCGCTCAACGGGCTGTTGCCGCTGCTGCTGTCGTCGCCGTCGTTCTCCATGCCTTTGTCGCCTTGGTTGCCGGGGGCGGGCATCATAACGCCGAAGAAGAACTGGATCTTGCCCGTGTAACCATGGTCGTAGTCGATGTAGTCATCGTTGCAGAACATGGCAGAGAGGTACTTGCAGTTCACCGTACCACCGAACCACTCGTAAGCGTCGTCCTGGTTGGAGATCACTTCGATGTGGTCGATCGTGGTACCCCGTCCAACGCTGCCCATCGTAAGGCCGTTGATCTCGTTGGCCGCACCGATCACCGCACCACCGTGGCGCAGTTGCACGTAGCGGAGGATACCGCTGTTGTCATCATCGTTGAACACGCCGCTCACAGCGCCGTAGTAGTTGCGGGAATCACCGGCGGGGAGTCCTTCAATGGTGCCTACACCATCACCCACGGCCAGGCCGCCGTTGGCAAGAAGCAGGTTGTTGGTGGCTTTGCCCAGGATGAGCAAGCTGCCCCACAAGCCCTGGCCCGTAGCGCCCAAGGGAAGGTTGTTGTTGAGGTTGTCCGTTGCTGCAGTGAACACGATAGGGCAGCTCTCTGTGCCTTCGGCCCAGATCTGTCCGCCGCGGGCCACCACCAAGCTCTTGGCGTTGACTCCTGTACCAGCAGCGCCCTTGATCACGGTGCCGGCTTGGATGAAGAGGTCCTGGCCGTCGTTCACGTAGAGCAACAGGTCCAGGGTGTACGTGTTGTTGCACGTCAACACAGTGGTGTTGTTGGTGAGGTTGCCGCCTGTGGCCAGGGTGCTCAGGTTCACCGGGGTGCGGCTTCCCACCGGCGGACATCCGCAGGCTTCGCCGTAACCCTGCGCTACTGCAGGGCTTGCAGTCAGCGCCGTCAAGGCCGCCAATGCTGCGTTCTTCAGTGTTTTCATCGTACTGTTGGATTGGGGTTTTGGAAGTTTCCTTGTTGGGTTGCCGGACACGTTTTCCGGCGTGGCAAAACTTCCCGGTCAGCCCCGCGCGAGCGTGTCGGCTGCGCTGTCTTTCGGTTACTGGCGCTGTGCCCGATCGTTAACGCAATCCTGCGTGCGTGAGATCCGTGGGCTTGCTCAACGCAGGAACTCAACACAAGCCCTATGGCCCGCAGGCAAGCCTCGACCTGTTTGTTTCCGGGTGTCTGAGCGAGTTCAAGTACAGCACCCCGTGTTCAGTCCGGGTGCACTTACCGCTATGTCCGATGGGAGGGCTGAACACGATTTCACACGGCGTACCCGAAGCCGTAACGATCCCTCAACGCGCGCCATGCCCCGTCCCGGTAGTCTTGCGGCCGCTATCGCATGCGCCCGCTCAATCTTTCCCGCACGAAGGCCGTCAAGCTCGAAGCCGCTGTGCGCGCCTACCGCGAAGAATATCTCATGTCGGGTCCGGCAGCGGATGAACGTGCGGAGCGTCATCGACTGCTGATGTTCTTCAACGACGTGCTCGGCTACCGGCCCGGAGAGGACATACGCAGCGACGCGTTGCTCAAGGGCCCGGCCGACTTCTCCGTGCAGGCTTCGGTGAGCAGGCTGGTCTTGGCGTTCGTCGACCGGCGCGACAGGTCAGGGAACGAAGACCGCTTGGGGAACGTGAAACGCTTCGCGGAACTTGAGGCGGTTGATTGGTTGATCGTGATGCGCGCGACCAGGATCGTATTGTTGAAGTTGGACACAAAGGTCCCCGAGGGTGTGCGAGCGGTGTTCGATGTTGATCTTTCCGATGCGGCGGCGGACGCGGTCACCGCCCAATCGCTGCAGTTCCTGCTGGTCGATGTGGTTTCGCGCGGCGGGCTGGAGATCCTCTGGAACCGGACCGTGGCACTGGACCCACAGAGCATTTCAGCCCTCTTGGTTTCTTCACCGGTGCTGAACTTCGTACAGCGCACGCTCCGTGCACGCACGATGAGCAATTTCACCGATGACGAAGTCAGGTCGTCCGTGGAGCGCTTGCTGGTGACCGGACGCGAATAATAGAGCTGGTCAGGCCGGCCGCTTCAGTTCGAAGTTCTCCAGGAACTTGGTGGTGAAATCACCCTCGCGGAACTTCTCGTTCTGGAACAGCTGCTGGTGGAAGGGGATGGTGGTGCTCACCCCTTCGATCACGTATTCGCTCAACGCCCGCTCCATCTTGGTGAGCGCTTCTTCGCGCGTGGCCGCCACCACGATCAGCTTGCCGATCATGCTGTCGTAGTTCGGCGGGATGCTGTAGCCCGCGTACACGTGCGTGTCGATGCGCACACCGTGGCCGCCGGGGGCGTGGTAGGTGGTGATGCGGCCGGGCGTCGGGCGGAAATTGTTGAAGGGATCCTCGGCGTTGATGCGGCACTGGATGGCGTGGCGCGTGGGCTCGTAGTTGAGGCCACTGATGGGCACGCCCGCCGCGATCTTGATCTGCTCGCGGATCAGATCGTAGTCGATCACTTCCTCGGTGATCGTGTGCTCCACCTGGATGCGCGTGTTCATCTCCATGAAGTAGAAGTTCCTGTGCTTGTCCACCAGGAACTCAACTGTGCCCACGCCTTCATACTTCACGCTGGCCGCGGCCTTGATGGCGGCCTCGCCCATCTTCTTGCGCAACGCCTTCGTCATGAAGGGCGACGGTGTCTCCTCCACGAGCTTCTGGTGGCGACGCTGGATCGAGCAGTCGCGCTCGCTCATGTGGCAGAAGTTGCCGTACTGGTCGCCTGCGATCTGGATCTCGATGTGGCGCGGCTCCAGGATGTACTTCTCCATGTACATGCCCGGGTTGCCGAACGCGGCGCCGGCTTCCTGGCTCGCCTTCTCGAAGGCTTCCTGGAACTCCTCCTCCTTCCACACCAAGCGCATGCCTTTGCCGCCACCGCCGGCCGTGGCTTTCAGGATGACCGGGTAACCGATCTTCTTGGCTTCCTTCTTGGCCACATCGATGTCGGTGACCAGTCCTTCCGTGCCGGGCACCACGGGCACACCGGCGGCGATCATGGTGGCCTTCGCGGTCGCCTTGTCGCCCATGGCCTCGATCTGTTCCGGTGTGGCACCGATGAACTTGATGTTGTGCTGCTGGCAGAGCTTGCTGAACTTGGCGTTCTCGCTCAGGAAGCCGTAGCCCGGGTGGATCGCATCGGCGTTGGTGATCTCGGCCGCGGCGATGATGCGCACCATGTTCAGGTAGCTCTCCTTGCTCGGTGGCGGGCCGATGCACACGGCCTCATCGGCGAAGCGCACATGCAGGCTCTCGCGGTCGGCGGTGCTGTACACGGCCACCGTTCTGATGCCCATTTCACGGGCCGTGCGGATCACGCGCAGGGCGATCTCGCCGCGGTTGGCTATGAGGATCTTCTTGAACATTCGCTCAACGGGTTACCGCAATTGGAAGTATTACCACAAAGGGCACGAAGGGCGCAAAGAACGCGGACTCGGGAGCTGCGGGAGCGATCGCACTGGGCATTTCCCTTTGCGTTCTTCGTGTCCTTTGCGGTAGAAGAACTAGGCAGGATCCACGAGGAACAACGGCTGATCGTACTCCACGGGCTTGGCATCGTCCACCAGCACCTTCACGATCTTGCCCGCCACATCGCTCTCGATCTCGTTGAAGAGCTTCATGGCTTCGATGATGCAGATGGCCTGGCCCTTCTTCACCTCGTCGCCCACGTTCACGAAGACCGGTTTGCCCGGACCGGCCGCACGGTAGAAGGTGCCGATCATGGGTGCCTTGATGGTGATGTACTTGCTGTCGGCGGCGGGTGCGGCTGCCGGAGACACAGGGGCCGGGGCAGCTGCAGGGGCCACTGCCGCAGGTGCTGCAACAGGGGGCGGTGCGGCGTACACTGGTGCGGGGGCCGCCACCATCTGCACCTCCTTCTTTCCCGCTGGCGTCTTGATGGTGATCTTGAAGTCCTTTTGCTCGATCTCCACTTCGCTCACACCGCTCTTCGCCACGAACTTGATCAGTTCCTGGATCTGGTTCAGGTTCATCGTGTCGCTCATTTGGTTGGGAATGCGTTCCCCGTAAGGGGTCGCCAATGTATTCGGTCGGACGGCTCGGTCTGCGGCTGGGGAAGTCACCCGCCGTAGGCCCACTTCAGGTAAACGGCCCCCCAGGTGAAGCCGCCACCGAAAGCGCTCAGGATGATGTTGTCGCCCTTATTCAGGCGAGGCTCCCATTCCCAGAGGCAGAGCGGAAGGGTGCCGGCGGTGGTGTTCCCGAAACGTTCGATGTTCACCATCACTTTCTCCTCGGGCAGGCCCATGCGGTGGGCGGTGGCATCGATGATGCGCTTGTTGGCTTGGTGGGGCACCAGCCAGGCCACATCGTCGCTCTTCAGGCCGTTGCGTTCCATGATCTCGGCGCTCACATCGGCCATGTTCGTAACGGCGAACTTGAACACGGCCTTGCCTTCCTGGTAAACGAAGTGCTCGCGGGCCTCCACCGTCTTGATCGTAGCAGGGCGCTTGCTGCCCCCGGCTTTCTGGTGCAGGTACTGGCACCCGCTGCCGTCGGTGCGAAGAATGCTGTCCACGATGCCCAACCCCTCGGTGTTCGGTTCCAACAGCACGGCCCCGGCCCCATCGCCGAAGATGATGCAAGTAGCCCGGTCGGTATAGTCGATGATGGAGCTCATTTTGTCGCCGCCCACTACCACCACTTTCTTGTACTTCCCGTTCTCGATGAACTGGGCACCGGTGGTCAATGCGAAGAGGAAGCCGCTACAGGCCGCCATGAGGTCGAAGCCCCAAGCGTTCTTGGCGCCCACTTGGTCGCAGATGATGTTGGCCGTGGCGGGGAACTGATGGTCAGGCGTAACCGTGGCGCAGATCAGCAGGTCGATCTCCATGGGATCGATGCCGCGCTTGGCACAGAGGCCTTTCACGGCCTCCACGCACATCACGCTCAGACCCTGGTCCTCCCCCTTGAGGATGCGGCGCTCCTTGATACCCGTCCGCTCGGTGATCCACGCATCGTTCGTGTCCACCATCGTCTCCAGCACGGCGTTCGTCAACCGGTATTCGGGCACGTAGCCTTGCACCGCTGTAATGGCCGCTGTGATCTTGCTCATAGGAACGCTTCGCGGATGCGGTCGTTCAGTTTGCTCTCCACGACTTCGCGGGTGAAGAGCACCATGTTCTTGATGGTGGTGTCGTTGCTGATGCCGTGGCCGATGATGACGTTGCCGTTGACCCCCAGCACGGGCAGCCCTCCATAGTTCTCGTAATTGAAACGGTCGAAGAAGGGCTCGTGCACACCACGCTGCTCCAGCAGGTCGTGGAAGGCTTCCACGGCCTTGAGCACGATGTTGCCGGTGAAGCCGTCGGTGACGATCACGTCCGCTTTGTCGTTGAACAGGTCACGCCCCTCCACGTTGCCGATGAAGTTGAACTGGGACTGTTCCTTCATAAGGCCGTAAGCCGCAAGCGCCACGGCATTGCCCTTCTTGTCCTCCTCGCCGATGTTGAGCAGGCCCACTTTCGGCGTCTTGATGTGGTACACGTGCTCGGCGAGCAGGCTGCCCAGCAGACCGAACTGCATAAGAACGTCGGGTTTGCAATCGGCGTTCGCACCCACGTCCAAGAGGATGCCGTAGTTGCCGTTCTCCTTGGGCACCACGCTGGGTATGCAAGGGCGAATGACCCCGGGGATCGGCTTCACGCTGAAGACCGAAGCCACCAGCATCGCTCCGGTGTTGCCCGTGCTGGCGAAGGCATCGAGCTTTCCTTCCTTCAACAGATGGAAACCGATGCTGATGCTGCTGTTCGGTTTCGATTGCAACGCCTTGGTGGCGCTGTCGTGCATGGTGATGTCGTTCTCGCTGGGAACGATGTCGAACGCTGAGCCATCGGCTCCGAGCTTCGATAGCTCCTGGGCTATGGCTTGCGCGCTACCGATGAGCACCAAGCGCACATCCGTGGGCAGTTCACGCTGCGCCATAACAGCAGCATTCACGACCACGGCCGGGCCGTGATCGCTGCCCATGATGTCCAAGCCTATCCGCATGCGATGGGCGGACAAGTTAGATGCGTCACGTTAGGACGATCGACTTAGGCGTTGCCGCTCTTATCGGCCACCAGTTTGCCCTTGTAGTAGAGCTTGTCGTCCTCCCAATGTGCGCGATGGCGCAGGTGCAACGTGCCCGTTGTGCTATCGGTGCTCAGCGTGGGCACGGCAGCGTTCTGGTGCGTGCGGCGCTTGTCGCGGCGGGTGCTGGAGTGGCGTCGTTTCGGATTTGGCATGACGGTGAATGATGTGCGCTCAAGCGCGCTTGTCCTGTTTCAGTTTGCGTAGTGCGTCCCAACGCGGGTCGGGATCATGGGCTTCTTCGTGGCCAGGGCCGTAGTTGGCCAGTGCACTGTCCACTTCGGGGTCGCATTCGCCAGCAGCGTGCACGCGACGGATGGGCAGCGCGAGGTTGATGCACTCGTGGATGTACGGCCCCAGGTCGATCGTGTGCACCGAGGCATCGAGCGCGGTCATCTCCTCATCGTCGAACTCCTCCACGCTGTTCAATTGGAAGATCTGGCGTTGGCTCCCTTCCACGGGGAAATCCAACAGACCATTGCAATGATCGCACGATAGCTCCAAGGTGCCCGCCGTCCTGATGTTCAACACCAGCATATGTGCGCTCTTGTCCATGGTAACGGACACGCTCACCTTGCCGTGCTCGAATTCCTGCTCGCTTTGATCCTTGAAGAAGGCATCACCCACCTCCCATGACCAAGCGTGTTGGCCATCCTTCAGACCGGCGAAGTCGATGATATGCTCGCTCTGTGCTTTCACGGGCTACCCTTCCGAAAAAGGGGTGGCGAAAGTAACCGATCCCCGCAACCTGCGCGGCGGTGACCGGTCCGCCCCTGTCAGGCTCCCTTAGAGCACCTCGTCGGTTTGCTCCCTTATTCGTTCAAAACCCGAGCGAAGCCACTTCCCATCGGCCAGTTCGGGCACAACCATCGGAGCGAGTTCTTGAATTCCGGTGGCAATACCACTGTCCTTCAGGGTGTTGTACATAGGCTCCGGTAGTCGGTCGCCTACTGCGGACAGCACATTGATCATAGCGCTGAGCACGAACAAAGCCCTCAGCAAACCGGACAAAGCTCCTGCCGCCTTGTTGGGCAAGCCCAGGCCCGTCAGGTCCATCGCCTTGGTGCACACCCGGGCCGCCAAATGGAGCAGTGCCAGTACCGCCAACAGGATGACGATGAACCCCAGCGCTTCCTGGTGCTCCTCGAACCCCAGCCAGTCAGCCACGGCCCGGTTGAACCTGAGCCCGGCCCATATGCCCAATACCAGCCCGACCAAGGAGGCCAACTCTATCAGCAAACCACGTTGGTACCCCTTGAAGGCAGCCATGCCCAGAAGGACCAGAAGGGAAATGTCCAGCCAGTTCATGCGGGCAAAGATGCCGTTCCGCTTGTGGTCGGCTTACCGGACAAGCGCCGCCGAGGCAACTTCGCACCCTCTTATGGACCTGGAATTCGACAAACGTTGGCGCGACCTGATGAAGGAATTGACCGACCGGTTCGGTCAGCCTGTGGACCTGAACGGCGCGTTGTTCCTGATCGGCGTGCAGGAGCTGGGCCAGGATGTGCGCACCTACAAGAAGGATGAAAAGGTGAACCTGATCCACATTGCCATCTGCGTGCTACTTAAGCCCTACGGCTATTACAAGGAGTTGGGCCGCGACCCCGATGGATGGCCCCACTTCGAACGTGCAATGGACCTCCCTCCTCTGGGCGCAAGGGAGCAGGAAAGATTGATGAAGGAGGCGATCCTGAACTACTTCGCCGAGGCTTAGCGCCTCGTCAGATCGTCACTGGAAGGAGGATCACCGTCTCCTCGTTGTCCTCTTCTTCCAGGATCTTGATGATGCCCTCCGCTGCCAGCGTGTCGAACGAGGCATAGATATCCAGCACCGCGAACCCGGCCTGGCCTTGCTTGTAGAAATCAGAATAGTCGAACACCACTTTGCCATCGCTGCTCGTGGTCCCCTCCTTCAGCAGACGGCTGGGGTCGCCCAACGGATAGGTAGGATTGGCATACAGCTTCACGTAGGCATTGCCCACCGGGGTGTTGTCCTCCATTTTCACGGTAATGATGGCCTTGGTGGGCTCCACCTTGTTGCATCCAGCAAGGAAGAGGATGCTACCAACCACCATGCTGGCGCGGGTAAGCGCGCGGAGGGAACGGAACAGGTTCATCGGGCTACTTTTGACGGCCTTGTGCGGAAGGCCCTGTTTTTCAGGGAACCAAATGTAAGACGCTTCAAGCATGCCATTCGTTCGCCACCTCCTCGTTGTGCTTGCTGGTCTGTTGATCCTGACCGGGGCGACCGCCCCCAGCCTGACCAAGGATGCCCCCCGGCCACGTGTGGAGATCCGTACTGAACTGGGCACCATGGTGGTGGAACTTTACAACGAGACCCCCCAACACCGGGATAATTTCCTGAAGCTGGTGCGCGAGGGGAAGTTCGACAGCCTCCTGTGGCACAGGGTCATTCCCGCCTTCATGATCCAGGGTGGCGACCCGGAAAGCCGGCGCGCTGTGACCGGTGTAACGCTAGGGGAGGGAAGCCTCGGGTACACCGTTCCGGCTGAGTTCAACCCGGCCTTTGTGCACACCAAGGGCGCTATGAGCGCTGCCCGGACTTCCGATGAAGTGAACCCGGAAAAAGCCAGCAGCGCCAGCCAGTTCTATGTGGTGCAGGGCAAGGGCTGGCAACCCAATGAGCTGCAAATGCTGCTTGATCGCAAGAACCGGGGGGTAACACCGCCCAAGTACAGCTATACGCCCGAGCAGATCGCTGAGTACGCCAAGCATGGCGGCGCTCCCCACCTCGATGGTGAATACACCGTCTTCGGTCGCGTGGTGGAGGGGTTGGACGTCATTGATAAGATCGCGGCAGTGCCCTGCGACCAGCGCGACCGTCCGTTGAACGATATCCGCATGTGGATGCGGGAACTGAAGCCATGAGCCTGAAGGAACGCATCGCGACACTGGAGGATGAACTGCGAACGTTGGCGGCCAAGACCGGCGACGAAGCCGAACAGCTGCGCGTGAAGTGGCTGGGCCGCAACGGCGTTGTCACGGCACTTTTCGAGGACTTCAAGAAGGTAACGGCCGAGGAGAAGCGCGACCTCGGACAGGTAATGAACCGGCTGAAGAGTGCGGCCCAAACGCGCATTGATGAACTGAAGAGCGCGGCGGCAACGGTGGCCGGACCGAGCGACGAAGCAACCGACCCGACGCGACCTGCGCTCACTGGGTTCACGGGCAGTCTCCATCCCATCAGCTTGGTGCGCCAACGCATCGTGGATGTGTTCGGACGGATCGGGTACACCGTGAGCCATGGACCGGAAGTGGAGGACGATCACCACAACTTCAGTGCGCTCAACTTTCCTCCGGACCATCCTGCGCGCGACATGCAGGACACGTTCTTCGTCGCGCTCGACGGGCCCGACGGCAAGGGCATGGCCCTGCGCACGCACACCAGCAGCGTGCAGGTGCGCGTAATGGAGAACAGCAAGCCGCCGATCCGCACGGTTTCGCCGGGGCGTGTGTACCGTAACGAAGCCATCAGTGCGCGGGCGCATTGCATGTTCCACCAAGTGGAAGGCCTTTACGTGGACAAGGGCGTGAGCTTCGCGGAACTGAAAGGCACCCTTGACTACTTCGCGAAGGCAATGTTCGGCCCTGAAGTGAAGATCCGTTTACGGCCGAGCTACTTCCCCTTTACCGAGCCGAGCGCGGAGGTGGACATGAGCTGTAGCATCTGCGGAGGTCCGGGATGCAATGTGTGCAAGCACAGCGGCTGGGTGGAGATCATGGGTTGTGGCATGGTCGACCCGGCCGTGCTCAGCAACTGCGGCATCGACCCGGAGGTGTACAGCGGCTTCGCGTTCGGCATGGGCGTGGAGCGCATTGCGCAATTGCTCTACCGAGTGCCCGACCTGCGGCTATACTGGGAGAACGACGTGCGCTTCCTGGAGCAGTTCAACGACGGTGCGTTCCGCGCATAGCCAGCGTTCATCGGCATGGAAGCACAGAAGGAGCTCCGTGCGCAAGTGCTGATCGTGGGCGGCGGTCCGGGCGGTTGCACAACAGCCCTTCAACTGGCCAAGCATGGCGTTGATGCCTTGCTCATCGACAAGGCCCGCTTCCCGCGCGATAAGGTCTGTGGCGATGCGCTGAGCGGAAAGGTGATGCGCACGTTTGAGCGGGTTGCACCTCAGGTGGCCACATCGTTGCGTATGGATGCACGCCAGCAACCGAGCTGGGGTGTCACCTTCGTGGCACCAACCGGCAAGGCCCTGCGTGTTCCGTTCACGCGCAACACCGGTGAAGGTCTTGCGCCCGGCGGCATTCTGCCACGTCTCGACTTCGATGCGCTTCTTCTTGCCGCCGTGAAGCGCGATGGGCGCGCGCAAGTGATGGAAGGAGCGGAGGCGAAGCACTTCGGGCGCACGGCCAATGGTTGGCTGGTGGAGATCCGTGGCACGGAGGGGGCGACACGGACCATCGAGTGCAAGCTGATCATCGATGCATCCGGCGCGAACTCGCACTTCGCGCGTCATGTTGCAGGGCTGCCGATGCAACCGCGCCACCACTGCGCCGGGGTGCGTGCGTACTTCAGTGGCGTGAGCGACCTCGATGCGCACGGGTTCATTGAACTCATCTTCCTGAAGGAACTCTTGCCGGGCTACCTCTGGATCTTCCCGCTGCCGGACGGGCGCGCCAACGTGGGCCTCGGGCTTCGGAGCGACGTGGTGCGCAAGCGCCGTGTGGACCTGAAGTCGCTGATGAAGCAGTTGATCAGCCAGCATCCTCAACTGAAACACCGCTTCGCGAATGCGCGAATGGAAAGTGGTATCCAAGGCATGGGCCTGCCGTTGGCCAGCAAGCGGCATCCGATCAGTGGCGATGGCTACATGTTGGTGGGCGACGCCGCGCACCTCATCGATCCGTTCACCGGAGAGGGTATCAGCCATGCGATGATCAGCGGTGTGCATGCTGCGGATGTTGCGCACGAAATGCTCGCTCGTGGGATCCTCACCGCGAACCAAGCAAAGCAGTACGACCAACGCGTGTGGAAGCGCCTCGGGAAGGAACTGGCCATCAGCACACGATTGCAACAATTGGCCAGCGTACCGTGGCTCTTCAACCTGGTGGTGAACAAGGCCGCCAAGAACCCAGCGCTGGCCGACACCATCAGCAGCATGTTCAACGACCTTGACATGCGTGAACGATTGAAGAGCCCGCGGTTCTACTTCGATCTGTTGCTCGGGCGGAAGCCCAAGAGCGTTAGCTGACGCGACGCGCCAGCACGAACCAATCCCATGGGTGCGGAGCGCCCATCCACTTTGGTGGCCGCTGGAATTCACTGGTCCATGGGTATTCGATTTTCTGCACGTCACGCATGTTCATGCCGTGCATAGTCAGCAGGCTGCGGAGTTCATCGGCACTGTAGTGCTTCGTGGGAACCTTGTCGATGCGCACCACGCCGCGCAGCACATCGGCTCCTTTCGGGTTCTCGCTTTCCGGCTTGGGCACGCGCTGCCCCGGGCCGGTGCGCTGTTGCCATTCCGCTTGACGGGCATGGGTGAGCAGCACGCTTTCGATGCTCGGTACCACCAACGCCAGGTGGCCTCCTTTTTTCACAGCCTTGCAAACATGCTCCACCATGCGCGCCCGTTTCTTGTGGTCGGCCAGCAGCAGCGTATTGATGCACAGCGCGAAGTCCGCTTCGGGTCTTGGCAAAGCGTTTTTCACCAGGTCGGAGTAGTGGTAGGTGGCGTTCTTCCGTATGCGGTTCTTGTGCGCTGCGATGGCCAGGCACTCCCGCGACACGTCGAACCCCAGCACCGTGCCGAAATGACCGGCGAGCAGACCGATCGTGCGCCCGGTACCACAACCGATGTCGAACGCCACACCGTTCAGGTTCGCGAAGCGCTTCACCGCACCGGCGATGTGCCCTGCGCGATCATTGGCAGGCACATTGAAGATCTCCTTCTCGAAATCCTTGGCGACGCGGTCCCAGTCTTTTTCGTTCATGGCCGTGCAAGTTCGCGGCACCGTCCGATCAAGTGAACGCATGTGGTGCCCCGTTCTTCACAGGGTTACGCACGCATGCCCTTACGCCACGCTCAACTTCAGCATGTTGCTCATGCCTTGTTCGGCAATGGGGATGCTGGCGATGTTCACCACGAGCTCGCCTTCGTTCACGAGTTTCTTGTGGCGCAGCAGCAGTTTGATGTCCGCGATGGTGTGGTCCGTGCTCACCGTCTTGTCGTAGAAGTGCGCCCGAACGCCCCACACCAGGTTGAGCATACTGAGGATGGCCGGGTTGCTGGTGAAGGCATGGATGTTCGCCTTGGGCCGCATGCTGCTGATCTTGAACGCGGTGTAGCCGCTGTGCGTCATGGTGACGATGGCCTTCACCTCGGCGCTGGCCGCGAGCCCCACGCTGGCCATGCAGATGGCATCGGTGATCATGCGATCGCCTTGTTCGAGCAGAGGGAATTCCACGGCGTACATGTCCTCGCTCTTCTCCATTTCGGTGAGGATACGGTTCATGGCCTTCACGGTCTCCACGGGGAATTTGCCCACGCTGGTCTCGGCACTGAGCATCACGGCATCGGCGTGGTCCAGCACGGCGTTGGCCACGTCGTTCACCTCGGCGCGGGTGGGGGTGCTGTTCACGATCATGCTCTCCATCATCTGTGTGGCCACGATGACGGGCTTCTGTTCGCGCAGACCACGCTTGATGAGGTCCTTCTGGATCAGCGGCACTTTCTCCATCGGGATCTCAACGCCCAGGTCGCCGCGTGCCACCATCAGCGCGTCGCACTCCGATACGATGGCGTCGATATCGGCCAGTGCTTCGGGTTTTTCGATCTTGGCGATGACGCGCATGCGCTTACCGGCTGCTTTGATACGGCCCTTGAGGTCGCGGATGTCGGCGGCCGCACGCACAAAGCTGAGACCGATCCAATCGATGTCCTGCTCCAGCACGAAAGCAAGGTCGCGCAGGTCTTTTTCCGTGAGGCAGGGGAGGCTCACTTTGGTGTTGGGCAGGTTGATGCCTTTGTTGGAACTGAGCCACCCCCCATGGATGACGCGCGTGCGCACTTCGCTTTTGCCGTCCGTTGCCACCACTTCCAGTTGGAGTTTGCCATCATCCAGCAGTACGCGTTCACCGGGCTTCACGTCCGCTGGGAATTGCAGGTAGCTGGTGCTCACCCGGCCGGTGACGCCTTTGCTACCGTCGGTGGCGATGATGAGCTCGCTGCCGTCCTTCAGTTCGATGGGGCCGACGGCCATTTCGCCAACGCGCAACTTGGGACCTTGGAGATCCGCAAGGATGCTGGTATGGATGCCAAGCTCCTTGTCGAGCTGGCGGATGGTGGCGATGGTGCCGGCGATGTTGTTGTATTCGCCGTGGCTGAAGTTGATGCGGCACACGTCCACGCCTTGTACAAGCAGCTCGCGCAACACTTCAGGGCTATTGCTCGCCGGGCCTATGGTGGCGACGATCTTCGTTTTCGGGTTGTTCATTCTCCTCTGTCCAGCAGTTTGTGCCCTTCACGCAGGTTGTGGTAATCGAGCTCGAACGCGGTGAGCACGAAGGGGGCGTTGCGCACGCGTTGCAGCAGCTCGGTGGCGCTGATGGGCGCGTCGTTGTTGATGAGCAGGAAATAATCCGTTTGGCGGTGCTCCTTGAGCAGAACGCCGTGCGGACCGTGGTTGTTGATCAGGCTGAGGTGGATGTGCTCGTCGTCGTCGTCGTGGTCGAACACCGGGAAAGTCGTCAAGTCGCCCCCGTCATTGTCGAATACATCTTTGTCCGATCGGGCCATTTCCACCTCCAACTGTTTGTTCAGGGCCCAGCAAAGGCGGTAGTCCTTTTCGTGGCTGCTGATGCCGATGATGACCAGCTCGGGGTCTGGTGGGATGTCGAGCTTGAAGCGGCTCATGGTGGGAAGGCGAAAGTAGAAGCCGGGGGAAGGCAACGGTGGCGATCAGGTACGGTGTTGTTCCCGGGGATCGTTGAAAGGCCGGTGGAACGCCTGGAGGCAGTTGATCCGGTCACTCCACGTTGAAGGTCTCCTTCTCCTCTTCTTCCTCCTTGAAGAGCCGGCCCAGTCCTTTCTTGCGCTGGACCGGTACGACGGCTTCGGTTGTTTGAACGCTGTCCTCGGCCCATTGGGTGGTGAACCGTGGTGTGCTCGGCGTTGACTTTCGTGCGGCAGGCTCCGTTGGTTTTCCACCGAGTTCTTCGCGCAACAGCTGTTTCAGTTCCTCGCCTTCCTGCTGGCGCTTGGTTTTGCGGTGCGCGCTGGCCATGGCGCGGTCGTTGGCGAACTGCGGATCGGTGCTGTTGCCGTACATGTGCAGGAACACGCGAAGGCCGGTCCCATCGTCCTCCACCGGTCCGAACGCGTCGGCCTCCCCATCGAGCGCGAGCAACTTGTTGAGCCGGAAGCTGAGATGATGGTCGATGGTGTTGTTGAAGGCGTGCTTCCCGCTCATCTCGATCTCCAGCACGTTGTTCTTCACCACCATCGCGGGCACGTGCACCGCGCCATCGCGGATGCTGATGGTGTTCGTGAGCGTGCTGAAGGTGACGTTCGCCAAGCGCTTGCCCAGTTCATCGGTATCCACCAAAGGCGCAATAAGCTTGTTGCCGCGGATGTGCTTGGCCACATCGATCAGCGCTTCGTGCTGCTCCAATGCTCCGTCGCGCACGGTGAGGTCCGCCACGCAAACCAGCTTCTTCTCGTCCAAATGCAAGGATGGTGTGAGAGGTGCCGTAAGGCTCAACCGCACATCGGCCGTGCCCTTCAAGTGACGGTTGCCCATGAAGGTCTGCCCGAAATCCTGGAACTCCCGGAACAGCTCTTTGACATCGATATCCTTCAGCGTGGCGTTCACCGCCAGCGGGAACGATCGGGCCTCACGTCCATCAAGCGACAGGTCGGCGGTCACCCTGCCCTTGGCCGTGGCACATGTTACGTCACTGGCCTTCAGCACGCGGTCCTTGAGGGTCAGGCGCCCTGTGATGCCTGTGGCGCTGAAGTCGGCAAAGACCAGTTCATCCACGGTGGTACGCAGGTCCAGGTTGATGAGCCCGGGCAGCGTGATGTCGCCGTTCCCCTTGGTGCTCGTCCCGTTTGCGGCAAGCAACCGAGCAAGATCAACATGTTGTGCGCTGGCCGTGGCGGTGATGTTGAGCGGCTGATCATTGAAGAAGAGATAGGGCATCAAGTTGCCCAGTGTCCCGGTCATGCTTACCGTACTGCCCTGGACGGTGGCGCGGCCATTGGTGAGGGTGGCGTCGTTGCCTTTAAGGGTAACGGTGCCGCTCATGTCCTCGAACGGATGCCGCACGGTGCGCAGCTTCAATGTGGACTTCTGTATCTCGGCATTGCCGCTGAAGGCGAGCGCGCGCAGGTCGGCGGATCGCAGGTTGCGCACGTCGCGCAGTTTTCCGTTGGCGTGCAGGGTGGCCTTCACCCGGCCTGTTGCCTTGGCCACCGTGTCGATGCGTGCGAAATGGAGCAGGTCGGCCAGTGCCATGTCGGTACGCAGGTCCAGGCGGACCGGGGCATTGCGTGTGCCGTTCACGCGAAGATCAGCGCGCAAGGTGCCGCTGCCGCTGCGCGCGCTAAGACCCTTCACCACCAACTGCTTCGGAGTGCCATCGCTGGCCAGCACCGCTTCGAATTCGCCGCTGATGTTGTTGAAGCGCGTGCCGGTGCTCTGCTCCTTCATGCTGGCGTCGCGCAGTACGGCGGTCAGTTCCAGGTCCGGGCCCTCGCCCGTCAGTGCGCCCTTGTAGCGCAATGCGATGTCGGCCTCCCCTTGTATAGCGTAGCTCTTCAGTACACGCCGCGCTGCTGGCGGCAACTGTGCAATGAGCTCCTTCAGTTGCGCATCCGCGCCAAGCACGCTCAGGTCGATGGTGTGGGTCGTATCGGCCTTGGCCACGGTCAGCGCCAGATCGAGCGGCAAATTGCCGGCCATCACCTTGCCCTGCGTGATACGGAAGGCTGCATCCGGCCGACCCAGTTCCATCACCAGGTCGAGATCGCTCTGGTGGTCGGCGAAAGTGCTTCCGTTGTTGGTGAGCAAATGCCTCAACCACGCGTCTCCTTTCATGCGCACGGTGGCGCCTTCTCCATCGAACAAGCCGCTCAACACCATGTTGCGGCTCTCCGTGCTCACCTCCAGCGCACGCCGCGCATCGCGGTAGCGCACCGAAAGACCATCGAAGGCCACTTCATTGAGCGCGAAGTTCGACGGCCCTTCGCTCGTGCTGTCGCTCTTCCAGATCGACCAGTTCTCATTGCCTGTGGCGTCGTATCCCGGGTGGAGGACCACTTGCTTGCCGGTGATGCGGTCCACGGCGTAGTCGCCCGCGAACAGGTCCCATAGGCTGAAGGAAAGGAACAGGTCCTCGGCGTAGAGCAACGTGTCGGAGGCTGCATTTTCCCCGGCCGGAGTGATCAGCACGGCCTTGAAGCGCAGCGAGGCTTGCGGGAACTGCTGCACCAGCGTGAGGTCAATGCCTTGGTGCGTGACGGGCGCGTTGAGGTGCTTGTTGAGTTCGGCCAATAGTGCCTCCTTCACATCATCCTCATACACCGTGGCCAGTACGAAGGCCGCCCCAAGGAAGAGCAGTAGAGCGGAACCGGCACCGATGAGGGTACGGCGCAACCAGCGCGGAACGGAATAGAGGAGCTTGGGCACGACCGCGAAAACTACCGGGAGGGAAAGGGCGCCTTGCGCTGGCAACGCGCTGTTCCTCCACAGGCAGGTGTGGGCAGAGAACGTGCCGGGGGCGCTGCGAAGTGTCCGGCTACTGGCTGGAACGCAAAATCACTTCATGCGCTTCAACCAGCCAACCTCCTGCTCGGTAAGGTGGCGCCACTCTCCGCGTTGCAGCTCCTTCTTGGTAAGGCCCGCGAAAACGACGCGGTCCAGCTTCACCACCTCGTAGCCCAAGGCCTCGAACATGCGGCGCACCACGCGGTTGCGGCCCATGTGGAGCTTCAGGCCTACCTCGTCCTTCTTGTCGCCTACATAACTGGCCTCGTCGGCTGCCGCCGGACCATCCTCCAAGGCAACACCCTCGGTGAGCTGGCGCAGGTCTTTCACGGCCACCTTCTTGTCGAGGGTTACGTGGTAGAGCTTCTCGGCGCCGTGGCTGGGGTGGGTGAGCTTCTTGGCCAGATCACCGTCGTTGGTCAGCAGAAGAACCCCGGTTGTGTTACGGTCCAATCGGCCAACGGGATAGATGCGTTCTTGACAGGCGTCGGCCACCAGGGCCATCACCGTGCGGCGGTCGTGCGGGTCGTCCGTGGTGGTGATGGTATCCTTCGGCTTGTTGATGAGCACATAGCGCTTTTTCTCCGTGCTGATGCGCTGGCCGCCGTAGTGCACCGTGTCGTTCGGCCCTACCAAGGTGCCGAGTTCGGTGATCACGTTCCCGTTCACCATAACGGCGCCCGCCACAATGAGGTCATCGGCCTCGCGGCGGCTGCAGATGCCGGCGTTGGCAATGAACCGATTGAGGCGCACATGGTCGGGCCTGGCTTCTTGCTTGCGCTTGGGCGCGCGGCCACGGCCCTGTCCTGTGCGGTTCGGGGTGAAGTCGCGCTCCGGGCGACCACGGTACGGCCGATCACCGCTGCGCGCTCCGCGGTCATCGTCCCTGCGGAAGTCGGGGCGTGCTTTGCGTGGATAAGGACGGTCCGTTCCACGATCGCCGCTGCGGTACGGTGGGCGCGAAGGCCGGTCGCCATAGCTGCGGCGGTCATCGGGGCGTTGGCGGCGCTCACTACCACGGTCGTCAGGGCGGCTATCGCGGCGGTATGGCGCACGTGCCGGTCGGTCGCCGTCATCTTTTCTGAAGGTGCGGCGCACACGATCGCCGGTGCTGTCATCACTGCGGCGCGGGGCCCTGGGCCTGGGAGCGTCATCGCGACGGGCCTGCCCGTCTGGCCGGGCCCGTCCATCACGGTCGGGGCGATCGTCGCGGCGGTCGCGCGGGGCGGGGCGGCTCGGCCGTTCGCTGCGGCTGCGGCCATCGCGCGCAGGTCCACTGCGGGAGGGGCGTTCCTCGCCATCACTGCGTGCAGCGCGGCGTGGGCGTTCCTCGTCATCATCCCGGCGGTGGGGCGGGGCATCATCGTCGCGGCGCGGACGGGCTCCGGACCGAGAGGGGTGTGCGGGACGATCGTTGGAACGGGAGGTGGGGCCACCATCACGGCGGGCGTTGCTGCGGGGCTTCATTTCAGTGTGGGATAGAAAGCGTCGGGGATGTGTTCGATCTGCGGGTCGCCGGGGCCCAGGGTCACGCTCACGATGTCGTAGCGCACCTCCAGTTCATTGCCGGTCTTGTTCAAGTAGTTCTGTGTGGCGCGCATGATACCAGTGCGCTTGGCCTTGTTCACGGCCATTTCGGGTTCGCCCCACTTGCTGCTGCGGCGCGTCTTCACCTCCACCACCACCAGGAAACGCCCGTTGGTGCAGATGATGTCCAGCTCGTTCTGCCCACTGCGCCAGTTGCGCTCCAAGATGCGGAACCCCTTGCCCTCCAAGTAGCGGCATGCCAGTTGCTCACCGCCAGCGCCCGTGTCCAAGTGTTCAGCCATGTGGTAAGGAACGGCCGGTTGTGCGTAACCCATCGACCAACCGCCCGTTGAAGGCCCCGAAAGTCGGGAACTTTCGGCCGCTTCGGCCCTAACCCCTGCCTTTCACCCCGGAACGGTAAGTAGCCTCAGAACCATGCAAGCCATCCTCCGCAGCCTCACCGCCCTGACTTTCGGCACCGCCTTGGCCTTCACCGCTTCGGCCCAAGCCTTCGAGGGCACCATCGAATTCACGAAGACCACCGGTCCCGTGGTCACCAATTACAAGTACTACGTGAAGGGCGACCACGTGCGCATCGAGGAGATCAACTCGCGCGGTGAGGTGCAGGGCATCATGCTCGTGGACACCAAGGACCGCACAGTGTACGCGTTGAGCCCGGAGCGAAAACTGTACATGGATGTTCCGAACATGCGCCTGCCCAAGGACGTGAAGACCGAGGTGAAGAAGACCGGCGAAATGCGCGACATGGCCGGTTACAAGTGCGAGAAGTGGGTGGTGAAGAGCACAGCGGAGGACCGCAACATCACCTATTGGGTTGCCGCCGACGAGTTCAACTTCTTCATTCCACTTTTGGAAACACTGAACCGCAAGGACGAGCAGGCCGTGTTCTTCCTGGAGATCGACGGTGCCGCCGGTGTGTTCCCGTTGCTGGGCGTAGAGCAGAAGCTCGACGGCAGCGAGGTGAGCAAACTGGAAGTGACCAAGGTGACCAAGGGCGTGCAGAAACCCGCACTGTTCGAGATCCCGGGCGATTACAACAAGTTCGAGCGCAACTAGACCCTATCCCGGCCTTCCCCGGTGGGGAAGGAGGACGCATAGCTCAGCGTTGCACCTTCCGAGGTGACGCTGAGCTTCGTCTTTTGGCCCAGCACCAGTGCGCGATTGTCGGCGTCGTGGTCGGCGGGGAAATTGAAACAGACGGGATACGAGGTATTGCCGATCGCGCGGGAGATGATCTCTTCCGCATGCTGCCCGAAGGGATCGGTTTCTTTCAGGTCGTGCATCTTGATCATGTGACCGAGCACCAGACCGGCAAGCCCGCTGAACCAGCCGCCGACCTGCAGGTTCATCACCATGCGGTCCAGGTGGTAGAGCAGCTCATCGAGGTCTTCAAGAAGCAGGATCTTACCACGCGGATCGATGTCGTATGATGTGCCGCGCAGTGAGCAGAGCACGGAGAGATTGCCGCCGATGAGCACGCCCGTGGCTTCCCCGTTCCTGTTGAAAGCGTGCGCCGGGGTGGTGATGGCGTAGTCCTCGCCGAAGAGCGCCTTGCGCAATGTCTCCCGCGTTTCAGGGGTCTTTGCGCCCACCATGAAAGGCATTTGCGCGTGCAGTGAGCACACGCCGAGGTTGTGCAGCGCATTGTGCAGCACGGTGATGTCGCTGAAGCCGACCAGCCACTTCGGTTGCGTCAGCAAAGCATCAAAACGCAGATGCTCCAACAAGTGCACCGTGCCATAACCGCCGCGCGCGCACCAGATCGCTTTCACCGCCGGATCATCGATGGCGGCTTGCAGGTCCGCCGCGCGCTCTTCAGCGGTACCGGCCTGTTGGAAGTGTTTGCGGCCAATGCCTTGCCCCAGGCGCACCTTGAGCCCCCAGCGCTCGGCCAGCGCGATGCCATCCTGAAGTTCTTCCTGCTCGATGGCGCGCGCCGTGGGAACAATGGCGATGGTGTCGCCGGGCTGCAGGTAAGGCGGACGGACGAGGCTGCTCATGCATGCGAAAGTGCGCGGCTATCTTGCACGCCGATCGCGCAAATGCCGCGAGTTCCCGACACAGTGAAGGAGATAAAACGGACCACGGTCACTGCCGCGTTGCCCTACGCGAACGGGCCCTTGCACATCGGCCACATCGCAGGCGCCTACCTGCCTGCGGACATTTACGTGCGCTGCCTGCGGGCCCGTGGCAAAGAGGTGCTCTTCATCTGCGGCAGCGACGAGCACGGCGCGGCCATCACCATCCGTGCGCTCAAGGAAGGCACCACCCCGCGCGCCATCGTGGACAAGTACCACGCGATGATGGGAAAGGCCTTCACGGACTTCGGCATCCACTTCGACATCTACCACCGTACCAGTAGCGAACTGCACCACAAGACCAGTCAGGACTTCTTCCTGCAATTGCACAAGAACGGTGCGTTCACCGAGCAAGAGGAACAACAGTACTACGACGAGGAGGCGAAACAATTCCTGGCCGATCGGTACATCAAAGGCACATGCCCTGTGTGTGCCAACCCCGATGCCTACGGCGACCAGTGCGAGAAGTGCGGAACAGCCCTCAGCCCGAAGGAACTGAAGGACGTGCGCAGCACACTGAGCGGGAGTGCACCGGTACTGAAGCCCACCAGGCACTGGTACTTGCCCATGGACCGGGCCCAGCAATGGGTGGAGGAGTGGATCAACACCGGCATGCTCGATGGTGAGCATCAGCACGATGCCGGTGAATGGAAACCCCAAGTGCTCGGCCAATGCAACAGCTGGTTGAAAGAAGGCCTGCGCCCGCGCGCCATGACCCGCGATCTCGACTGGGGCGTGCCCGTGCCCTTGCCGAATGCCGATGGCAAAGTCCTTTACGTGTGGCTCGATGCGCCCATCGGATACATCAGTGCAACAAAGCAGTGGGCAGCCGACAATGGCGTTGAATGGGAGAAGTGGTGGAAGAACGACGACACACGCCTGTTGCACTTCATCGGCAAGGACAACATCGTTTTCCACTGCATCATCTTCCCCATCCTGCTGAAGATGCACGGCGGTTTCGTGCTGCCGCAGAACGTTCCGGCCAATGAGTTCCTCAACCTCGAAGGACAGAAGCTGAGCACCAGCCGCAACTGGGCGGTTTGGCTGCACGACTACATCGAACGCTGGCCCGGGCGCCAGGACGAACTGCGCTACGCGTTGGCCTCCATCCTGCCGGAGTTCAAGGACAGCGAGTTCACTTGGAAGGATTTCCAGGACAAGAACAACAACGAGCTCGTCAGTATCCTGGGCAATTTCGTGCAGCGCGTGTTCGTGCTGTGCAACAAGTACTACGACGGCAAGGTGCCCGAGCCTTCCAGTGCCTATGCGAACAGTGGTGAGAAGGAGCGCGACTTGGCGTTGTGGGCCGAGCTGAACGCGTTGCCCGCGAAAGTCGCCGACGAAGTGGACCGCTTCCGTTTCCGCGATGCGATGGCCAGCGCGATGCAAGTGGCGCGCCTCGGCAACAAATACCTCACCGACACCGAGCCGTGGAAGCTGGAGAAGACCGATCCTGCTCGCGTGCGCACCATCCTGTTCAACAGCCTGCGCATCTGTGCGGCGCTCACTGTCGTGCTTGATCCGTTCCTGCCCTTCACCACCGCCAAACTGCGTGGCATGCTGGGTCTGGGCGCCATCAGGTGGGACGACGCGCTCAAAGCCGACCTTGTGAAGGCCGGTGCCCCGCTCGGCAAGCCCGAGCATCTCTTCAAACCGATCGATGACGCGGCCATAGCAATGGAAGTCGAACGCCTTCACGCCAACAAGCCGATGGAACAACCCGCTGCCGTCCCCTCCGCGCCAACGACAACCGAGGTGAAACCGAACATTCCCTTCGACCAGTTCGGCGCGCTCGATCTGCGCATCGGCACCATCACAGCAGCGGAGAAGGTCGCGAAGGCCGACAAGCTCCTGAAGTTGACCATCGACATCGGTGAAGCCTCACCGCGCACCGTGGTCAGTGGCATCGCACTGTACTACGCTCCCGAGCAACTGCCCGGCCAGCAAGTGCTATTGCTGTGCAACCTGGAGCCGCGCAAGTTGAAGGGCATCGAGAGCCAAGGCATGGTGCTGATGGCCGAAGACGCCGAAGGGAACCTACGCTTCGTGCAGCCGGGTGAACGGATGCCCGCTGGCAGTGGTGTGCGTTAGCTAGCAGGTCAGGGCACGCTTACCGCGTTCACATCGCGTACCGCCGTGGGCCGTTCCGCCACGTTGCGTTGCGCCACACCAACGGCCTTTGTTTCCTGCGCCCCTTGCGTGACCGGGAAACGTTCCTCGGCATAGTTCCACACCGTGCCGTCGGGCAGTACCTCGTTCGCGCGGTTCGCCGTCACCGTCCAATTGAATCCCACGTTGCTCGTGCCGCCGTTCAACTCAATCACATCGAAGCCGGTGGCCGTTTCGTTCGTCACGAAAACGCCGTTGCAGTCCCCACGCAATTGCACGAAGGCCCGCAGAGGATGTTGTTCGTTCACCAGGATGTTCCGCGCCAGCGTCGGATCGAGATCCACATGCGCCCTGCCATTGACCAGCATGCCTTGACCGTAATCCTGGAACAGGTTCTCGGGGGCTTCGGGGGCCGAAAGCAGCACTTGCTGCCCCGAGGTGTTCTTCACCACTGTGTTCACGGTGCCATTGCCCATCACCTTTCTGGGTACACCACCACCTTCGTAGCAGGCCACATAGGTGAAGGATTGCGTTCCACCCGTCCCGCTCACGAAGTAACCGCCAGCTCGTGCGGGCGCACCTGCCGCTCCGACCGCATTGCTCGTGGCCACACCATAAACCCCGAACGAGGTACCAGTGCCCGCAAGTCCGCTGCCCGCTACCAAGGTCCCAAAAGCCCCTGTGTTGTTGCCCACGCCGAGCACGCCGGTGCCGGAAGCCACGGTGGTGGCCAGGGAGAACAAGCCAACTCCTGATCCCGTGCTTGCCACACCACTTCCACCTGTAAGGAAGAAACCACCGATGTTGTTGCCTTCCGCGATCAGCGCCGTGCCGGTTGCTCCGGTGTTGTATGCATCCATACCGAACCCCGTATTGCTCGATGCACCACCCAGCACACCAATGGGATTATTGGTCACAGCAGCGGATGTGCTGACACCGAAAACGCCGATGCCCAGCGCCGATGGTGATTGCCCTTGCACACCGCGGGCATCGCCGGTCGTCATGGTGGCGTTGATGGCGCCCAACACACCGATGCCCACTCCGGTCCCTGCGATCGTCCCGTTCACTTGGCCAAGGACGGCCCGGGTGGTGGTAGCGGTGGGGATGGCCGCTGCACTGGTGTTGGCAATGCCGATCACGGCGCTGCTGTTCGGTGCGGCTGCTTCGGCGCGCAGTGCGTTGGCCGTCCCGGTGGTGGCAGGGGCGGTGGCCAGCATGCCGAAGGTGGTCGCAGCGTTACCGCTATTGGTCCCGAACACACCGACACCGGTGCCTGATGCGTAACCGTTGATAGCCCTTGCACCCAACGCGGAAATGTTCGCGGTCGCGCCGTTCGTGGTCGCGTTAGAGTACACCGAGAACACATCGTTCGTATTGGTGCCAAGCCCGGTATTGTTCACGACGGTCTGGCCACCGGAGAGGACCCTTGCGCGTTCGTTCGTTGCCGCCGAACCTCCGGTCTTGATCACCCAATCAACCGCATCGGTGGTTCCGATGAAGTTGGTGCCGGCCACTGTCCCTGCATTGCCCGTCAGGCCCCAGCCCAACTGGCCAGTGGTGGCAAAGCGGACCCACGCACCATCCCAGTAGTAGTAACCGGGCGTAACGTTCGTTGGCACCACACCGGCGGTGTTGGTGTTGTAGACCAACAACGAGGGCGCCGGGGCAACCACTGGTGCAGCAACGTTGGTGGCCGTCAACGCAACGCGAGGCACTAGCAGCCCTTTCTTGTTCGCTGCGGGTAGAGCGGTCGCATCGATGTCCAGAAGTGCACTGGCGTCAGGTGCCGCGCCATTGACGTTGATGCCGATGTTCTGGGCCGAACCGTGTTCGGCTGCCATCATGAGGATCGTGGCCAGTGGGAGGATCAGGCGTGTTTTCATGGCCAAGGATGTTTGGAACGCTCCAATCTACGGAGGTCCGTGTTGGAATGACGCTGGGGTCCCTGCCACGGTTGCTATCCCCACGGCGTACTGGCCGGACCGGTCGTGTAGCTTGGCCACCCGTAAAGCCTCTACCATGCGCCTACTGCTCATCCTGCCAGCGTTCACGCTCCTGACCGCAGTGTCGGCCCAGCCCTACCAGTACGGCTGCCACCATTGGCGCAACCTCGGCAACCACAAGCACACGCCCAGTGCGCAGGAGAAGAACCAGATCGACGAGACGATCGCGCGCAGCGACACGTTCGACATCCTGCACTACGATATCAACCTGGATGTGACGGACTACAGCGGCGAGCAGATCAAGGCGAGCACCACCGTCACGTTCACACCGTTGATGTCCAACCAGACCTTCATCCGGTTCGACCTGTTCCAGTTGGTCGTTGACAGCGTGACGGACGGGAATGGTCCGATGACTTTCACGTACGACAACCAGTTCCTGCGTGTTGACTTCACACAGCCCGCTCAACTCGGCACCAATTACCAGCTCACCGTCCACTACCACGGCTCGCCGCACCGCGATCCCGAGTGGGGCGGTTTCTATTTCGAAGCGGATTACATCTACAATCTCGGCATCGGGCTCAGCACCATACCGCCCAACTTCGGCAAGGTGTGGTACCCGTGCTTCGATAGTTTCGTGGAACGCGCTACATACACCTACACCGTGAAGAGCGCTGGGGGCCGCACTGCCCATTGCATGGGCGACATGGTGAACGAAACGCTGCTCGGTGGTGATACCGTGGTCCGCACCTTCGACTTCGCGCACAACATACCCACTCACCTGAGCGCTGTGGCTGTTGCGGCATACAACGATTCGGATCTCGTGCACAACGGTGCGTTCGGCCCTGTGCCGGTCCGATTGTCCGCAAAAGCCCCACAGCTCAACGCGTTGGTGGGCAAGCTCTCGGATATCGGCGGAGCCATAGACGCGCTGGAGCATTGGTACGGACCGCATGCCTTCCCGCGCGTGGGTTATGCCCTCACCACCGATGGTGCACTGGAGATCCCCACCAACATCGCCTATCCGCAAATCATGACCGGGCAGAGCGCCTTCGATAACCGCGGTCTCTACAGTCACGAACTGGGCCACCACTGGTTCGGCGATGTGGTGGCGCCGCACGTGCACAACGACATGTGGTTGAAGGAAGGACCGGCCGAGTACGCCAGTCACCTCTTCGAGGAATGGCTCTATGGCGAAGAGGCTTTCGTTGACGTGGTGAAGGACAACCAGCTTTTCGTGCTGGAACAGGCGCACTTGCAAGACCAGGGCTTCTGGCCCATGAGCCCCATGCCTGATGAGCACATCTATGGGCGGCATACCTATTACAAGGGCGCTGCCGTAATGCACAACCTGCGCGGTTACATGGGCGACTCGCTCTTCCGTGTTGGCCTCCAGTACGTGCAACAGCAACTGGCCTGGGGCGACATGACCCCGCAGCAGTTCCGCGACACGCTCGAAGCGGGCACCGGTCTCAACCTCGATCCGTTCTTCGATGCGTGGGTGTTTGCACCGGGCTTCGCGGCGTTCGTGGTGGACGATATGGACGCCACGCCGAGCGGCAACCAATGGAACGTTCAGTTGCAACTGCGCCAGAAGCTGCGTGGCACCGCTGCATTCCACGCGCAGGTGCCGCTCGATCTCACGCTCGTGGGCGCCAACTGGCAGCGGCAGGAGTTCAAGATCACGGGCGATGCGGAGTTCAGCAGTGCTAGCGTGATGTGCGACTTCGAACCGGTGATGGCCATCCTCAATGGTCACAACCGCTTGAACCAGGCGCGCATGGACCACGAGTTCACGATCCCGCCGGACGGCAACTTCACGAGCATCATGCCGCGCACGGAATTCCGCTTGTACGATGATGCGCTGGTGGACTCGGCGTTGTTCCGCGTGGAGCACATCTGGAGCGCGCCCGATGCCGACAACCTCTGGTGGGGCGTGGACGAACTTTCCAACACGCACTATTGGATCGTGGACGGCATCTGGCCGGCGGGAACGGTGCTGCGCGGACGCTTGTACTACGATGCCAATGCGTCGACGGACCTCGACTTCGACCTGTACGGCAGTACCGAAAGCGACGCGATCCTGGTGTGGCGCGCAACGGCCCAAGATCCGTGGGAGATCTATCCCGATGTGGATCCGCAGGTCGGCAATGCCACGGACGGCCTTGGTAGTTTCATCATGAACAACCTGCGGAAGGGCCATTATGCATTCGCACGTGGAACGGCGGTTGTGAACGTGGCCGAGCACGAGGCTGCCTTGGGCGTGCTGACCGCCTTCCCGGTGCCGACGAACGACGTGCTGACCGTATGTGGCAAGTCGAACTCAGGCACTACCGCTCTGCTCGAAGTCCAGGACGCAACAGGCCGCGTTGTGCTTCGCAACACAACCGCAGTGAACGGTGGTTTTGAAGTAAGCTTGGACGTGACCGGATTGGCCGACGGGTTCTACACCTTGGTGGGGCGTGGTGCTAACGGCGTGGTACTCGGCAAGGCCCGGTTCGAGGTGCTGCGCTGAACGGGGTGACCGTGCCGGTTACTTTCGCGCCCGCTTGCCGAAGGCAGGGCCCGCATGGCCCGGGCGCATTGGCGCAGGCTGCACCGACCCCATAGTTCAACGGATAGAATAGAAGTTTCCTAAACTTTTGATCCAGGTTCGATTCCTGGTGGGGTCACGATCCATTGTTCCATGTGGCCATGTGTCCATTCGACCATGGACACATGGCCACATGAACACATGATCGCTCTTTTCCCGCTCTTCAAATACTACAAACAGCTCGGCGACAAAGCCATGGCCCAAGTGGGCGATGCGGACCTGCACCGCTTGCTGGTGAACGAGGGCAACAGCATCGCCATCATCGTGCGGCACATGGCGGGCAACATGCGCTCGCGCTTCACGGACTTCCTCACCAGCGACGGCGAGAAACCCTGGCGCGACCGCGACAGTGAGTTCGAGGACGCTGGTCAGGACCGCGCAGCACTCTTGAAGGATTGGGAAAGCGGCTGGGCCTGCTTTTTCTCAGCGGTGGAGCCGCTCACCGAGGCCGACCTGTCGCATACGGTGTACATCCGCAACGAAGGCCACACGGTGGAAGAAGCGCTGCACCGCCAGCTGGCGCACTACGCCTACGACGTTGGCCAGATCGTTCTGCTCGCTCGCGCATTTGCCGGCGATGGATGGACCACCTTGAGCATACCGCGCAACGCCAGCACGCAGTTCAACACGCAGAAGTTCGCGCAGCCGAAGGAGCGGAAGCACTTCACGGACGATAACAAGAGCTGATCACTTCACCATCAGCGCCGCGAACAACCCCTCCAACACCGCGTTCGGCTTGGTGGGCTGGCCCAGTGCTGCGCTGCGAGCCGTGGCATTCCCGATGCGATCGTCAGTGAGCGGGTGGCTGCTGAGGAAGGCGGGAGGTTCCGCATCCGACCCGTGCGCGCCCTTGAGTTCGTTGAGCAGATCGATCATGCCGTGCGGATCAACGCCGTTGGCGTGCATGCGTTGCATACCGATATCGTCCGCTTCCTGCTCCAGGTCGCGCGAGTAGCTGAGGCCGCGCAGCTCGTCGCCCTTGGCCGCCGCGATGTCTCCGAGAGCGCCGGCATCGCCCACGATGAGCGAGATGAAGAACGAACTGGCGAACTGCCGCACCATGGTGCGTGTGGTGTGGCGCTCCTGCACATGCGTGCCCTCGTGCGCCAGCAGCGCGGCCAGTTCGGCGGCGCTGTCCAGTTCGTTGAGCAAGCCGGTGTACACCACGATGTGCCCGCCCGGCAGCGCAAAAGCGTTCACCTGGGCATCGTTCACCACGTGGTATTTCAGTGCGTGGTCCGGACTGATGGCCAGCGCATCACCGAAGCGTTGCAGCCGTGCCGTGCGCGCCGTGTCGAATTCCATGGTGGGCTCCATCGAGGCCCAGGACGCCTCTCCGAGCTGGTCGTCCACCGAGCGCGGCAGGCGCATGGCCAACCACTCGGCCACTATGGGCATCAGCCAGATGTAAGCCGCGACCAGTGCACCGATGAAGAGCAGGAACATGAGCGCCGCGCGGCTGAGCAGAATGGGGGTGGCGCCGCTCGTTTTGCTGCCCCGGCTGTGCTGCTTCAAATGCGCGATGAGCAGGCGCTGCGCCGTTGGCTCCTTCACGATGAGGGAGCGTACCCCGTGGGTAAGCCGCAGGTGGTGTTCCCCGGCATCCCAGCTGAACTGCTTGTCGCGCACGTTCCATTGGTGAGCCTCGTTGCCGGCGCGCACTTCCATGATGGTGGGCGAGAGCCAAGTGAACGTGGCCGGGCGGGTGGTGAGACCGTCGTACAGTTCGGTGGTGGCTGGTTCGTGCATCGCAGCAAACGTATCGGTGGGCATCCAGTGCAACCACCATTTTTGACCGGCGCATGGAACAGGTGGTGGTCGGTATCGCTGTGGTCGGTCTTCTGGCCCTCGTTGTGGGTTTCCTGTATTTGTTCTTCGGTGAGCTCGTCGGTGCCATCGGCATCTTGGCGCACACGGCCTTGCCCATTGCGGAGAAGGACAGGGTGCTGCTGGAGCAATGGTCGAGGTACTACGGCCGACTGAGCGAGAAGGACCGTGAGGAGTTCGCGCGGCGCGTGAAGGAGTTCATCTATGACAAGCACTGGGTGGGGAAGGACGTGCGCTTGACGCGGGAGATGCGGGTGCGCGTTTCGGCCATTGCGGTGCAAGTGACCTACGGCCTGGGCGACCTGCTACTGATCCACTTCGGCAACATCGTCATTCATCCCGATGCTTTCCACGACAGGCGGTCCGGAGCGAAGTTCAAAGGCGCTACATACTTGCGCCGCGGAACGATCATGCTTTCTTGGAAGCACTTCACCGAAGGCGATGCCGATCACACCGATGCGATCCACTTGGGACTGCACGAATTCGCGCACGCGCTCTGGCTGGAACATGCCATACCCAACGAAGAGGACGACTACTTCGATGTGCAGGCCCTGAACGACTGGAACCGGATGGCCCACACAGAAATGGCCATGATCAGCGCCGGCGAGAGCCGCCTCTTCCGGCGTTATGCAGGAACCAACGAGGCCGAGTACTTCGCCTGTGCCGTGGAGTACTTCTTCGAGCAGGCCGTAGCCTTCAAAGAGAAAATGCCAGCCGAATACGCGGTGATGTGCAGGTTGCTCAAGCAGGATCCGGCGGGTGTCATCCCCCAACCCCTTTCCAAGGGGGACGAGTAAAGCGTTGACCGAGCGACGGGTAAGTTCCGCAGTCGGTCAACAAAAAACCCCGCTTTCGCGGGGCTTCCTTGTTGACCGACCAGGGCTTCCCTCGCAAGGCTTCGGGACAGGCTTCTCGCCCTTTGTCGGTCGGTCATAAATTGACAAAGCCCCTTGTGGGGCTTTGTCGTTTCCAGTTGACCGACCAGGGCTCGAACCTGGACTCTTCTGAACCAAAATCAGACGTGTTGCCAGTTACACCATCGGTCAATGACCATCGGGTTTCCCCGAAAGCGGGGGCGAAAATAGACGTTCCGGCATTCCGACGATGTGGGTACACAACAGATCTCTCGCCATCCCGACGCAGGAGGGATCCCGCGCGATGTTAGGTATAGCAAGAACCCGGCAACGGCGGTCTTTGCCAAGGGGCTAGGGCGGGATCCCTCGTCGGGGACTCCTCGGGATGACGGGAGAGCGGTTGGTGCCGGGATGACGGTGCATCTGAAACATCCGTTGGGATGACGAGAGAACCGTTGCGGATTGACAAGTCTTGGCGCCAATGGCTGCTGTAGCCCGTTAGGGGCGGCGGCTATCTTCGGCCGCCCCTGCCGGAACCCCTATCCGCAGCGGTATCCAGCGGAAGCATGCAGTTCAAGAGGATCAACATCATCACCGGCTGGCTCGTCTGGCTGGTGGCCACCTATGTCTATGTAGCCACCATCGAGCCGACGGCCAGTTTCTGGGATTGCGGCGAGTTCCTGGCCACGGCCAACAAGCTGGAGGTGGGCCACCCTCCGGGGGCGCCCCTGTTCATGATGATCGCACGGATCTTCAGTGCGTTCGCCAGCCCGGAGGATGTGCCGATGACCATCAACATCCTAAGCGCGCTGTGCAGCTCGTTCACCATCCTGTTCCTCTTCTGGACCATTACTCACCTGGCGTACAAGCTGGCGGTGCGTAAGGGCGACGAGGATTGGAGCACCGGCAAGCTCATCGCCGTGATGGGCAGCGGTATTGTGGGCGCCCTGGCCTACACGTTCAGTGATTCGTTCTGGTTCAGTGCGGTGGAGGCGGAGGTGTACTCCATGTCCTCGCTGTTCACGGCCGCGGTGTTCTGGGCCATCCTCAAGTGGGAAAGCGAGGCCGATCAGCCCCACCACACGCGCTGGCTCATCCTCATCTGCTACCTGCTGGGCCTCAGCATCGGCGTGCAGCTGCTGGGTTTGCTCGTGATCCCGTGCATTGTGCTGGTGTACTACTTCCGGCGCTACACACCTACGTGGAAGGGCTTCCTCATCACCATGCTCATCGGCGCGGTGATCTTGGGGGCCATCCAGGCCATCATCATACCGGGCGTGGCCAAGGTGGCCGGTTGGTTCGAGCTGCGCTTTGTCAACGATTTCGGCCTACCGTTCAACACCGGCAACATCGTTTACGGGGTACTGGTGGTGGGTCTCATCGTTTGGGGCCTGTGGTTCACGCAGAAGCGTGGCCGGGTGGTAGCAAACACCATCATACTTGGCATCAGCGTGATCCTACTGGGCTACACGAGCTACGCCATGACGGTGGTGCGCAGCCATGCCAACCCGCCGATCGACGAGAACAACCCGGAGAACGTCTTCAACCTGGTCAGCTACCTCAACCGCGAGCAGTACGGCGACCGGCCACTGCTCTTCGGCCAGTTCTGGGAAAGCCCCATGGCGCCGCAGAACCGCTGGGGCGATGGCACACCGGTGCGCACCGCCACCTGGTTGGTGAAGAAGGGCACCCGCACCGTGAAGCGCTTCTACGACGGCTGGAGCGCCGACCACTACCTGCAGGAGAACCCGGGCCTCACCGTGGAGCACGTCTATGAGGTGACCGACGAACGCAAGAACAGCGAACCGGCCTATGAGCAGGAGTTCACCATGTTCTTCCCGCGCATGTACAGCCCCAGTGGCAACCACGTGGGCGACTACCGCAGTTGGGCCGACTTCCCCGACATGGAGGAGTTGGAAGCGAAACTGGCCGAGGCGAAGGCGAGCGGCAACCGCGAACTGATCGAACACGCCCGCGAGCGCATCGCCGATATGCAAGCGAACGGTGTGCGCTTCCGCGATCCACGCACGGAGGAAACCCGCATGATCTACAAGCCCGGACAGGGCGAGAACGTCCGGTTTTTCATGGACTACCAGGTGAACTGGATGTACTGGCGCTACTTCCTCTGGAACTTCGCCGGAAGGCAGAACGACATCCAGGGCACCAGCGGCGGCATCACCGAAGGAAACTGGCTCAGCGGCCTCGACTTTGTTGACGAACAACGACTGGGCGAGCAGAGCACCCTGCCCAGCAGCATGAAGAACAACAAGGCCTACAACAAGCTCTTCTTCCTGCCGCTCATCCTTGGTCTCATCGGTCTGGTGTACCAGCTCACGCGCAACATCCGCGACTGGACGGTGGTACTGCTGCTGTTCTTCTTCACCGGCCTGGCCATCGTCATCTACCTGAACCAGACGCCCATGCAGCCGCGCGAGCGGGACTACGCCTACGTGGGTTCCTTCTACGCCTTCGCCATCTGGATCGGCCTGGGCGTGTATGCGCTCTTCGACGCGGCGCGCACCATCAAACGCATGGAGCTGCTCTATGCCGTTGGCGCAGGCCTGGCGTTGGTGGTGCTGAAGTACTTGGCGGAAAGTGTCACCGGAGGCGACCACAGCGGCAGCTACAGCTTGTTATGGATCACTGGCGTGGGTGGCGGTGCTGCACTGCTCTTCCACGGCATGGGCATGGTGATGAAGAACGACACGGTGGTGGCGACACTGGCCACGCTGCTGTGCGTGCTGGTGCCGCTGCAGATGCTGAGCGTTGAATGGGACGACCACAACCGCGCCAAGCGCATGCCGGCGCGCGATGTGGCCAGCAACTACCTGAACAGCTGCGCGCCCAACGCCATCCTCTTCACCAACGGGGATAACGACACCTTCCCGCTGTGGTACGCCCAGGAGGTCGAAGGCATCCGCACCGATGTGCGCGTGGTGAACCTGAGCCTGCTCAACACCGATTGGTACATCGACCAGATGCGCCGCAAAGCCTATGAGAGCGACCCCGTGCCGTTCAAGATGGCGCCGGAGAAATACCGCCAGGGCACCCGCGATGCCGTGTACCTGTTGCCGCGCGACCGCAAGAACCCGCAGACCATGGACCTGCGCAAGGCCATGGCCTTCGTGGCCAACGACGATAACATGCAAGGGCAGGGCGGCGACAAGTACGCCTACTTCCCCACCAATCGCTTCAGCGTTCCGGTGGACAGCGCCAAGGTGATCACCAACGGCACCGTGAGCGTGGCCGACAGTGCGCGCATTGCCGATGCCATGGTGTGGACCGTTGGTAAGCAGGCCCTTTACAAGAACCACTTGATGGTGCTGGACCTACTGGCCAACAACAATTGGGAACGCCCGGTGTACTTCGCCGTCACCACCGGCCCGGACAGCTACATCAACATGCAGGAGTGGTTCCGCCTGGAGGGCCTCACTTACCGTGTGGTGCCCATCCAGCACAGGAATACCACGCCGGGCCAGTACGGCCATGTGGGCACGGACATCATGCTGAAGAACCTCGACCTGTTCCGCTGGGGCAACATGGACACCGAGGATCCGATCTACTTGGACGAGAATATCCTGCGCATGACCATGAACATGCGGATGCAGATGAGCGCGCTGGCCGATGCCCTGACCACCGAGGGGCGCAAGGCTGAAGCCATCAAGGTGCTGGACATGGCCTTCGAGCATATGCCCGAGCGCAACGTGCCCTACGACCGTGTGATCCTGCCGCTCATCGAAGGCTACTACGATGCTGGTGCAGCGGACAAGGCGAACAAGCTCGCCGAGCGCCTCTTCGCCATCATGGACGAGAACATGCAGTGGCAGCTCTCGCTCGACCAGTCGCATTACGACCAGCTCGGCCAGGAAACGATGATCACGCGCGCCGTGATGGACCGTCTGGTGGACAACGTGGAGCGCTTCGGCAACGATGCCGCCCTGCTGGAGAAGCTGAAGGCCCGAATGACCGAGGTGAACGCCGACTACAACGTGAAGAACGGCCTGCCCGCCAACCTGGACCTGAACCAGCAACAGCAGGCGCCACGTCCCACGTCGAAGATCAAGCTGTGAGCATGCGGGTGTGCTTTACCGCAAAGAACGCAGAGAACGCAAAGAGCGCCTTGGTGGGATGTAGCGCCAAGGACGGCGTGTTTTCCTTGGCGTCCTTTGCGCTCTTTGCGGTTTAATGACCCCGGAGCCGCATGTACCTCGCACGGACCCCCCGCCTTGCGAGACTGCTGCTCGGGAGCCGGCTGTGGCGTATGCCCGCGGAGGAGAAGGCCCTGTACCTCACTTTCGATGATGGGCCCGTGCCCGAGGCCACGCCGTGGGTGCTGGATCAGCTGAAGGCGCACGACGCCAAGGCCACCTTCTTCTGCATCGGCAAGAACATCGAGGCGAACCCACAACTGTTCCAGCGCGTGAAGGCCGAAGGCCATGTCATCGGCAACCACACGTGGGACCACTGCAACGGTCGCGACACCGCGACTCCCACCTACTTAGGGAGCGTGGAGCGCTGCCAGAAGCTCACCGGCACGGAGCTCTTCCGCCCGCCCTACGGCCGCTTGATGCCCGCCCAAGCGCGCGCCCTGCGCGACCACTACACCGTGGTGATGTGGGGCGTCCTAAGCGGCGATTTCGATACGCGCATCGACGGCGCCCGCGCCACCCGCAACGTGCTGAAGCATGCCGGCCCCGGCGCCATCGTGGTGTTCCATGACAGTGTGAAGGCATGGCCGCGCCTGCAGGTGGCGCTGCCTGCGGTGCTGGAGCACTTTGGGAAGGAGGGGTATGGGTTCAAGGCGATAGGGGGTTAGCCATAGGGTTGGCAGGGGCCTATCTCCGCACGCATGGAGTATCGGGATCAATAACCATCGCCCCGGAGCGCCGCTTCGGCAAGCCGTGCGTGCGCTTTACGCGCATCGCGGTTTACGACGTGATCGGTTGGTTGGCCGCTGGCATGAGCAACGCGCGGATCATGGAGGATTTCCCGCAGTTGACCGAGCAGGATAGCCGTGCATGCCTGGCCTTTGCTGCTGAACGGGAGCACACCCTGCGCCGCGCGTCGTGAAGTTGTTGCTAGCCGCCACGCCCTTGGAGCGGCGCTTCAAGTCCACACACTAAGGCCCGTACTTGGGATGCGCCCTTCGCTTCACGTGCCGTACTTGGTAAACCACTACCGTGTTGTCCTGTACCTCATAGATCAGGCGGTAAGGGAACTTGCGCAGCTTCCAATAGCGGTAAGGCGCTTTGCGCACTTGGAATGACGGGTTGGAGCGCAGGGTCTCATAGCCGTCGATCAGTGCTGCGATAAAACGCTCCCCAAGTCCTGGGACTTGGCGTTGGTAGTACGCATAGGCCTCTGCGGCTTGCCGTATGGCCACTGCTTTGATCCGGAGTTCATAGCTCATCCTTTGAACCCCTCGCGGATCATGCGGATGGATTCCTCTGCCGTGTACGACTTCGACTTTCCGCTCAGGTGGTCGGCGCGTTGTTGGTCCAACTCCGCGATCTCCTCATCGGTGAAATCAGGGCCCTCTTCCATCACCTGAGGGAACGCCTTCTTGAGCATGGCCGCCATTTGCTGAATGATGGCCTCATCCCTGATACTGGCCAAGCGCTCAAGCAACTCCAGTTTGATCGCACCGCTATCCATGGTCCGTTGTATTGGTCCGGTAAAGTTAGGGCGCCGCCGGTGCCGTTTCGGACCGGGACTCTTCGGTGCCCGCGCTCGGCAACGTGCTGAAGCATGCCGGCCCCGGCGCCATTGTGGTGTTCCACGACAGCGTGAAGGCATTGTAAGCACCCCCATTTTAGGCGCAGCGGTTTGTAAAGGTACTTTTGAGTGTGGTGGTGTTGTGGATGTCCTGTTGAACTGTGGGGAAGTCCGCGCGTGAGCCTGTGTAGTGGGCAGGGAGTTGTCCACATTTCAACAGGAACGCACGGGGCGATAAGCGCAGCAACGACCTGTGCGGGCGCTGGTTGTTATAGCGCCACATCCACTCTTGCGTGATGGTGCGTACTTGGTCCAGGCGTTCGAAGATCCACGCATTGAGCACTTCGGTCCGGTACGTTTTGTTGAAGCGCTCGACCAAGCCGTTCTGCATGGGCATGCCCGGCTGGATGTAGGTGAAGGCGATCCCGTTGGATGTGGCCCATTCCTGCATGGCGTGTGCGATGAACTCCGGGCCATTGTCCATGCGAAGGCGTTCGGGCTTACCACGCCAGGCGATCAGCTGGTCCAGCTCACGGATCACGCGTGCAGCAGGCAGAGAGGTGTCGACCGCTATGCACAAGGCTTCCCGGTTGAAGTCATCGATCACGTTGAAAGTGCGGTACTTGCGACCGGTCACCAGCGCATCGCTCATGAAGTCCATGCTCCAAGTGATGTTCGGGCCGATGGGCAGCACGATCGGGTCCTTCACCCGCTCGGGCACCCGGCGCTTCGTACGCCTGCGCAAGTGCAGGTCCGCCTCCTTGTAGAGCCTGTGCACCCGCTTGTGGTTGGCCCCGGTCCCCTCAGTGACCATCTGGTCGAAGGTCAGACCGAACCCCCATGTGGGGTTCTGATCCACCACTCGCATCATGTGCTCGATCACTTCCGCATCGTTCTTCTCCTTGGGCGCATAGCGATACACGCTCGCACTCAAGTTCAACAGCTTGCAGGCCCGGCGTTCGCTGTACTGGCGCTGTTCGACCAGTCGGCGCACGACCTCTCGTTTGTCGTCCGGGCCTACAACTTTCCCTCGATGATCTCCTTGAGCACCTGGCGGTCCATCTGGGCCTCGGTGTACATCTTCTCAAGGCGCGCATACTTGGCCTTCAGCTCCTTGAACTCCTTGAGCTGGTTGGCGTCCAGGCCGCTGTACTTGGCCTTCCACTGGTAGAACGTCGGCTGGCTCACGCCATGTTCCCGGCACACGTCCGAGACCTTCTTGCCTGCCTCATGCTCGCGCAGCATCGCAATGATCTGCGTCTCGGTGAATCTGCTCTTTCTCATCCTGATCAAGTTTAGGTGGTTCTACTTCCACCTGCACCTGTTTCAGGGGGTGCTTACAAATCGACCCGTTGCTGCCGCCCTTGCAACTGATGTTGCTGCCGTTGTAGTTGGACAGGGTAAGAGTACCATTAAGTGCTTGGCTCTGGGCGGCCACGGCAGCGAAGGCACAGCAGGAAAGAACAGCAGAACGGATGACAGGATGGGTTAGGTGGAACAACTCCGATCCAACTCCTCAGGCCAACGAACGTGATGTGAATGTAGGCGCGCACCCGATGCGGCTGAACCACGAACCGTGCTTTTGTTGAAAAGCAAAGCAGACCCCGGCAGCCCTCTACCACTCCTCAAAATACCCGGAACTGGGTATTTTTCCAATGCACTGTGGGCGGTTCTTTTGCCCCGATGGCCAAGCGCGCCACTTATGCGGAACGATTAGGCAAGCGCCTATTGGCACTGCGCAAGGCGGCTTGCCTGTCGCAAAAGGAAGTCGGTCTGGCACTGGGCTTGGAGCCGTACGAGATGAGCCGCTACGAGCATGGCGATGCGCAGCTCCCCTTCCAGGTGGCGCTGGCGGTGGCCAAGTGGTTCGGCTTGAACGTTGCAGTGCTCGACCCTGATATTCCCTTGGCCGAAGAGCATCTGCTGATGCTGGTGCGCAAGGCTTTCGGGAGCAATAGGGGCCAGGCACAGAGCACATAACAGGGCCCCGTGCAGCCCTGCATGACTTGTCGAGCAGCCCATGTTGGTGTGCCGAGCAACCCTGCTCGCCTTGCTGAGCAGGCCATGTTGTTGTGCCGGGCAAACCTGCTCGCCTTGCGGAGCAGGCCGTGTTGGTGTGCCGAGCAACCCTGCTTGCCTTGCTGAGCAGCCCGTGTTGGTGTGCCGAGCAGCCCTGCTTGCCCTGCCAAGCAGCCCGTGGCGGTGTGCCGGGCAACCCTGCTTGCCTTGCTGAGCAGCCCGCATTGGTGTGCCGAACAAACCTGCTTGCCTTGCTGAGCAGCCCGTGTTGGTGTGCCGAGCAACCCTGCTTGCCGCGCTGAGCAGCCCGTGTTGATGTGCCGAGCAGCCCTGCTCAAGGGCCTTGCGCGGTGGGGCTTGGCGTGCCTGCCGACCGTAGTTGCATTAGTGCAACTCATTTGCATTAGCGCAACTGTTGCGCTGCAAGGCTTGAGGGGCCTGCATTGTGGCACAACAATGCCGCGTGCCCTTTGTTGTGTTTTGGCGCATTTCCTGAACCTGTGTTGTACCCCGGCGTTGCAACCCCCGGATCAACCAACAAACGGCAGCGGTCTCAGGCCGGATCCACTGGCGACCAACACATCATGAAAGCGAACATCAAGCTTTCCGCACTACGGCAACGTCCCGAAGCCGTGCTCGCCCTCGCTCGCAACGTGGTCGGTAAAATGTCGGGCAATGCCAACTTCACCACACCGGCGGTGACGATGGCGGACATGACGGCGGCAGCCGATGCGCTGGAAGCAGCGATCGAAGAGGCCACCTTCGGCAGCCGGCAGAGCAAACTCTTGCGCAACGATGCCAAGAACGCGCTCGGGACATTGTTGCGCAAACAGGCCGATTACGTGCGCAGCATCTGCCTCGGCAACGCCACCATGCTGGACAGCAGCGGCTACCCGCTGGCCAAAACACCCGAGCCCGTGGGTGTACCCGGCACCACCAAGGAGCTCAGCGCACGCTTCACCAACCTGCGTGGCGAGGTGGAACTTCGCTGGCGCAGGGTGCACGGTGCGCACGGCAACCAAGTGTGGATGACGAGCGAGGACCCTGCGTTGCCCAACGCCAAGTGGGAAGCCATTGCTTACCGTACGCAGGCCAGCCACCTGGTCACCGATCTGGAGAGTTTCAAGGCCTACTGGTTCTGTGTGAGCGCCATCGGCACGGCGGGCGAAGGCGCCCAGTGCGACCCCGCCATGGGCCGCGCAGCCTGAGCCACCACTACAGCTTCGGCCCCGGGTCCCGCAAGGGATGCCGGGGTCGGGGCGTTGAGGACCGACCATCATGCAACACCAACCCCACCGTCCGACTTTCACTGCGCCGCGTACCGGCGAAGTGTTCAACCCCGCCTCGTTGCTGCACGCCGCGCGCGAGCAATGGGCCGACCGCCCCGAGCGCATTGCCCTGCTCGCGCGTTGCACGCGCCACTGGCAGGAGAGCGCTGCGTACACGCACTTCCACGACCATGAAGCCGAGGCCCTGCATGCACCGCGTTGGCGCCATGCCGGTGGTTACTGGTTGCAATGCCCCGTGCATGGCGAGCTGCTCATCGACTTCTGCACCCGCATCAATGACCCGCACCGCATGGAGGTGAGCGGAATCGAGTTCATGGACCGGTTGGCGTGGTTGGCAGTGGACTAGCACGGCAGCCTGCTGCAAGCGAAGAGCCCCGCGATGCATTGCGGGGCTCTTCGTTCTGTTCAAGGCCAGCCCGGACTATTTGCGCTTCTTCCTGAACTTCTTCGCGGGATGCTGGCTGCAGTGGAACACGCGCATGACGACGACATGTTCATCGGCAACGCGGTAAACGATCACATAGGGGAACCGGTCCATCAATGCTTGCCTGAATTCCTTGTGCACCTTCCTGAAGGCTGAGGGGGTGCGCAATACCACCGCGAGACAGCGCTGCACTTCCAGGAGGAACGCATCGCCCAGTCCCTCGCGCCGTGCTTCGTACCATGCATATCCCTCAGCGACATCCTCGCGTGCCGCTGGCCGGAAAACCGGGCGCAAGCTCATGACCGGGCCCGCTGCCGCGCGTATGCCTTCACTTCGGCCCAACTGGAATTGCGCCCCTTGCCCGACCGATAGGCAGCGAAGTCCTTGTCCAGTTCGGCCTTTTCCTTGGCGGACAGTTTGAACACGGTGCCATGGTTCAGCACTTCGTCCACGGTGCGCAGCTCATCCGCGTCCTCCGAGTTGAGGATCTGCTGCACCAGCGCCAGTTTCAATTCGTTGAGTTTCATGACCGCGGTGCCCAAAGGTAGTCGGCCAGGACACAGATCGCCCCACGGTCACTTCACCTCAACAGCCTCAGGTACTTGTCCTCCAACCCACGCATGGCCGCGCGCTGCTTGTCGGTCTTATCGCCATGGCCGCAGAGGTGCAGCAGGCCGTGCACCATCACGCGGTGCAGCTCGTGTTGGGCGCTCACGCCGTAGGTGGCGGCGTTCTCCTTCACCCGGTCGTAGCTGATGAGGATGTCGCCGTGGATCGCTTTGTCTTGGTTCGACTGGCTCACCATGACAAAGCGTGTATCGAACGTGATGATGTCCGTGTACTCGTCGTGCTGCAGGTACTGGCGGTTGTACGTGAGCAGGGCTTTGTCCGTGAGGAGCACGTAGGTGAGCTGCGCAATGGTGCGGCCCTCGCGCTGGGCCACGGTGGTGAGCCAGCGGCGCAACGCGGTGCGGTGCCGGAAGGCATCCGGCACACCATCGAACTGGAAAGCGATCATACCGCGCCTACTACTGCTGCGGCTGCGTGCTGAAGGTCATGGCCACTGTCGCGCCATTGTCGTCGAAGGCCACCATATCGGCCAGGGCCCGCATCAGGAACACGCCACGGCCGTGGGGCTTCTCGATGTTCTGGGGCTCTGTGGGGTCGGGCAGGGTGTCGTGGTCGAAGCCGGGGCCCTGGTCCTTCACATAGAAGGTGACCTTGCCATGGCCGCCGCGGCAGCCCACAGTAACGGTCTTGGACGGGTCCAAGCTGTTGCCGTGGTGGATGGCGTTGTTCACCGCCTCGGTGAGGGCGATGAGGATGTTGCCGTAGTGGCTCTCGTGCACGTTGTGCTTGGCGCACACGTCGTCGATGAGCTTCTCCACCAGTGCGATGTTCTCGGCCTTGCTCGGGAAATCGATGCGTTCGGTGTACTCGACGTCCTCCATCAGGTGTGTCATGTCCGGTCCCTAGGGTCGGGCGAAGCTACCGAAATAGGCATTGACCTTCTGGCGGTAGTACGGCTTCAATCCCGGGGGCATTGTTCGCAACAATTCGGCCTCGCGCTCCTTGCGGCGCTGGTAGTCGAAGTAGCGCTGGGGGTCGGCGGGCGACAGGTCGCGGCCTTCGGAGCTCTGGCGCTTCTCGTCCTGCTCGCGTTCGCGCTCGGCCTTCTCGTGCTCCAGCAGGCGGGTCATGATGTCCTTCTGGCGCTCCATGGTCTCCTGGTCGATGCGTTTGTTCACGATGTCCTTCTCGGTCTGCTCCATCTCCTCGGCCAGCTTGTTCAGGGCGTTGCCGGCGCCACTGCCGTCCTTGTTCAGCTCCTGGGCCAGGCGCTGCATCTCCTTGCGGATAGCAGCCTGCTGCGCCGCCATGTTGGCCAGCTGCTGGCTCATGCCGGGCTGGCCTTTGCTGCCGCCTTCGTTCTTCTCGCCGGGCTTCTTGCCTTTCTGCTGGCCCTTGCGCATCTCCTCCAACTGCTTGTTGAGGGCCTCCTGCTGGGCCTTCATCTTGCTCGCGCTGGGCTTCTTGCCTTTGCCCTGTCCCTGGCCGCCCGGCTTGTTGCATTGGCCACTGCCGGGCATCTTCATGGCGTTCTGCTGCTGCATCATCTGTTGCAGCGCTTCGTCCAGGAGCAGCGCCAGGTTGTTCAGCGAGGTCATGGCGCGCTGCTGCTTCTCGGCGGCCATGGGTTTGTCGCGGTCGTTCGCACGGCTGTTGCCGATGAGGTCGGTGGCCAGGTCCATGTTCTCGTTCACCGCGTTCATCTCGCGGTTCACGATGGCTTCGATCTGTGCCACGCGTTTGCTCAGCGCGAAGAGGGAGTCCTCAACGATCTTGGCATCATCACGCAGCTTCTTCTGCTCGCGACCGATGTCCACCAGGTGCGGGTCGCGGCTCTTTGTTGCGTTGAGATCGTTCATCACGTTCTCCTGGTCGTGGCTCAGCTCCACGATGTTCTCCAGGAGCTGCCGTAGCGCGTCCATGTCCTCCTCGGCCTGTTCCTGTTCCTGACCGCCGGCTGCGCTCTTCATCTGGAAGGCCATCTGTTCCATCTGTTCCGCGGCGTTCTTCTGGTTCTCGCTGGCCTTCTGGTTCTCCTTCTTGTCCAGGTTCTCCTTGCTCTCCTGCTGCTCCTTGTCTATCTGCTCTTCGCCCTGTTGAGTGTCCGGCAGCTCCATCGGCTTCTCCAGCTCCTGGTTCTTCTTCTCCAGCTCGTCCATCTGCTTCTTCACGTCCTCGAAGGCCTTGTTGAGCGAATCCTGCTTGGCCTTCATCTCCTCCTGCTTGGCGGCGTCCTTTCCGCTTTCGTTCTCCTTGCTCTCCTCGCTAAGTTTCTTCTGCTCCTCGGCCAGCTTCTCCAGTTGCTCGGCAATGTCCTCGGCCTTCTGTTCCACTTCCATCTGCTTGAAGAGCTCCAGCGAGCGGTCCAGCTCTTTCTCAATGTCCTCCTGGCTCATCTTCATCTCCTGCACCTGCTCCTGCAGCTCTTCCTTGTTGAGCTTCTCCATCAGCTCCTGCACCTGCTTGTAGAGCTCCTTCATCTCTTCGCTCAGCACGTTCTCGAAGAGCTCCTGGATCTGTTGCTGCTTTTCCAGCATGCGCTCGTCCATGGGACTGAACTCGCGGCGCTGCTGCTGGCTCTGGCGCAGCTGCTCGGTGGTGCGCTCGATGTTCTGCTGCAGCTGCTTCTGGCGGTCCATCACGTTCTCCAGCTTCTGCTTGTCCTGCCAGTCGAGCTCTTTCTTCTCCAGCATCTCGCGACGCAGCTTGTCCAGGTCGCGTTGGATGTCCTGCGCTTCGCGGATGTTGCTCTGCAGGCTCTGCTTGATGGCGTCGGCCTGCTCGCTCTGTGTTTCGGAGAGTTCCTTCAGCGTAGGTGCTTCCCACACGCGCGTCTGGCTGCGGGCGCTCTTGCTGCCTGTAACACCGTCGTTGTCCCACACTTCGAAGTAGTACTCGATGCGGTCGCCGGCACCGATGTTCAGCGGGTACATGTCCCACACGTGGAAGAACTCCTGCCGCAGGTTGCGCGGGTCGATGTTGAGTTCAGCCACGCGCTCGCGGTCCTCCATGACCACGCTGTCGCCGCCTTCCAGGAAGCGGTGGTGGAAGAGCAGGCGTTTGAAGCCATGGTCGTCGCCGATGTCGCCGCGGAAGTAAAGGCGCTTGGGTGCGGTGCTGTCCACCTGTTCCTCCACGGCGATGAGCGGGTAGAGGTCCGGCACCACGTCCACGCGGTACTGCAGCGGTTCCTTGCTGGTGGGCGCGGAGGCCTTTGGCGCCATGGTGTAGCTGCGGCTCTGCAGGAAGCGGCGACCGGCACTGAAGGCCTCACCCCGACCCTCTCCAGAGGAGAGGGAGTGGGACCCGACCGGGTCGAGGATGAAAGTGGTGTCGTCGAAGGCGATCTCCAGTTTCTGGGCGCTGCGCGTGTTCACGTTCCAGGTGATGCGTGTTCCGGCGGGCACGGTGACGTCGCCGGTGTTCATCACGGTCTCGTCCTTCATGCCCAGGTAGTCGGGGTAGTCGAGCGAGAGGCCGAAGTCGAGCAGCAGCGGGTTCGCAATGGTGTTCAGCGTGAAGTCCTCCGAGCTGAACCCGTTGGCGATGAAGTTGAAGTCGATGGGTTGCAGCACGTTGCGGAAGCGGTGCGTGAAGTTGGCCTGCCCTGAGCCTGCCGAAGGGTTGCCTTCACCCCGCACCATGGGGATCACGTTGCCGTCCACTTCCACGTCGACGCGCTGCGGGATCACTTCGCCCGTGAGCACCAGTTCCAGTTCGAAATCTTCCGTTTCGGGCACGGTGAGATCGGTCGTCTTCAGCACGAAGTCGAACGGTCGTTCCGGCAGGAATTCCTTGCCGGGTTGCATCAAGCGCTTGGTGCTGTCGGTGAAACTGGGCGCGCCGAAGAGGAGGATGGCCAGCACGGCCAGCGGCGGCAGGGCGTAGCGGAGGTAGCGTTTGTTGCGGCCGAGGTCGATGGCGGCGGTGAACGGTACGGGCGAGAGCTCGCGGCTTTTCTGCGCAATGCTGGCTTCGATCCACGCGCGACGGCCGGGGTCGTTATCGGCCTGCTCCTTCAGTTGCAGCGTGTTCAGCAGCTTGTCCTTCACCTCGCTGAAGTGGCGGCCCACGATGGTGGCGGCTTCGTTGTGCGAGATCACGGGACCGAGGCGGAACAGCTTCACCAACGGCACCACGATGAAGCGGCCCACAACAGCAAGCGCCAGCACGATGTAGCCCCAGAACAAACCCGTGCGCGCTCCGCTGCCGAAGTGGCCCACATGCTCCAGCAAGGCTGCCAACAGGAAGAACGCCACCACCAGCCCGATGCTGTACAGCGCCCCGCGGATCAGCTGATCCTTGTAGTACTTGCGGGTGAAGGCGTCGAGCTTGCTGATGAGCAGCCCGTAGTCGGAGGAGGTCATGTCAGTTGGCCGAACGGCCGATGAATGCCGAAAAGTACTGGAGCGGTGCGGGGGCCGAGGACCGGTCCTGGGCGTTCGTCAGCGAAAGACTGTTAATGGTGCGGGCGGTTGAACGGGGCCACACGTGGAGACAGGTCGCGGAGAGTGAGCCGAACCCGGGCGATCACACTGGAGGACTTGTTCTCACGCAGAGAACGCAGAGGTCGTCTTCGGCGGCGGTCAGGGTGCATTTCTCCTCTGCGCTCTCTGCGCCTCTGCGTGAAACTTGATCTGCTTGGCGAGCCAGTCGTTCTGTCCACCTCACCCGAAGTACCCCTCCAGCTCCTCCGGGAAATACTGCAACGCGTTCTTCACGCCGAGCGGAAGTCCACCGCCCAGCGCGCACAGGCTGCCGATCTCCATGGTTTCCACCAGGTCGTTGAAGAGCGTGCGGTCGATCTTCCTACCGTGCAGGCGCGCACCTTGGATGAGTTCCTTGCCGCGCGTGCTGCCGATGCGGCACGGGAAGCACTTGCCGCAGCTCTCCATGGCGGTGAACGCGAAGAGGTGCTCCAGGTATTCCACCATCGGGAACGAGGCCGGTATGCTCAGCACGCTGGCGTGGCCCAGCAGGAAGCCGTTCTTCTGGAAGCTCTCGAAGTCGATGCTGAGATCGTTGATCTTCTGCAACGGCACGATGCCGCCCAGCGGACCGCCGATGTGCAGCGCCTTGGTGGGACGCGCGAAGCCCTGGCCCAGTTCATCGATGACGCGCGCGAGCGGTGTGCCGCACTCCACTTCGTAGAGCCCGGGCCGGTTGAAGCCGCTATCGAGGCAGACGAGCTTGCTGCCGTTGCTCTTTTCGCTGCCCAGCTTGGTGAAAGCGGCGCCACCGTGCTTCACCACCCATGGCACGCATGCCAGTGTTTCCACATTGTTCACCACCGTGGGACGATTGAACAAACCCTGTTGCGCCGGGTAGGGAGGGCGTGTGCGCACTTCGCCGCGCTTGCCTTCGATGCTGTTGAGCAATGCGGTCTCTTCACCGCATACATAGGCACCGGCTGCCTTGATGACCTTGAAGCGCCAGTTGACGCCGCTGCCGTTGATGTTGCTGCCGATCCATCCGTTGGCCTCCAGATCGCTCACGGCCTGCTTCACGATCTCCACGGCTTCCGGATATTCAGCACGGATGTAGAGCACTCCCGTGTCCGCGCCGACGCAATAGCCCGCGAGCATCATGCCCAGCAGCACCAGGTGCGGCCGTTGCTCCAACAGGTAACGATCGCTGA